>JAJDAE010000178.1 GCA_029262035.1 Candidatus Zhuqueibacterota bacterium
ACATATAAACTAACGGGAGAAAAGGGGTTATGAGTAATAAGATTTTTAAAATGATTGATGGCAATGAAGCAGTTGCCTATATCGCTTATAGAATAAATGAAGTCATCGCAATTTACCCAATCACGCCATCCTCGCCAATGGGCGAATGGTCTGACGCATGGATGGCCGCAACAAAACCCAACATTTGGGGTACGATTCCGGATGTTGTTGAAATGCAAAGCGAAGGCGGCGCAGTTGGCGCAGTACATGGCGCCTTGCAAACAGGCAGCCTGACCACGACCTTTACGGCGTCCCAAGGTTTGCTGCTCATGATTCCCAATATGTTTAAAATTGCCGGAGAACTAACTCCGGCCGTATTTCATGTAGCTGCCCGTTCAATTGCGGCACAAGGTCTTTCGATCTTTGGCGACCACAGTGATGTGATGGCCACACGCTCCACAGGTTTTGCCTTGTTGGCCTCAAATTCAGTACAGGAAGCGCATGATCTCGCCTTAATCTCTCAGGCAGTCAGCCTGGAATCGCGCTTGCCATTCCTCCATTTTTTTGATGGTTTCAGAACGTCCCACGAAGTCGCAAAAGTGGAACTTATTTCCGACGATGTAATGCGAACAATGCTTGACAATAAATTTGTCATCGCACACAGGGAACGAGCTTTAACTCCCGACAAACCCGTTTTACGCGGCACCGCACAAAATCCGGATGTTTATTTCCAGGGTCGTGAGACTGTCAATACTTTTTACAATGATTGTCCGGAGATTACTCAAAGAGCTATGGACAAATTTGCCAAACTCACCGGCAGACAGTACAAACTTTACGAATACCTGGGCGCGCCGGATGCGGACAGAGTTGTCGTGCTAATGGGTTCCGGCTGTGAAACAGTTCATGAAACAGTAAACTATCTCAATAATCAAGGGGAGAAAGTTGGCCTCGTCAAAGTTCGGCTGTACCGGCCATTCGACCAAAAAGCGTTTCTGGAAACTTTGCCCGCTTCGGTTAAGACCATCGCCGTTTTGGATCGTACCAAAGAGCCGGGCGCAACCGGAGAGCCACTTTACCTCGACTGCCTCACCGCCTTACATGAAGGTCTGCAAAATGGCTGGGGTGAATTAACTGCATTGCCGCGAATTATTGGCGGGCGATATGGGCTTTCTTCCAAAGAGTTCACGCCAGCAATGATTAAGGGCATTTATGAGCATCTCAATGAAAAAGAACTAAAGAACCATTTCACCATTGGCATTAACGACGACGTGACACACACCAGCTTGCCGTATGATGAAACTTTCTCCATTGAACCTGACACCGTCATTCGTGCTTTGTTCTACGGACTTGGTTCCGATGGTACCGTTGGCGCCAACAAAAATTCCATCAAAATTATTGGTGAAAAAACCGAAAACTATGCGCAAGGTTATTTTGTTTACGACTCGAAAAAAGCCGGTGCAGTGACGGTTTCGCATTTGCGTTTTGGTCCCGATCAAATTCAATCGACCTACCTGGTTACGAAAGCTAATTTCATCGGCTGTCATCAGCCTATTTTTCTCGACCGCTTTAACATTCTGGAAGATATTGTCGACGGCGGGACTTTCCTACTGAACACAGAATACTCCAAAGATGAAATTTTGCAGCACTTGCCAGTGCCATACGTCCAGGCTATTATTGATAAAAAAATCAAATTCTATATTATTGATGCAAACACCGTCGCTCAAAAAAGCGGTATGGGACGCCGGATCAACACGATTATGCAGGTTTGTTTCTTTGCTATTTCCGGTGTACTGACGCGTGATAAAGCAATCGAGGCGATTAAGAAATCCATTCATGAAACTTACGGCCAAAAAGGTGATGAAATTGTACGCTTGAATCTGGTTGCCGTTGATAACACGTTGGAGAATCTATTTGAAGTGGCTGCGCCGGAAAAATTAAATAGCTCCATAAATCTCCTGCCGCCTGTCTCAGAAAAAGCACCGGAGTTTGTTAAAGATGTGCTCGGCACAATTATCGCAGGTAAAGGCGACAGTCTGCCGGTCAGCTGCATGCCGGTAGATGGCACTTTCCCGACTGCTACAGCCAAATGGGAAAAACGCAATATCGCCCTGGAAATCCCGGAATGGGATGCGGATATCTGTATTCAATGTGGTAAATGTGCCATGGTTTGTCCGCATGGTGTAATCCGGATTAAAGTATACGATTCCTCTTATTTGGAAAATGCGCCGGAAACTTTCAAGGCCACAAATATTAGAGACAAAGAACTAGCCGAAATGAAATACACGATTCAGGTTGCACCGGAAGATTGTACCGGTTGCGCAATTTGCGTGGATGTTTGTCCGGCTAAAAACAAAACCGAAACCCGCCTCAAGGCTATTAACATGGTTCCGCAAAAACCGTTAGTAGAACAAGAAAAGAAGAACTGGGATTTCTTTCTGGACATTCCGGAGTTGGATCGCAATAAAATTAATGTTGGAAAAATCCGGTCACAACAATTTCAGGAACCGCTGTTTGAGTTCTCAGGAGCATGTACCGGCTGTGGCGAAACACCTTATGTTAAACTGGTTAGTCAATTATTCGGTGACCGCACTTTGGTTGCCAACGCTACAGGCTGTTCGTCGATTTACGGTGGCAATCTGCCTACCACGCCATGGGCAACCAACGCTGATGGTCGCGGGCCGGCATGGTCAAATTCTCTATTTGAAGATAACGCCGAGTTTGGATTGGGATTCAGACTTTCAATTGACAAAAAAATTGTGCAAGCGAAAGAATTGCTGCGAAAACTCGATGCCAAACTTGAAAGTGGCCTGGTCGCAGCAGTTCTGAATTCTGAACAAATTGATGAAGCGGAAATTTTTGAACAAAGAGAACAGGTTGAAATCCTTAAGAAAAATCTAAAATCACTAAAAGCCGATAACGATGCTGAAAAAGTGGATATAGAATCGCTCATGAGTTTAGCCGATTATCTTGTGAAAAAGAGCGTCTGGATTATGGGTGGCGACGGCTGGGCCTACGACATCGGTTTTGGCGGCCTGGATCACGTTTTTGCCAGCGGTCGCAATGTCAATATTTTGGTGTTGGATACCGAAGTTTATTCGAACACCGGCGGCCAGACTTCCAAAGCAACCCCGCTTGGAGCCGTTGCAAAATTCTCAGCAGGCGGCAAGCAGATTGGTAAAAAAGACCTCGGTCTCATCGCCATGAGCTACGGCAGCGTTTATGTTGCAAAGGTTGCCATGGGCGCAAAAGATGAGCATACACTGAAAGCATTTATCGAAGCTGAAGCCTATGACGGGCCTTCGCTGATTATCGCGTACAGCCATTGTATTGCCCACGGCATCAACATGACCACAGCGATGCAAAACCAGAAAGCTGCGGTGGACTCAGGTCAGTGGCTGCTTTACCGCTATCACCCTGAAAAAGATGTGGATGGTGAAAATCCATTCCAACTCGATTCGCGTCGACCTAAGATTCCTGTTCAAGATTACATGTATAAAGAAAACCGCTTTAAGATGCTCACCAAGAGCAAACCGAAGGATGCGAAAAGATTTCTAAAACAGGCGCAGCAGGATATCCACGATCAGTGGCGAATGTATGAATACATGGCAGCTCGTAAAAATGAGAAAGGCAATAAACAATAGCTTGAAAAGCATTCTGCATGAAATCGAATTCTAAAAATATTGAGATAAAAATGGAGTAAATAAAATGGATTTAACAACAAAATATATGGGCTTGCAACTACGCACGCCGCTGGTGCCTTCAGCTTCACCGCTTTCTGAAGACATTGAAAATATTAAACGAATGGAGGATGCCGGTGCGCCGGCAGTGATACTGTATTCTCTGTTTGAGGAACAGCTCAAGCACGAAACCCTTGAGCTTGAACATCACATGACCCATGGCACCGAGAGCTTTGCCGAATCGCTAACCTATTTCCCGGAACCCGATGAGTATGTGGCACGCGCCGACGAGTACCTCGACCATATACAATCAGCCAAAAGCTCTGTCGATATTCCCATCATTGCCAGCCTAAATGCAGACACAAACGGCGGCTGGACAGAATTCGCCAAATATATCGAAGACGCCGGCGCTGATGCCCTTGAATTAAACATTTATCATATTCCTTCCAATATGGAAGAGCCCGGCTCAAAAGTTGAAGATTCCTACGTTGACATTATAAAATCAGTTAAGTCTGTAATAAAAATTCCGGTTGCAGTTAAGCTAAGTCCATTTTTTAGTAATTTTTCAAATATGGCAAAAAAAGTCGATGAAGCCGGCTCTGATGCACTGGTACTTTTCAACCGATTTTATCAACCCGATATCGATCTTGAAAACCTGACCGTTGTTCCACGCGTAATTTTGAGCACCCCAATGGCCTTACGCCTGCCCATGCGCTGGGTTGCTATTCTGTACAGCACCATTCAGGCCGATATTGCCGCTACCAGCGGTATTCACAAAGCTGGAGACGTCCTAAAAGTATTGATGGCCGGCGCCAGTGTCGCTCAATTATGTTCGGTGCTGTTAAAACATGGCATCGACCATTTACGGCAAATCGAACAGGATTTAATAGACTGGATGGAAGAACACGAATACGAATCGGTTTTACAAATGCAAGGCAGTATGAGCCAAAAAAATTGCGAAAACCCGAGCGCCTTTGAGCGTGCCCAATATATGCGGGCGTTGCAAAGTTACAAGCCAAACGCATCTTAGCTTAATTAGTGTCTGTACGAAAACTACATATTCAAGTTATTCTGAGCACAAAGCCCCGGAGACTACTTTTCAAAGTAGCTGTTGATGTGCGAAGAATCTTTCTCGCAAGCAGAAGATTCTTCGCGCTTCAAACTTTTGCCTCAAGCGAAAGATTTGGGAACTCACGCTCAGACACCGTCCTGAGCGTGCCGAAGGAATGACATATTTGTGAGTTTTAGGCCAATCATTATTTACGCCTGTTTTTTCAGACCAGGCGTAGTTGTTTTAGGTTCATAAAAATCCGTTATAAATAATTCATGCAAAAACACAATCTCCCTGAAACCTTTTTAACTTCTTTGTAGTTTGTCAGATAAAAATAGTCATGACTTTATTTATCACTATAAAAGGATTCAAAATGAAAAAAATTGCAGTTATACTCACGATTCTTGCCATGTGTTTGGCATTGGTTTCTTGCGCTTCAATGAGCAAAGATCAGAAAGGTGCAATAATTGGTGCAGGTAGCGGTGGTCTTATCGGAGGATTGATCGGTAAAGCCGCCGGGAATACAGCCATTGGCGCCATTGTAGGTGCAGCAGTTGGTGGCATAGCCGGAGCCTACATCGGCGATTACATGGATAAACAAGCCAAGGAAATGCGTGAAGACATTGCCGGCGCTAAAATTGAACGCGTTGGCGAAGGCATCAAAATTACATTTGATTCCGGACTTTTGTTTGAAGTCAACCAATCTGCGCTAAGCCCTGCCAGCAAAACGAACCTCACAAACCTTGCTGAAATTTTAAATAAGTATGAAGACACGGACATCGTTCTTGAAGGCCATACCGATGCCAGCGGGTCAGATTCGTACAATTTAGATCTTTCGAATAAACGCGCAGCATCTGTTTCCAGCTTTCTGACCAACAAAAATGTATTGGTCAAACGGTTCACTGTTCAGGGCTATGGCGAAGCTCAACCAATTGCCTCCAATGAAACAGTTGATGGGCGCCAACAAAACCGCCGTGTCGAGGTTGCCATTTTCGCCAATGAAAAACTCAAAAAGGTTGCTAAAGAGCAGGCGGGGTAAACCTGCAACTATTTAGCGTCCATCGGGGGTCGTCATTCCCGAATGTTCTTGTCGGGAATCCATTCATAGTTCGTGCCTGGATTCCCGCTTAAAGCGTGCGGGGATGACAGGAATCAGCACAAAAAAAAGCCCGACCATTTGATCGGGCTTTTTTAGTTTAAAACTCACTACTTAACGTATTTCTGAAATCTATCGTTTATTCTGCCCCAATGTAAATTGTTGAGGAAATTATCGATATATTTTGCACGACCCGGGCCATCTTTATGGTAATAGGCATGTTCAAACACATCGCAGGAGATCAAAGGAATGCCACCCCAAATCGCACCGTATTGATGCTCATCAACCAACACATTGATCAAACGTTGTGAATAAAGTGCGTCGTAAACCAGGATTCCCCAACCACTCAATTTTGCAGCAAACGTCGCGGCTTTGAAATCAGCTTTCCAATTATCAAAAGAACCAAAATCTTTTTCGATAGCAGCTTTTACATCTGCACCTTTACTTGCATCGCCATCACCACCCATAACATCCCAGTAAACATCATGCAATAAAGCGCCGGAATGGTTCCAGGTAAATCGTCTTTTCAATTCACCAAAATCACTCCAATTGCCGTTGGCAGCACCGGCATCAGCACTTTCTAAACCTTGTTCAATTTTATTGAGAAAGGTAACGTAGCCTTTGTGGTGCGTGTTGTAATGCCAATCCGTAGTCTCTGCCGAGACAACATCTTTCAATAAGTCCTTGGCCTCATCATCAGAATAGGGCCGTGGATTAAATTTCCATTCATACGCCATATATAAAACCTCCAAAAAATTACTTGAATTTAATTTAAAAAGTAGAATTTAATATAGTAATAATTCTGTGTAAATCAATAACAGGAGATAGTTTTTCGGGGAAAAATTGGAAACGGAGCAAAATTATTATTTAAGACAACCGGCTATTCTTTTTCGAAAACTATTTTCATCGACCCGATACTTGAAAGCTTTGCGGCTATCTATAAAAACTACCGGTATTTGTTCTTTGAACGCCTCGAACCATTCCGGGTTCGTTTCGATATCATGTACTTGTAATTCAAAAACGCAATCTTCTTTTACTTTTAAAATAACCGATTTAGCAACATCACAAAGATGGCAATCTGGTTTTGAATAAATCTCAACTTTTATTGGCTTCTTGTTTTTCAAATTCTTCAAACTTTATTTTATCATACCAGCCTTCAGCAATAAACTTTAAAATCGAATTAAATCTATCGGCTGGGATGTAACCGGGAACAACTGTAATTGGCTCCCCCGCCTGAGTAAAAAATACAGTAGCCGGAAAACCCGTGACGCCAAACATTCTGGTCAATTCCCGCCCTTCGTAGGAGCTTCCATTATAATCAAATCGCTCCGTCGTTTCTGCATTCAATTTTGACATCACGACGGTTTTTGTGGCATAATCTATAACTTTTGAATTCCCGTAAGTCTCCTTATCCATTACTTTGCACCAATGGCACCAATCTGTATAAAAATCAACTACGAGAACCTTCTTTTCTTTTTTTGCTTGTGCTAAACCCTGCTCAAACGTGCGCCACTGAATACCATCATCACTTTTATCGATGGTTTCATTTCCAATTAATCTGGGCACTTGAAATGAAAATGCAATTAATACAAGAATAGCGAGAAGGGAAAGTACAGTTTTATTTATTTTCATAACGTAACCTATTAAAATTTAAAATTATCTTATGATAGCTAATCTACCTAATTTCTCTTTTTGAATGGACTCGGATGTACCAACAGCCTTTGCAATTATTTTATACAAATAGACGCCATTTGCAGGTGTATCACCTTGTTCATCCCGGCCATCCCACTCAATCATATTAAACCCGTTCCTGGCAAATGGATATTCCAATTTTTTTATTAATTGCCCTGCCACCGTATATATTTTCACTTCAACCTCTGCATCACGGTTTACAAAAAAAGTAAACGTCGTTTCATCTTCAAGCGGATTCGGATAATTCAAAACGTCTTTTATCACCAATCCCGCTTCATGAACGACCGATACTTCAACGGATGCAGTTGACGAGTTATTGGCATTATCCCATGCTTTCACAACCAGGGTATGGCGCTGTTCATCATCAAAATCCGCACAGGCTATTGTATTACCGCCAACTTCGACTTCCGACGGAAATTGAAGCGGAATTTCAATTTTACCACGTAAATGGTCACCTTCATTAAAGTCAAAAATGGCTGTTAAATCAATATTACTCACACCATTAAACCGGTTTAATTGCGATAAGCAGGTTTCATCATCAGGGTCGATAGACAAGGTTAGTTGATGGCCGATTTCACCTGCGATATTAATTCCGCTAACAGTATCGGCAAGTTCGATGACCATTGTTATATTTTCATCGACAATATCACCTGTTGTGAAATTTTGATGCTCCTTAAAATAAATTTGAATTTCAGGTCCGGCTTCATCTGTGAGTTCGGATGTTGAGCTACTCACACGAATATTGTTTAAAGAGCCCGCACCATCCGTTTCATCATTCCAAAAATAAACACTGGCAGTGGCCGAACCACCGCCGTAAGAAATGTCTTTGGGCACTATAAATTTCGATTTAAACCGGCCGCTTTGAACAGGTACGGAGCCGCGGTATATCGAATTTCCGGGAAGCAAATAGTTTTGAATACCACCATTTTCAGTTAAATTGGCAATCGTTTTTTTTGAATCAAACACATTGACAAAAGCTGATCCATTAAAATTTCCATCAAGGGCGCCATTCTGTAAAACCTCACCCTCTATTTCGATTGCAGCTAAAGCCAAAATAGAATCGGGATTCATCTTGGTAATAACTCCCTGTTTTTCCGGATTGGCTAATCTCAGCGTGGGATCTCCAAAGATGTGATATTTCTCATCATTTACCTGGGACGAAATATCAATTCGAGCCAACAAAAATGCATCACCAATTCGATTTGATGTGGTTTCATCCGGGAATAAATAACTATAAAATTTCTTACTGAATGAAAAATTTTGAGACGCAAAAACAAGTCGGGCTGATGACAGGATTGCAACAGCTCCTCTTTTTTCTGCCAATAATAATTCTTCTGCCTGGCTTTGACGGTCAGGTCGGTCAAAAAGCGCCCAGTCACAAGTAGCTGCAACAAAAAACATTAGCTTGTCCTGATTTTGGATTCTTGAATTATCAGCTATAGTGAATATCTGCTCATGCGTCCACAATTGAGGATTGCCATGTCCAATAAAGTTAACAATGAGGGAGCCTTTATTTATAGTCTGTATCAAATCTTCCTTTGCAGCGGGTTTCAAAACACCACCCGAGGCCTCACTTCTTACTTTTGGATACTCCGAAAGATAAATCTTTTTTAAATTAAAATGCTTTGGAATATATTGCTCAGCGATAACCTCTGCCTGTCGAATGTGTATATCATCGCCACCACCAGGATTACCGTTGCTGACTAATTCATCATCGCCAATAATCGTTACTTTATTTCGCCACTGCCCAAAAGTTGCCTGGGTCTCATAAGCTATTATTTTATCAACGACATTTTTGGCATCAGCAATGGTTTGAGCGGTTATTCGACCAATCGCCAAATCCATTCTCGGAGTACTCCCATCATTGTCTGGCGAAACATATGTGTACCAGCTATCATTGGCCCGGCTCACCAATTCTTTAATTACAGAACTTGTTTCAAGAGCATCTGTTTGAAAAGATGGTATCCAATTCAAATCTTCCTTGCTGATGATATTTTTGTAATCATAATCGCCATCGCCAAGCAGTAGCACATAAAGAGGTCGCGGCGTCCAATTATCATAAGCATATTTCAAAAAATCCCGAATCGCCGTAACATCCGTCAGACCACTGGAAAAATTATTATAGATATCAGAGATCAACACAACCTCAGTCTGAAGTTGGTCGGCGGGGTTCGCATTTTCCCTCAAACTTTCCAAACGTTCCGCTTCCGCCCGAAAATCATTGTGAGTAATAATTATAAAACTATTGTCTGACATCGGGTTTGGATTTAAACTAAACTGAGGATCCCGAAGATTTCTAAATTCAACACGCTCAAGATCTTCGAGCCCCAAGTATCGTGAAGGGTTCAATATTGCATATCGTTTCGGGGCGTTCGGGAGCTGAGAATCGGCAAAAGTTACATTGCCGTTTGCATATGAAAAGCCTTCGAAGATTTTTATATTTTCGAAATCAGATACGTCGAACATTTTAATTTCTGAGCCGCTAAAGTTACTTGCGCGGTAGGTCTGAACACCCGAAGCCGGTTCGACCGTAAAAATCAATTGGTTTTCATCCGCTATCATTCGGGCGGAGTAGAGGATGTCCACCCAATCCAGAAATGCTCGCCCGGTTGTTGAGCTATGTGAGTAGTCCAAACGCAGGGTATTATCGCCCGGATTTACAACATTCGATTGCTGGTAATTCTCAACCGATGTTACAACCTGCAAATACTGCCCAAAAGCAAGCGACAAACCATTGAATGTTTTGGTGCCGATTTGGTTATTATTCATCCGAATATTAAAGGTATGGCGTCCGGTATTTAAAGCGGCAAAACGAAAATTAAAATGGGTGACTTCACTTGTAATCGCATTGGGTAAATTCAGAGTCCAGGAATTCGATCGACTAAATTCATCCACCGCAAAATCGCGGCCAAACCAATTAATACCTGAGCGAACGGGATTACTTCTTTCTTCTTCTACAAAAACCATCCCGGCATAACTATCAACAACCTGGCTTGCAAGTTGATCAGATTGAGCCGTCTGCATGCGTTTACCGTCCTGAGCGCCGTCCAGCTTAAGCCAGTAAACATTATTAAAACCATAATGGTTGATGTAGTGCTCAAATTTACCGCTGGAGGCGTTAAACTCCCAACCCTCAACTCCACGTCCATAAAAAAGGATCGTGTCATTTCCATCAAAATTACCATCGCCGCCATCATTTACTACGATGGCATTTTCTACGAGACCATCAGGGCGGGCAATATTGATATCACGCGGCAACTCCTTACCGCCATTATTAAAAATCTGAATTTTTGCAGGGTTGATAGAATTCAAATCGAGATTATTAATATTTGACCGCAAAAAATCACCGGTGATTCTGTAAATACCTTCTTCAGTTATATTAAACTTGTAGTAAGTCCCGCTTTGAGTTGGTGAAAATTTGCTTAATGAAACATCGGGTGTTTTGTAAGGCTTGCGCCAGGTGCGGGCTTGATTATAATTGAGCAAAACACTTTCGTACAAATGCTCCTCAGATCGTCCTGATTTTTTGGGCGAAACCTGAGCTACTCTGCTGCCGATAAAATTAAGCTGCAAAACAATTTTTTTGAATTTTCTAAATATTTTAGTTTTGGGAAAATATTGAGCAGAAGCAACGGAAATATTGACAATTTGCTGATCTCTAAAAAATGACTTTTTACCAATCTGAACACGTTCGGCAGGGAAAATGCCTAAATTGTTGTAGGTATTTTCGTCTTGAATGTACCGGGGCGTCAGCGTACCCTCAACCGAAGTATATTCCGGAAAAGGAAGGAGTTCTACATTTGTGAAATCTTCAAACTCAGAATCAACAATTCTATAACTTACGTTTGCGCCAATGGGTACCCCAACAACAAATGAATGAAATGGCACCTGAGGCAGACCAGGATTATCGGACTTTGAACTATTTTTAAATTCAAACTCGGTAAATTCCTTGCCTTCGAATGCGACTTTTGTTTGAGTCCAGTTTTCAGGCGTTAACTGCAAAGTTAGTCCGTTAGCAGATTCACTCAATACAAATGGCGACTTGCCGGTGTATGCACTACCGGAAACCAATTGGGCATTTTGAAAAATTAAACAGACAAATAAAAAAACCAGAGAGACGAGTATAAAACTCCTAGCGAGGATCTTCGACTTTTTATAAAAACGTTTCATTTTCCCTTACAACAAAAATTAAAATTAAACCAACGAAAAAAACAATGCTATACATAACAATTAAGAACATTCTGGGCGGAGATAAAAAGATAATTTCGTATAGCAAACCGGCTCCACTAATACAAGAATATAAAATACCTCGGCTTGCATATTTCTTCATAATTCCTATAACGTATTTACTTAGAGTTTTCTTCCAGAA
Organism: Candidatus Zhuqueibacterota bacterium; assembly: GCA_029262035.1. Classification (GTDB taxonomy): domain Bacteria; phylum Zhuqueibacterota; class Zhuqueibacteria; order Oceanimicrobiales; family Oceanimicrobiaceae; genus JAJDAE01. Next base: position 11,865 of record JAJDAE010000178.1, read on the forward strand.
ATATAGAGGAATATAAAAATATAGTGGATTAATGGAAAGGGAAAATTGAGGGAATGATTGTTTAAACTAAGCTTTCTTACTTTCAAAAAACGTCTTCTCGGAAAGCTCTTTTGAATTGCTCCTGAGATCTTGAAGCTCAGAACGCATAATGCGAATTTGTTCTCTTATTTTCTCCATAACTTCTCTGGCTGCCTCAGGGGTTTTAGCTGCGGCGTAGTAACTGGAAAGATCGATGGGTTTTCCATAATAAACATATATCTTCTTAAAAAGTCGCGGGAATCTTGCTTTTATAGGCAATACTTCATTCATGCCATCTATGCAAACCGGAATGACGTGCGGCTGCATTTCCAAAATTAATAACCCAGCGCCACCCCGAAACTTTCCAATACTGCCGTCCCGGGTTCTTGTACCTTCCGGGAATAATGTCATGGGGCCGGTCTTTAAACAATCTGCCATTCTAAAAATGGCGCCAACGTCTTTTCTTCCTTTTTTAATGGGCACGCATTTCCAATTGTAGGAAAACCAGCCGAAGATAGGATTCCTAAAAAAATTCTCCTCCGCAGCCGGATTCCAGGGCAGCAAAAAAGGCTTGATTAATACTTTGGGGTAAAAGGCACACATACCAACAAGAAAGCTATCAATCATACTTTGGTGGTTGGAAAGGAGCAGGGTATTTTTCTCCTGAGGTACGTTTTTCTTACCAAGAATAATTCTACGGTTGAAAAATGTCAATACGACATAACAAAGAAACACAAAAATATGAGTGACAATAACATGGGTGACCGGCCATAAAGCGCGAGATAGCCAACTATGCTGACCACTAGACATAATCTTCCTTTATACATTTTTAAATTAAGGTCGAAAAGGATGAAATACAGCAAATGAATTTAAAGAAATTGCCTCGAAAAGTAAAGAGAAATTATAAGTAATTACAGACCCTTTTCTTTCAGTTTTAACCAGTCTTCATTGGTGTTCAGGTTGAACAAAGTATTTCCTGTACTTAAATCAACAACGCCATATTCAGTAAAGTCGAGAAGTGCATTTAAACTATAATTTGCTTTTGTAATTTGTTCTTCAATCTTTGGAAGACATGTTTTGGCGTAAATTGCGCATAATGGTTCCCAACCAAAAGCTGATTTGGCACCGAAAACTTCCTGGCCTCGATGCTCCTGGATAATCTTCCGAATAACACTTTCCGACAAAAACGGCAAATCACAAGCGAGAAAAAAACTAAACTTGGAGCTCGCATCGAGCAAACCAGCATGAATCCCTGCCAGCGGACCAACGCCCTTAAACCGGTCTTCAATCATATCCAATCCGAGGCTCTCATAATCTTCGAATGAATTTGTAATGATTTTTATGGTATTTTCATCAGCAGGGATAGAGGATATAACTCTTTCGATGATGGTTTTGCCTTCCAATTCAAGAAGAGCTTTATTCTTCCCCATTCTCCGGCTTTTGCCACCAGCAAGAATATAAAAGTTCATACAATTCGTTTTAAATTAAATAGAAATGTTAAGATTGGGCTAATCCATTTGAGCCAAAAACGGCTCAATTCTCTCTACTATTTCCGGATGGCATTGGTTATTTGAAGCAACATAACCTTTATCGTTGAACACATTTTCTTTATTATATAACATCGGGCTTCCCCAGCAGTCCGTCATTCGTCCGCCAGCCTCTTCTAAAATTATTTGAGGCGCACAAGTATCCCATTCCTTTGTTTTCGAATTGGGATGAATATACAAATCTGATTTATTTTCTACAAGCAAACCGACTTTTAATCCAACGCTGCCGGTAGCTATATCCTTCTCGATTCGTAGCTCATTTTTTATTTCATCCAATAGTTTGGAACGATGCGAACGGCTGACGACCAACCGCATTTGACTTGCTTCGTTGACTTTTGATACGATCAATTTATTGACTTCATCATTTTGTTTTAGAAAAGCGCCGCCGCCCTTTGTGGCATAAAACATCTTTTTTGTAACCGGCTGATAGACAACCCCCATTACCGGAAGACCGTCTTGAGCCAGGCCAATCATCACAGCAAACTGGCCATTCTTATCGATAAATTCTTTAGTACCATCCATTGGATCAACTATCCAAACGCGACTTTTATTGCGGCGTTCCCGATTATCTTTTGATTCTTCTGCAAGGATGCCATCTTCAGGAAAGAGCTTCTGCAATTTTTCGGTGATATACAGGTTCGACTCCTTATCGGCCTCTGTTACGGGTTCATTCTGTTTTTTTAAAGTAACTGAAATATCCTGACTATAATGTTTTAAAATAATTTGCCCGGCTTCGACACTCAACTTCTGCGCTGCATTCAACTCTTTCTCAAAAATCGCTCTATATCCTCGTAATTAATTTGCTGTTAACCTTTGGATTTTGTTGCTGCCAAAGTCCAGTCGAACTATATCAAAATCATTTTTATCAAGTTGTGAAAAAACAATACTGGTACCATCCATCGAAGAAAACACCGTACCGATTTGTGAGCTGTGAGTAAAAATTAATTTTGCATCCCTTTCATCTAAACTAATTTGCCATAACTCTGAAATATCGGCTTCGCCATTTTTTGAAAAATATAACATTGTTGCAAAATCATCCAGGTTCATTTTGGGAAAGGCATTTATATTTTCATCTTCATAAATAATGCTTGTTATATTTTGCGCTAAATCTATGCTCACAATTCTAAATAAACCAGCTTCCGTTTCCCGGTAATCAAGCGTGATAAAATCATCCTCACTTCGCCAAACTACCTGCGGGATCCATGGAATGTGACCGTAGGTTCTGTAAAGATCTGAGGAATAAATCAACTTTTTATCACCCTTAACAATTTCATAAAATTTAACGAATGGGTCTTCAATTTGAATAAAAACGACTCTCTTGCCATCCGGGGATTGCGTGGTGTAGCGCCCTTTATAATAATCAGGCAATCCATTTCCACCTAATAATTTGTATCCCTCGGCCAAGAGCCTTCCATTAGATTTTTCAACCACCTTACTGATATTTGTTTTTAAGTCAAGCTGACGCAATTCCCATTTATCAACTTGATTGTAAAAAGTATACTCATCAAATGCTTCATTTGCAAACTTTCCTTCACTGAAAAGGTACTGAATTTCTAAGCCACCCGGCATCATCTCGTAATCGATGACACCTGTTTCCGTTAAATAATTAAAATTATGTCCATTACGATCACACATCACAAGTTTATAGTCCCATTGGGTGATCTTGTCAGTTGTATTCTGATATTCTAAAAAAACAATATTACTGCCGTCGCCGACGAACCGTGGGTTTAGTTCCATAATATTTTTAGAACTGGTTACATTTTTCATAATGGGCTTACCACCCGGCATTGCGTTGCCGTTACAAAAAACAAAAATCAGAGCAAGTAAAGAAAAAATTTTTATCCTGTTCAAAAAAGAATTTATTGATTTCCCATCCATCTTAGCCTCCTTTACAAGACAATTATTAAGCTTCCATCTTCGAATTCTGTAGCAAATTCATGATGTATATCGCAAACGAATGACCAAAAGCGAAATCAATTTAAGAATTTCAACCAAATCATTAAAACACAAGTATTTAAGCTAAAAGCCTTCACACTTATAAATCATGTATCTTATGTAGAATTTACATCCAAAAATTTGGTGAATAATAAATATTTAATGAAGTAGTGCTTAGATGAGTTGAGCCAATTCAAAAAGAGAGAATGCTAAAACTGTGCCAGCAGACTAATTATTTCACTAGTATCTTTTTCATACTTCAGCCTGAAAATTTACATACTTTCAGGACAAATGAGAAAACCCGCCAGAAATTGTTAGTTGGGTAAAGATTTTTTTGTATCAAATTGAAACAGGTGACTTTTTTTAACACATTAAAAAAAAGGAGGAAGAGTCAATCTACATATTTTACAATAATCAGATCAGTTAACTTTATTTACAGCCAACCACTTAATAATAACTCGCTGAATTTCTTCTCCGTCAAAAGGCTTGGCAACATAGTCGTCGCAACCAGACTCAATGGTTTTTTCCCGGTCACCTTTCATTGCTTTAGCAGTAACAGCAATAACCGGGATATCTTTAAATTTGTCCTGAGCTTTTAGCGTTCTGGTTGCCTCGTAACCATCCATTCCCGGCATCATCATATCCATTAAGATTAATTCCGGTCCGACAGTTTCTGCCAGCCTCAGACCTTCTCTGCCATCACGGGCAAAATGCAACTTGTAGCCGCTATCCTGAAGCATCAGTCCCAAGGCATAACGTGAGTCGTCATCATCATCGACAACGAGGATGCTTGCACCGCCATTCATATTTTCCATCGCTTTAAACGCATCAAGCCTGGAAGTTTTTTTTCGTAAATTCAAGAATCTGGATAAATCAAGCAAACCTGATTTTTTATTATCTTTCTCTGCGAGTTTTGCAAGGAAATCCAGTAAGCCTTGAGGATCAAACGGCTTCACGAAATATTCTGCCGCACCCATCTCAAGCGCCCTCCCCCTTTCCGATAAAATCGAAGTCATAATAACAGGCGTTTCACGAATTTCCGGTGTATTTTTGATTCCTTGTAGAATTTCCCATCCACTTTGATTTGGCATTATAATATCCAATGTTACCGCGAATGGTTTGTATTCCTCAATTAAATCTAATATAGACTCTGCTTCCTGTGGAAAAATAATCTGATAATTATTTTCGCGTAAATAATGGGACATGATATAAAGCGAATCATTTTCGTCATCAATGATCAGGATAGTTTTTTTATTTTCCTGTAATTTCTCTCTGTCGTCCTCTAGCTCAAAGTTGTGCTTGAATGTCTGCACCGAAGTTAACTGAGTTTCTTTACCATTTTTTTCTGCTTCTTTGAAATCATTTTTTGATTTTATTGGAATTATAATTGAAAAAGTTGAACCTTTACCGAGTTGGCTCTTCACCAAAACTTCGCCCTCGATTATTCCAAGAACCCGTTTAGTAATGGCCAAACCCAACCCGGTTCCACTATAAGCCCTGGCGTCAGTATTATCAACTTGCTGAAATTCGCGGAAGATTTCTTCCAGGCGGTCAGCCGGAATACCGATTCCTGTATCGCAAACATCAATCCGTATTTTCTTTTTATCTTCAATGCGCATATCCACTGTAACTTTCCCTGCCCGGGTGAATTTGATGGCGTTGCTTAAAATATTATTTAAAGCCTTGCTCAGCAAATTTTGGTCACAGTAAATTGTATTGGGGACATTTTTGGCGAATTCATACTCCAAGGTCAGCCCTTTATCATTACAAAGTGGCCGAACATGTTCTATGCTTTCAGCCACCAGAGCTTGAATAGGAATCACCGAATAAACCGGATCAACTTTTCCAGCTTCGATTTTCGAGAGATCCAGAATATCATTTATCAAATTCAAAAGATTCCGGCCACTGCGCTGAATGATCTGAATCTGCTTCAACTCTTCAAGAAAATCTTTTTCTTTGAAGTTCTCAACCATTATTTCCGAAAGTGTAATAATTGCATTAAGAGGGGTTCTTAATTCGTGAGAAACACTGGCAAGAAATTCCGACTTCAACTTATTTACAGTTTCAAGCTCCTCAGCCTTTTTACTCGCCTCTTTAAAAAGCTTGGCATTTTCTATAGCGAGCGCTGCCCGGTCAGCCAATTCCTGAGCTAATTTCAGATCATCTTTTTTATATTTTCTGCGGGTTTCAAAAAGAAGATAGATCATAACCCCGATAGTTTTGCGGCGGACATTTAACGGGACAATCATAATTGATGAAATGGGATTGTACTCATCCAGATGAGAAAAAATGGTTTTCTCAGAGCCAAAGACATCTTCGGCAAAAGGGGCTGAATGTAAGCTTGCCTTGCCGGTAGTAACGCACGAACCAACGATACCAACCCCGGGGCGACATGGGAATTCCTCAGTCCCCTTTACAAATAAATCAACGATATGCGGCGTATTGTGGTAGGATGAATCTGGCAACAAGGCATTACTCTTTTCATCCAACAAAAGTAAGCTGCAGAACTCACCAATGGCGGTTCCACCCATTTGAGTAACTGCGTCCAAAACATCCTGCATTTTCAAAGTAGAATGAAATATTTTGCCGATCTCGGCCAGGAACTTAGACTGTTTTTCACTCTCCTTTTGAGCCAGGTACATCCTGCTATTCTCAATTGCCAAGGCAGCTTTATCAGAAAAAATTTCTAACTCGCGGATTCTATCTAAATCGGGACGCCTTTTATCGGCAGGATTATCGACTGTAATTACACCGAGAATTCTATCTTTCGTCCTTATCGGCACCAGCAAGGCATCCAAAGATTGCCATTGTTCTTTTAATCTCTCATCAAACTCAGTATATATCGAAAACTGAGTTTCTTCTGTCACGAGTTCTTCTTCTTTTGGAATAAAATAAGAGTGGCTAATTCTAAACCGTTCTTTAAAATATTTATTCGTATGTTCAAACGGAATCTCGCCCCATGTCATCACTTGCTCAACTTCTTTGGCATCCAAACCTGCGGTTGCCACAGGCCGGGAAGTACCAGCTACAGAATTGCGCAGAGAAATAACCGCCTTGCCCCAACCTAACAATAAAATCGACTCACATATTTTGTTGAGGAGAACATCAACATCCACATTTAGGCGAATTTCTTCGCCGATTTCAAGCAGCTTAGCCATTTGGATAACACGCTGCTCCAGTTGCACAGTTCGCTCTTCAACATTTCCCTCGAGATTTTTGGCATAGCCCTGAAGCTCATCCTGCATTTTTTTGTATTCGGTTATGTCACGGCCTACCGCCATCGCACCGACTCGGCGATTAAAGCGATCGAACAAAGGTCGTGCATACCAACTGCACAAAATCGGATCGCCCTTTCTAGGCTGAATAGTTGACTCAAAATCTTTGATTTGTACTTGAATGGCCGCGCCATAATTTTTTTCCAATTTCCTTAAATCATTGAAAAATACAGGTAAACGCTTTTTAGTCAAATCGGCTGCACGGAAACCCAATTGTTGGCGGCCATACTCATTAATAAAGGTGCATTGGCTGTCATTATCTACAACCAGCAAAATATCAGACATGCCTGAAATTAGCGACTCGTAGTAAGCCTTTGTGGACTCAAGCTGGTTTGTCTGAGTCGTTAACTTCTCGGCATAATCTTTCAGGCTACCTTCCAAGGTCTTTCGCTCAGTGACATCCCTCTGAATCCACAGACATCTTGACTTTACTCCGCTTTTTTCTTCGATTGGAATGACTGATGTTTCGCTAAAAAAAACACTGATGTCTTTACGTTTAATTGGTAGTTCACCTTTCCAAATTCTATTCTCTTTTACAAAATCCCATATCTTTTCATGGGTATACTTGCTTTCGTCATCATGAACAAAAATAGTGGCGTCTTTGCCAATTAATTCCGATTTCAGGTAACCTGACATTTTCTCAAAAGAACGATTTGCATAATTGATCTTTCCCGCAGTGCTGGTTATCATGATGCCCTCATTGGCATACTCGACGCACTGTTGAAAAACACGCAAGCTCTGATTTTTTTCATTAAAAACAGATTGCCATTCCTGCTCAATTTTTTGCCTGTCAGCAATCCCCGATACAAAAAATTGATTCCCCGCTGGCTGCGACTTTGAATTTTTCAAAGGCTGTACTTTTAACAAAACGGGAATTTTCTGGTTATCTTTTGTTACCAACTCCAGTTCTTTGCAAAAGTGAGATTTCTCCTGAGTCTTTGCTGAATAGTTAGTAAATTTTTCATAGCTTTGCGGTTCGAAGAAAATAGACATGTGCAGGCCCAGGAGATCTGCCTTGTCGTAGTTTAACAACCTTGATAAGGCGAGGTTTGCAAATTTAACGGTACCGTACAAATCAGCCACAAAAACGCCCTCAGGTAAATTTTCAACGATGTCACGGACGGCATTGAGATTGTAGTTAACGCGGTATGTGCCTTCCTCAAGAGATTGAGCCAGATTACGATCGAAACGTAAAACACGGTTTTTGTAGCTTGCCAAACCAACCAGAACAAAAGACAAAAATGCAGGTTTCAAAAAATGAGCAACAGATAAATACAAGGTATTCGCGTTTTCTGCCAAAAAGAAATATACACCCGAAAACCCGCCTAAAATAGCAGCTATTGCAAGCCAAAAATAATTTTGTAATTCAAAACCTTTTTTAGTGGTGAGCAAAAAACCGACTGAAGCAAAATAAACCAGAGCAACGCCCAAATTCGACAACTTCAATGAAGAAATATTTTCAAGAGAAGGCAGATTAAAATTAAAAATAAACGCAATTGCCGCAGTGAGCAGTAGAGCTGAGCCGGACCAAAGCAACATTCGATTTAAAAAGAATTGTTTAAACTTCACAAAACCTAAAAAGAGAAAACTGCCGAAAAACAGTCTGGCAACTAAATCTAAAAGCGAAGACTTTGCTTCTAAATTTGAAATTAAAAGTATATCAGGAGATGAAAGAATTTTTAACCCAAACAATACGAAGAAAACAAGCGAACCTATACCCCAGATATTAAACTCTGGCAAACGGTTTAAATAATATTCGCGGAAACAATAAACAGCAATGAAAACGGCGATATAGGTCGCAAAAATATCGAGCAGAACCGGCATTGTTAAATCGATTGCACCTCCGCCATTCGCACTAACTAGAAATATAGAACCAATAAAATGAAGCGCGATCACAAACAAAATGAAAGCGATAGAAAACTCTTTTGTATTATTGGCTCCTTTGCCAAATCTCATTCCAACACTCCCTGTTTTCGTTAACTTAAATTAACGTTTGTTGAATTTGCGCCAAAATACCTGACCGCCTTTTAACAAAGCCGAAAGTATCGCGGCAACTTCTATCAGAGGTCGTTCTATACGTTCCTGCATATTCGCCTCAAAATCTCTTAAATTGATGGCGGTATCTCTAACTGCTGTAACACCTTCCCCCATTTTTCCCACCTGATCCTCAACAGATTTAATTATGGCTCTAACATCATTAATCAGCTGTGAAAGATCGTGCGATAAAGGCACCAAGTGCATCCGGCTAAGCTCAGCGAGCTTGCGCGCTTCCGACAACATTTGGATCACTTTTATTAACGCACCAACAAGAAAAAGTGTAATTACGGAAAGAAGAACGGCAATAATTGTCAAACTGAGTGAAGGTTCCATGCCATGTTTTTCTTATTAAATGATTAAGATTTTTTCTTTTTGGACTGCTTCTCTTCTTTGTATGCGGCCATCCCTGCTTCGAGCGCATCTTTTACACGGCTCTTTTCATTGTCCAGGGACTTTTTGCTTTTTTCGTATTTCTTAAGTGCATCGCCTTTTATATCTCCGGCTGCCTTTTCTGCCTCTTTGCGCAATTCATCAATTTGCTGAGTTGCATCCGCCAAAATTTCTTCAGCCCTCTTTTGTGCAAATTCAAGACCGGACTCAGCTTCATCCATCAATTCAAGTGAGCGTTGTTTAATTTCATCACGCATTTCTTTACCAGATTTCGGGGCATAAAGCAATGCAATAACACCGCCAACCAAACCACCAAATATCACACCCTTTATAAAATCTGATCCATCATTACCATTTGACATAACTTCCTCCTTTACTTGCTCATTGCTCTAATAATTCTTTAAATTCTTTTTCGGTTAAAATCGTTATACCTAACTCGCGTGCCTTGGCAGCTTTCGACCCAGCGTTCTCACCAATTACCACATAATCAGTTTTTTTACTTACAGAAGAAGTCGCCCTTCCTCCCCAGTTTTGCACAATCTTCTCTGCCTCATCGCGAGTAAAAAGCTGTAAACTTCCGGTAAAAACAAAAATTTTTCCATCGAACCGAGTGTCAAGTACACCCTCAATCTCTTTTATTTTAACGCCAAACTTAATGAGTCGTTCAATCGTTTGTAAATTTTCTTCTTCATGAAAAAAGGCATGGACACTCTCCGCGACTTGTGGCCCGATTTCATGTGTATTTTGCAAATCCTCTACTGTTGCTTGTTTCAGATTTTCAACGGTTCTAAACTGTTGTGCCAGAACTCGTGCAACATGTTCCCCAACATGGCGCATACCGAATGCATAAAGTAATCTGGATAAATCAACTTGCTTGCTTTTTTCAATTGAGTCGATAATATTTTGTGCAGACTTATCTGCCATGCGATCCAAGCCGGCAAGCTGCTCTTTTGTAAGGCTGAAAAAATCGGCAACATTTTTAACCAAACCTGTTTCTACCAATTGATCAACCAACTTAGTGCCCAGTCCTTCAATGTCCAACGCCCTCTTTGCAGCAAAATAACGAATACCTTCTTTAAGCTGCGCAGGGCAAGAGAGATTCTGGCAGCGGTGCACCGCCTCTCCTTCAATCCTAACTACATGCGCGCCGCACTCCGGACAGATTGTAGGCAGTGTGAATTTAACAGTTCCTTTCAGCCGCTTGGAAAGAATCACTTTCACAACTTCAGGAATCACATCTCCAGCACGCTGAATGACCACCCAATCGCCAACCCGGACATCTTTACGATCGATTTCATCCTGGTTGTGCAGCGTAGCACGGCTAATTTCCACGCCATCAATTTTGACAGGCTCCATATCTGCAACCGGTGTAATGGCTCCCGTTCTACCAACTTGCACTATAATATCGTTAATTTTTGTAGTGGCTTGCTTTGCCTCAAACTTTAAAGCAACCGCCCAGCGTGGGCTGCGCGATCTGGTTCCAGCCTGCGCTTGCAAAACATGACTATCTATTTTCACCACTGCGCCATCAATTTCATACTCAAGCTGATCACGCAGGGAAATTATTTTTTCACAATGACTTATCGCACTTTCAATACCTTGGCAGGCTTGGATATGCGGATTTACCGAGAACCCCCACCTTTTAAAGATTTCAAGGGCGGATGAATGAGCGGTAAATTGTTGACCGATGGCTTGTCCGAAACTATGAATAAAAATATGTAGTGGTCGCCGTGCTGTAATTTTTGAATCTAATTGCCGCAAGGATCCTGCCGCTGTATTGCGGGGATTCGCGTAAGTTGGTTCACCTTTGGCCTCACGCTCTTTGTTTAGTTTGATGAAGCCGTCTCGCGTGTAATAAACTTCCCCGCGAACATCAAGCCGCTGCGGTGGATTTTCTGAAAATAGTCGCATCGGAATTGCCCGAATTGTTTTTAAATTCTGAGTGACTTCCTCACCGACAAAACCGTCGCCTCTTGTTGAGCCTTGAATAAAGATACCATTTTCATAAACCAACTCAACAGCCACGCCATCAATTTTTGGTTCGACCACATACTCAATATCACCAGTGATTTCCAGTAATCTCTTGACGCGTTCATCGAATTCTCTTAACTCCACAAAACCGAAGGCATTATCCAGGCTGAGCATGGGCACAGCATGGCTAACACTTTGGAAAGCCTCCAATGGGGCGGCACCAATGCGTTGTGTTGGAGAGTCAGGTGTTTTTAATTCAGGGAACTTATCTTCAAAATTCTGTAATTCCCGCAACAAATGGTCATACTCGGTATCGGAAACCTCAGGATCGTCCAGAACATAATATCTATAATTGTGATGATTTAGCTTTTCGTGCAGGTCACGCACTTTTTCGGAAGCTTCAATTGTATTCAATGCAAAATCAACCTAAGTCAATTGGTTCATTCATACCTATCAATATAAAAGATTACTGAATATAAACAAAATCCATGAAAATACAATAGGAACGTCAGGTTAAGTTTTTGCAACAAAAAAGCCTGCTACTATGAAGTAACAGGCTCTCTTGGTCGGGGCGATAGGATTCGAACCTACGGCCCTCGGTTCCCAAAACCGATGCGCTACCGGACTGCGCCACGCCCCGAAAAATCTATTTTTGTTTCTGTTCTAAAATTCTCTTAAAATTCAAAAATGCTTTACCACGATGACTAATTTTATTTTTTAACTCTAAATCCATTTCAGCGAAAGTTGAGCTAAACTCGGGTACATAAAAAACCGGGTCATACCCAAACCCTCTCTCACCTTTTGGTGTTTCAGCAATAATTCCTGCACAAAAACCTTCAGTAAATTCTGTATGTCCTTTCAGACAAAAGGCTATTACTGTTCTGAATTTCGCCGTTCTCTTTTCCCAAGGTACCCCTTCCAGTTCTGAGAGTAGCTTTTTCACATTGTCAGAGTAAGTCGCTTGATCCCCCGAGTACCGGGATGAATAAACGCCTGGTGCGCCATTCAAAAAATCAACCTCAAGACCTGTATCATCAGCAACTGCAGGCAACCCTGTAAACTCAGCAATGACTTCAGCCTTCTTTTGGGCGTTGCCTTCGAGAGTATCTCTATCTTCAACGACTTCCGGCACGCCTGGAAATTGGTCGAGTGTCGCAATTTCAATGTCCAAATTAGCTAAAAGCTTTTGGATTTCCAAAACTTTATCGTAATTCTGAGTTGCGAGAACTATTTTATCAAACAACAATTAAATCTATACTTAAAAAATATCTATTCTATCAACAATGCCAACAATAGAGGCATCGATTGGCGTTAGATTTATTGGGTAAGGAATAATTGCTTCCTTTGCGGTAACAAAATATACCATCTCTCCGGGCCCCGCACCAACTGTATCTACTGCAACTATTTCTGATCCTGTAACTTCCTTATTATGATCTACTGGTTGAATGATTTGCATTTTAGCACCTGTTAAGCTTTGATATTTTTGAGTCGCCCAAACGGTGCCAACGACTTTAGCCAAATTCATTCAATCACATCCAGTTTATCGACGATTGCCATGATTGTAGCATCAATCGCCTTATTTTCAGTTAACTCAGTCTGCCTAGCTGAGCTTCCCTGACAAATCAGAACAATTTCACCAACTCCTGCTCCAACAGCATCTACCGCTACAAAAAAGTTAGTTTTTTCTTTATAATCCAACTCGACAGGTCGCACAATCTGCAATTTTGTGCCGACCAAACCATCATCCTTTTGAGTCGCCCAAACCGTACCGATGACTTTTGCAAGTATCATCGAAAATTCCCCAGACGATTAAATATATATTTCTTTCTGATTACAACTACAAACTAATACAAAGTTTTGTAAAAATTTCCATGAATTCTTTGTCTCTGATCTAACAGAAGAAATCAACTTTACATTTGCATAGGCTTCACCACACTTAGGGCAATTCGTTGTATCTCTGTCAGAGGCAGCTTTTGCAGTTTTTGCTGCAAAACTTGTATCTTTAGCCATAAAAAATGCTCCTAGTCACAAAATAACGAACAACTAATTTAACAATAAAAGAATAAAAGTCAACAAAAAAGCCTGAATGAAAAATAGAAGTGTCAATATAGCAAATATGATTAATTTATCGGAAGAGTTGTTGCTTTATTTTCTCCAATTCCTGCTCAAGATATTCGACTCGTTTAGCAAGAATTTGGTTTCTTTTCTGAATCTGATAATTACTTTTCTTATCGTTCAATCCATTTGCTTTAGCTTGCATATTTTGTGACTTCAAAGAATCGGAACCGGAGGAGTTATTTTCAAATTTTCGTTTCTCGGCAAGCTCAACCTCCGTTGAATAAATTTGCTCAGCACGCATAAATTCTAACTTAACTGGTCTACCAGGTGAAGTGCTCTCTACAATTTTTGCAAAATGAGAAATATTTTTAATTTTTCTCCCGGAAAACTTCAACACGATATCGCCTTCTTCTAAACCTGCTTTTTGGGCAGGACTGTTCGCTTTAATTTGGCCAATTTTGGGTTGTTCTCCATCATAATAACCAACAACGCCAAGCCACCCTCTTTTTACATAGCCATAAGCGATAATATCTTCAGCAACTTTCCTTACCCAATTACATGGGTAAACCATAGTAGTCTGACTTGCTCCAAAACCTCCCCAACCAGAAATATCACCACCGGGCATAAGTTGACCAGCAACCAGCCCAATGACTTCACCTTTGAGATTAATAATCGGGCTACCATTATTACCCGGACTCAGGTTTGCCGAAATTTGAATCATTCCATCTTCACGTACGCCATTTACCGTCCCTATAACAATAGCAGGATAAACACCAAAGGCATTCCCCATGATAAAATTCCAACTGCCTGCATTTACATTGGTAGAATCGCTAAATTTCGCAGGCTGTATGGCTACCAATTTGGATGGGTCAACTTTTATTACTGCAAAACCGGTACCGGGGTCATCACCAACAAACTCAGCTTGAAGTGTCATTCCGTTCGCAAAGACAATCTCGTTTTTTAATGAACCCAAAACAATGCTACTTCTCGTAATAATATGTCCTGACTTATCAAAAATAACACCTGTACCAATATTAACAAAAGAAAACTCTTTTAGTTCAGGTACGGTTTCGTTACTAAATAGCGAGAAAAGACCATTCTCTTTTTCAACAGGAACTTTATGGGAGAATTCTGATCGTACAGTTATGATAGATTCTTTATTGGAGAATATAAGCTCTTGTAATTCTTGTTCAAACTTCTTTAAAGTTTCTCCTGAAAAACTATTTTGGTAAAAAAAAAGAACCAAGAGAGAAGACAATACTATAAAATGTAACTTTTGCATTTTGGGTTTGAATAAAAAAACTTTAAACTTGCAGTGGTTCACAATGATATTAGAACTCAACAACCTGAATATGTTCTCCAAAGTTCCCACCAGAACGAATGGAGTCACGCCTTGAGGCAGCTTGTCGCTGGCCTTCAGAGCTCAATTGCGTAGCTCCTTCTTTGTTCAAACCAACTCTGTCCAATGTATAGAATGTTGGTTGGACGTTGGGTGAGTTTTGCTCGAGAGCCGGAAGCTCAGCCTGAGTATTGGCGCCAAAATTGTCTGAATTGGGGCCAAACGCCAGAAATAAAGCCATAACCGCAGCAGCGCCGGCAAAGGCCAAAGAAGGTATTCTCACGTATTCCGGTATTAGCGTACTTCGACCGAGCCTTTTTTCCATCCTGATCCTTGCCCGCAAGTCAGAGTCAAAATCAGGGGACGTTTTAACACTTTGAAGAGAACCGAGCTGACTGCGCAAATCTTTAATTTTTTGATAAAATTGTGCAGCCTCCTGGTTATTTTCCAGAAGTTTTTTTATTTCTTTACGTTTTTGGAGTGGCAATAAACCATCAATGAGATCAAAAATATCTTGTTGTAACGTTTCCATCATAGGCTTTACCTCAAATCAGTTTTCGTATGTGTAACAATAATTTCGGCAAATTTAAACAAAACTACTTCTTTTCCATTAAATCTTTCAATTGGCTTTGTAACTTAAGTCGGCCTCGATTTACTCTTGATTTTACAGTCCCAATCGGAACTTTTATGATCTTACTTATCTCTTCATAAGAGAGTTCCTGAACATCGCGAAGAATTATAACTTCTCTAAATTTAGGGGAAAGATTATTGATTTTATGATGGATTATTTCTTCCTGAATAACTCCGTCAACTTTATTTTCCGGATTATAATTCTCATCAGAAATTTCATAATCCCTGTCTTCAAACCCCATATCCGTTACCGAAAATAATTTCCGCCGTTTACGCTTTCTCAATTCAGTACGTGACAAATTCCCGGCGATTGTATAAATCCAAGTAGAAAATTTGGCGATCCGTTTATAAGCATGCCGCTTTCGATAGACTCGAAGAAAAGTTTCCTGCACAATATCTTCTGCTTCTTCCTGATTGCCAATAAAACGATAAACAAAATTTAAAAGCTGCTCTTTGTACCGCTTAACAATTAAATCGAAAGCATAAACATCGCCGCGTTGGAATCTTTCAATAAGGTCTTCGTCGGAAGGCTTATTTCCTTTCTTCTTTAGAGCTTCACTGTTTTCGAAATTTTCAACCATCTTTGTCCTAAAAAGTTCCTCAAAAAAATGTTTATTGGAGGATATTTATCAGCATTGTTTGCAGTGCAATCTCTGGCGATTGCTGGCTTGTTTTCAATTTTAAATCAGTGGTTAATAACACCGAAAAAATATCATCAAACTTTTCATTCGAGAATTTACGAGCCATCTCTTCTGTTTTCTGTACAAAAAATAGCGGAATGCCTGCCAGGGAAGCAATTTCGCTTCTGCTCTTCTTTTGTGCACCTAAACCTTTCACTTTCAACAAATTTACAAAGTGTCGTGTAATCATTGCCAAAATTGCTGTGTGCGATTCACCGCTTTCAAGCATTTTATTCAGAATGGTTATGGATTTTTCCAACTTCTTGCCGCCAATAGCATCATTTAAATCAAATACACTAAACTTACGAGAAAACCCTACAACATTTTGAACATCTTCCGTTTCTATTTTCTTTTTACTGTTCAAATTCAGGGTAATTTTTTCTACTTCATTTACCAATGCCCTTAAGTTGTTACCCACATAAGCTTGCAGCAAAAGACTGGCCTCTGATGAAATTTCATAACCGCTGCCCTTAACAAATTCCGAAATCCATGCAGGAATTTTATTTTCGTACAAAGGTTTGCATTCCACATAACAGCTTTTGGATTTTATGGTAGAAGCTGCTTTACTGCGAAGGTTCAATTTATCGGCAATCAAAATTAATTTGGTAGTTTTAGCCGGATTATTGACATAGGCCGCCAAAGCCTCAAGCCCTTTAGCGGGAACTTTTTGCAATTCTTTTACAATGACCATTCTACACGGTGACATCATAGGGTAAGCATTTGCAACATCCAAAATTCTTCCAACATCTACCTGGCTGGCATACAAAATATCGTAGTCAAAATCTTTGGGATTAGACCCAAAGCAGGCATCATCCAAGCGACGCACACCGTCTTCAATTAAATAATCTTCAACGCCTATAAATAGAAACAGTGGTGACTCTTGATTTTTTTTAAGAGATTTCAGGAATTCGTTATAGGTCATTTGCTCAGCTTGGATTTCTCTTTTTTTATGGCAAGGCTTAAGGCGAAAACAAATCCCCCCCAAACAAAAGTAAGAATAAATACCATAAAAATGATAGCAGTTACTGTCATTTAATCTTCCCTACGAATTAAAATTAGCTTTGCGCTGCTGTTGCTTTGTAAATTTTTTTATTAAAAATCAAAAATATCGTGATCATCACAACCCACTGAAATATGCACGTCCCCAGGCTAAAGGTACGAAATGGGTTCCACCAGCCCTCAGGATCATATACAACAACTGCCTGCCAAAACCACCATCCCAACAAAACGACAAACTCAACCGGGATTAGATAAGTGACAATTATATTAAACCACTTTCCTGCGACAATATCATTCCCTTCCGTATTGATGAGTTTTGTCCTCATTTTATCCGTACTATATTTTATAGCAGCAAATGCAAAAAACATACCGCTAATTATCAAGCCAAGTCCCCAAACCCAATCTTGATTGTTGAAAAATTGTAAACTCAGGGCTGAAGGCAACCCCAATAAAAAGCCAAAAACTGCTACAAATAAAATCGACTTTTTTCGCTCTAATCCAGCATCTATGAAAATCCTTGTAGCCAACTCTATCATTGCAATCAAGGAGGATAGTGCTGCAAAAGTCAAGGCCAAAAAAAAGATGACCATAAAAAACGAGCCAAACGGCATTTGCTCAAAAAGTTTTGGAATCCAGATAAAAGTTAACCCAGTATTTCCGGCTGCCATTGCACTCATGGCCTCATCGTAGGGTAAAATAGCAAAAATTGTCGGTAAAACAACCAACGCGGCCAGAAGTGAGGCAGAATTATTTCCAAGGCCGGCAATAAACGAATTGAGCACGATGTCTTCTTTTTGCTTCATATACACCGCATAAGTCAGAATCAGTCCCCAACCGGCACCTGTTGACCAGGCGGATTGCGACAATGCTTCCAACCAGGTTTTGTAATGAAACAGCACTTTGAGATCAATATTGAACAGGTAGTTTAAACCGTCCGTAGCGCCAGGAAGTGATAACGCCCGGCCAGCCGCAACAAGCAGCAAAAGAAACAAGGTTGGAATTAAAAACTTATTGGCTTTTTCGATGCCATTTACCACGCCCTTATAAATAACAAAAGAACCCACCAGCATGGCTATAAGGTGATAGAATACCGGTTGATAGCCCGAAGTAAAACCCTGCCAGAATTGTTCTGACTGTACAATACCTTTATCAAACGTAACAGATGAAACCAAGTATTTCACGCACCAACCCATAACGACAGAATAATAGAACATGATGGCCATGGTGCAAAACCCCACAAACGCACCCATCCAAGTATAACTTTCTCCGAGTAGTTTGCCGAAAGCGCCAACAGTTCCTTTGCGGGTCTCTTTGCCAATTGCAAATTCTACCATAAGCAATGGAATAGACCATAAAAACAGAAAAATTATCCATGGAATTAAAAAAGAACCGCCGCCATTTTGCGCGACGATACGGGGAAAACGCCAAATATTTCCAGTGCCAACGGCCATGCCCAGAGCGGCCAGTATTAACGCCCATCTGGACGAAAACAGTTCGGCTTTTTTCATATTCCTCCCAGAAACTTTAAAAGCTTAATTAAGCAAAAAATATATTAACCCAACACCACCAATTGCAAAACAATAATACGAGAAGCGACTAAAAGTGCCTTCTTTTACAACAGCAAGAAGCCATTTAATGGCGAATAGGCCTGAAACATAAGCAGCTATTGTTCCGGCAATAAGCGTCATGATTTCTTCAGAAGCGGGCGGGGTTTCAACTAAATTCAGAACTTGCAAAATACTTGCGCCAAGAATTAAGGGAATTACAAGTAAAAATGAAAAACGAGCAGCCTGATTGCGCTCAACGCCCATAAGCATTGCTGTGCTGATTGTGGTTCCCGATCTGGAAATACCCGGGAAAATAGCAGCAATCTGGGCTACGCCGATTAGTAACGATTGGAATTTAGAAATCTGCTCACCCTTGGAACCAGCCATTTTACTCGCGGTCAATATTAATCCGGTTACAATCAATGCAACACAGGCAAACTCAGGGTGGTGAAAGGCTTCCTCAAAGCTATCTTTAAATAGATAGCCAATTACCGCTGCAGGCAAGGTACCTATTATCAACAGTAAAAGTAGTTTAAAACCTTGCTCATCCTCTGAATTTGCACGTCCGCCAAACTTAAAAAGAAAAATGGATCTGACCCCTTTTAACAAGACAACAAAATCCTTCCAAAACAATGTAAATACTGCAAGCAAAGAACCCATATGTACAAAAACTTCGAAAGTGATATTTTCGATTTCAATACCCAAAATGGCCTTACCGAGCACCAAATGTCCGGAACTGCTAACCGGAAGAAACTCAGTTAACCCCTGAACAATACCTAGAATAACCGCCTCAATAATTGTCACTGCATATTCCTATCCAGAAACCTTTTCCATTTACTTTTAATATAACCCATTTGCTATTTTTTTGCAAGCAAAACGGATTGAGTCAATTGTGACGTTAATACGAAAAAAAAGGCTTTGGTTAAAAAACCAAAGCCTTTTTGCGAATCTATAACTAATTTTAGTTACCTAAAAGGTAAGTGATTCCGCCAAATACTTTGAACGATTGAAAATCAGACAGTACAAGGCGAGCTTCGGCAGTAAAAAGTAAGTTGTCACCAACAGGCAAGTCAAGACCGCCAAGCAGGTTCAAACCTATATCAGTTGAAGAATTATCAGATGTTCCACCCAAGAAAGGACCAAGATCAACCTCAGCACTAGTTATCATAATTGCTAAACCACCGCCACCAAAGAAAGACATATTGCCTGAAGATGGAAAGTAATAACGTGCGTCAGCATTAATTCCCAATTGAGAAAAATCTAAGGCTCCTTCGCTTTTAGTCCAATAATCAATACTTGGAAAAAGAACCACATTCTCAATAACTTCACCCAAATTTGCATGTGCGCCAAAAGCTATAGTAGCATCAATATTTTCAGGTTTTACAAAACCCAAACGGCCGCCAATACCGTTAAAACCAATTTGTGCAAATGAGCTTGCAGCGAAACCACAAACCAACACAACGACCATTACAACAGTAATGATTTTCCTCATATTACCTCCTGTAAATAATTAATAAATATAATGGTTTATTTAAGTGACACTCTGAATTGTAATTATAGATTTACTTCTTTTTTCAAGCCGTGTTTCAAGAATTATTTGATAAAGCTTAGAATTGGTCATCGGCTTGAACTGTTTTATGATGTTTGACTATATTACCGTTTATAAACTGCAGGATATTAACTTCTCTATTTACTCGATTATTGTCTCGAAAAGTTATCACCCCTTTTTTTCCGTTAAACCCGGATAGTTCCGATAAATTTCCACTTATATCAGCGCCCGATGTTGCGCCATCTTTCAATGCTTTGGTTATCAGGCTAAAAGCATCAAAGCCATATACTTCCCATCTTTCAGGCGACTTTTTCGCTTTAAGGCGAAACTCTGTCCGGAAAGTTCTGTAGTCTCGGCTGTTTTCGTCAGGGAAGTAATCACTGATAAAAATTGCACCATTTATATATTTTTGAACTTGCGCACCTTGTAAGACATCAAGGTCATGTAGATATTCTCCGCTCAATATTTGCGTGTTTATGTTATGTAATGCCAATTGTGGTGCAATGTATTTTATGTCATCAGAAAAAGAAAATGGAAAGAAAAAACCATCAATTGAATTAACCGGTATTTGGTATTCTTCAAGTTTTCTGTCTTCTTCCTTAGCTTTTAAAATTAATGAATCAACATCTGTGGAATCAAAATGAAAGGCGGTTTCCCGAATACTTTTAAATTGCCGTCCTAAATCTTCCGGTCTGCCATTATACCAGCGTTGCGCAACAATTCGTCCGCCAAGTTCATCTACAGCTGAAGAAAAACTAGCGACCATCTGCTGACCATAGTCGTCTGTTGGCGCTAACGTAGCGAATGTTTTTAAACCCATTTCATTTATTGCATATTCTGCCAGAGCCCTGCCTTTATTTTCAAGATCGCTATTCAATTGAAAAACAGTTTCGGCTACAGATGCAACTCCATTTTCAGTAGCCGCAGGGCCAATGACAGGTACATGTTTGGCGCTTGCAAGTGCGCCTATTCCGGCCGTAACCTGGCTTTCAAGTTCACCAATTATAGCGGTTACATTCTCCCTGTCAATCAGGGTTTCAACATGATGAATAGCTTGAATCAAGTTGCTTTCCGAGTCCCGAACAACAAGCTCCACCGGTCTCCCAGCTATATTTTTTATTTTTTCCTGCGCGAACTTAATTCCATGCAAAACCGCTAAACCTTCTTCGCTAAAATATCCCGATAACGGTAAAACAACCCCAATTTTAAATGAATTAGATTCCGCACGATCTGAATTAGATAAAAGTTGGTCGATTTGCGCGGTAAATTGATTTCGACGATACTTTTGCTTGTAGTTATTTAAAATTGTTCGGGCAACGTCCGGAGAACCTTGTTCCATTTTACTGCGGGCATACGCAATGGTTAAAACCGCTGCAGAACTTTCTCCTGTGCCTGAGCGAAGTAGCCTTTCAAAATCATCAGATGTAAGATTCTCTGCGGCCTGTAAAGCAAGATTTTTGCTTTTTTCAACCAACTTTGAATTTGAACTATTGTCAACTATCCAAAGCAGGTCCTCCACAGAAGAAAAATAATCATGCAATTTATAATTGGAGGTCGAGCGGCCATAAAAAGCATCATCCAAATATTTACTCTTGGAAAAACCGGAAATCAATCTATCAAAATATGGTATTGCATCTAAATAACGATTGAGTTTATAAAGACTCTTCCCGGTCATCAGCAATGTAGCAGTTGTCCGTTGATGGATAACTCTGGAGCTACTCAAGGATTCAAAATTTACAAACGCTCTATTGTAATTCTTGGCCACATACAGCGTTAATGCTTTTCTAAAAGTATCTTCATTTTCCGGAACAACCTTAACAGACCTTGTCTGGGCAATTGCATTAAAATTTACAAGACCAAAAGAAAATACAAATAAAGTAACAATTACCCATTTAAGAGTACGCAATCGCATAATTTATCCTTATTCTACTGTTACACTTTTTGCGAGATTACGAGGCTGATCAACATCACATCCTCGCATTATAGCAATGTAATAGGCCAGAAGTTGTAATGGAATGATGGTCAATATTGGTGTTAGAAACTCCATGGTGGCCGGCACATAAATAACGTGGTCAGCCAACCGGCCAATTTCATTATCGCCCTCAGTTGCAATTGCGATAATACGACCATTTCGTGCCTTCACTTCTTCAATATTACTCATTATTTTCTCATACGTCGAGTCTTTTGTTGCAATAAAAACGACGGGCATGTTTTCATCTATTAAGGCGATGGGGCCGTGTTTCATTTCTGCCGCCGGATACCCCTCTGCGTGAATATACGAAATTTCTTTCAACTTCAGAGCGCCTTCCAAAGCTACCGGAAAATTATAACCGCGCCCAAGATAAAGAAAATTCTGACTTTTATGATATTCCGCTGCTATATTTTTTATAATCTCATGGTCTTCCAGAATTTTTGTTACTTTTTGGGGCAGCGACTTCATTTCATTGACAATTTCAATTCCCTTGGAAGCACCCATGTTTCGCATTCTGGCCAACAAAAGACTTAACAAACTCAACACCGTAACTTGCGAAGTAAATGCTTTTGTCGATGCAACACCTACTTCAGGACCTGCATGCAAATAAACGCCGGCATCGCTTTCGCGGGCGATTGTCGATCCGACTACATTACAAACACCCAGCACCTTCGCACCTTTTCGCTTGGCTTCACGCAGAGCAGCTAAAGTATCGGCTGTCTCCCCGGATTGCGTAATTACAAAACTCACTGATCCGCGTTCGATAACCGGATCGCGGTACCGGAACTCTGAAGCATATTCAACTTCTACTGAAGTGCGTACGAGATCCTCAATGAGATACTCGCCGATAAGCGCTGAATGCCAACTGGTTCCGCAAGCCGTAAATAAAATTTTAGGCGCATAGAGCAAAGAATCAATTTCATTTTGGATACCGCCGAGGTGGGCTGTCCCTTCTTCTACCAACAACCGGCCACGCATTGCATCTTCAATTGTTTGCGGCTGCTCCATTATTTCTTTAAGCATGAAATGCTCAAAGCCGCCTTTTTCAATCTCATCCAGATCAAAAGAAATCTCTTCGACCCGTTTATTTACTTTATGGTTGTCAATGGTTTTAATATCAACGCCATCACGCGTAATAACCGCGACTTCATTATCATCCAAATAGCTGACATTTTTTGTGTGGCTTATTATCGCAGAAACATCGGATGCAATAATATTTTCACCTTCGCCAATACCGACAACCAGAGGACTGCCGCGCCTGGCTGCGACTAAAGTATCCGGATCGTCATGCGCTAAAACAACAATACCGAACGTGCCTTCAACCTGGCTTAACGCAGAGCGAACAGCCTCATCAAGCGACGTCCCGTTTTTGTAAAATTCTGAAATTAAATTTGCTAAAGCTTCTGTATCTGTATCCGTACGAAATTTATACCCACCGGCTGAGAGTTTGGTTTTTATGGATTGATGGTTTTCAATAATCCCATTATGGATTAAGGCGATTTTGTTGTAGTAGTCGGTATGTGGATGAGCATTTTTTTGGTTAGGTGCACCATGTGTTGCCCACCTTGTATGGCCGATGCCAATATTACCGAAAACCGGCTTCTCCTGCAATACCTTTTCCAAGCCCGACATTTTACCCGGCTCTTTATAAATTGAAATATTCCCCTCTTTTAGAATGGCTATCCCGGCAGAATCGTACCCACGATATTCTAACCGTTTTAAGCCATCCATCAAAATTTTCGTAGCATCCTTGTTACCAATGTAACCAACTATACCGCACATTATATCACTCCTTGACTATTTGTAAAAAAGGGTTAAAACATGGAAAGCTGATTTTATTTCAAATCAACCTGTATCAAGCAAAAACTTGAGTCTTCTTAACTCAAATTTGGGGAAAAAATAACCAGAAAAATAATAAAATGCAAGTAATTCCCTCTATTCCCACTCGATAGTACTTGGCGGTTTTGTACTCACATCATAGACTACTCTATTCACGCCATGTACTTCATTGATAATTCTATTGGAAATCAATGCCAGAATATCGTATGGAATTCGTGCCCAATCCGCAGTCATGCCATCGGTGCTGGTAACAGCGCGGAGCCCCACCACACTTTCATAGGTTCGCCGGTCGCCCATTACGCCAACCGATTTCACCGGCAGCAATACCGCAAAAGCTTGCCATATTAAATCATACTGATTATTGTTTTTCAATTCCTCGATGAAGATTGAATCTACTTCGCGCAAAAGGTCAAGCCTGGCTTTGGTAATATCGCTCATAATACGCACTGCCAACCCTGGTCCGGGGAAAGGGTGACGATTCAATACTTCAGCAGGAAGACCTAACTCCTTTCCAACTCTGCGGACTTCATCCTTAAATAATTCTCTGAGCGGCTCTATCAATTTAAGGTTCATGATATCCGGCAACCCTCCCACATTGTGGTGCGTTTTAATGGTCACAGAAGGCCCGCCTTTTGCAGAGACACTTTCAATTACATCGGGATACAAAGTGCCTTGCACCAAATATTTCACATCACGAATTTTGTCAGCTTCCTTTTCAAACACCTTAATAAAAGTATTGCCGATGATTTTACGTTTCTCTTCGGGGTTGCTGACATTTGATAATTTTTGTAAGAAAAGCTCAACAGCATCGACGGAAATAAAATTCGACTCAAAATAAGCCTTAAAAGTCGTGGCAACTTCTGTGGCCTCATTTTTACGCATCAGGCCGTTATCTACAAAAACACAAGTGAGTTGATCGCCGATTGCCTGTTGCACCAATGCAGCCGCAACAACCGAATCCACACCGCCGCTTAAACCGCAAATTACATTGCTATCCCCAACACGCTTTCTTATTTCAGCAACGGTATTTTTCACAAATGAGCCTGGCGTCCAATCGGGTTTACATTTACAGATCTTGGATAGGAAATTACCAAGAATTGTTTTGCCATCTACCGAATGGCTAACCTCAGGGTGAAACTGTACAGCATATATATTTTTTGATTTGTCGGCAAAGGCTGCATAGGGTGAATTATTTGTATGAGCAAGTATTTCGAAACCATCGGGTAATTTTGTTAAAGCATCTCCATGGCTCATCCAAACCTGTGATTTTTCGCCAACATTCTCAAACAATAAATCATTATTTTGAATATTTAACTCAGCTAATCCATACTCTCGTTTTCCGGAAGAGGCAATTCCCCCGCCATGGAAATGGGTGACAATTTGCAAACCATAACAAATTCCGAGAACCGGGATACCAAGCTCCAGGATAGCCGGATCCGGCAATGGAGCATTTTCATCGTAAACCGACTCTGGCCCTCCGGAAAGAATAATACCCGACGGTTTGAGAGATTTAATTTCTTCCATAGAAATATTGAACGGCTTAATTTCGGAGAAAACATTTAACTCTCTGATTTTACGGGTAATCAGCTGAGTAAATTGCGACCCAAAATCCAAAATCAGGATAAAATCCTTTGGGTGATTGCTCATAACCTACTATTTTTCTATGTTCCAGGATTTAAGATTTGTTAAAAAAGAATGGTTGGTCAAGTCGTAATGGAGAGGGGTTACGGATACATAATTGTTTTTTATAGCATAATCATCATTATCAGGGCCTTGATCGAGTTCAATTTTTTCCCCGGTAAGCCAGTAATAAATACGATTATTTGGGTCAACACGTTTGTCAAAATGTTCTTTGAATTGGGACAAACCTTGGCGTGCAACCATTACTCCGGCAATTTCTTTTTCAGGTAACGGGGGAACATTGATATTGAGCAAAGTACCAGTTGGCAGACCATTCTCCAAAACATGCTGAGCCATTTTTCCTGCAAACTTGGCAGCATAGCTAAAGTCGGGTTCGAGATAAGTTGTAAGAGAAACAGCAAATGAAGGGATATTTAGAATGGTACCTTCGGTTGCAGCCGAAACAGTACCCGAATAAATGGCGTTGATTCCGGCATTTGAGCCACGATTAACTCCGGAAATAACCAAATCGGGCTTTCTTTCCAGCAAAGCCCAATAAGCAATTTTCACACAATCGGCTGGCGTGCCACTAACAGCGTAACCAAAAAAATCACCATTTTTTTTGTAGTCCCAAACGCGGAGTGGGTCTGACAGTGTAATGGCATGCCCCACGGCGCTTCTTTCGCTGTCGGGCGCCACAACAACCACATCTGCAATTTTCGAAATTTCAGTATGTAGTGCCGCTAACCCTGGCGCGTAAATACCATCATCATTACTTAATAAAATATACGGTTTTTTATCGGACACTATAGCTCACTTTAATTTGTTTGGTCGTCATCCAAAGAGGATTCGGCTGGACCAGGAGAGTTCACTAATAAGTTTTCATTATTTAACTCACCATTGGTGTTCTCTTCATCAAATTGATTATCAGTTGAAAATTCGAGAATATCCCTTAGCCGGTCCTTCATCTCATGGCGTTTTACCACCGAATCAATAAAACCATGGCTGAGTTGAAATTCCGCCCGTTGGAAGCCTTCGGGCAAATCCTGACCGATAGTTTGCTTAATAACACGCGGACCTGCAAACGCAATTAATGCCCCGGGTTCAGCAAGAATAAAATCACCTAACATTGCAAAACTTGCGGTTACACCGCCGGTTGTTGGGTCGGTAATTATCGAGATAAAGGGGTATCCCGTCTCAGCAAACTTAGCCAACCGGCTGGACGTTTTAGCCAATTGCATTAAGGAAATAGCGCCTTCCATCATGCGTGCACCACCAGAGGCGGAAATTATAATAAGCGGTAATTTACGTTTTATTGCTTCATCAATTGCTCTGGCAATTTTCTCTCCGACTACTGAGCCCATGCTGCCGCCGATAAAAGAAAAATCCATTACACAAAAAACAACTTCGTGCGCATGTATTTTACCAAACCCCGTGCGAATAGCATCCTTTTGCCCGGTTTTCTTTACTGCCGCTTTAATTTGATCCGAATATCGCTTACTCGCTTTGAACTTTAAAAAGTCTACTGATCCAATTTCAGCATTAAATTCATCAAAGTGGCCGTCATCAAGCAAATATTTAATGTAATCAGAACTCTTGATTCTGAAATGAAAACCACACTCTGCACAAACATGCAAATTTTTCTCCAACTCGCGTTTATAGATAACCTCTTCACAGGAAGAACATTTAATCCACAATTCGGGGATTTCTTTTTTCTTTTGGGGTTTCAAACCATCTTTAGCGCGTTTAAACCAATCCATTACAGGCCCTCCTTTAAAGTCAAACTCATCAATATGGCATCGTCTTTATCTTTAATATAGTACCCGGGGCGTGTGCCATCAATTTCAAAACCGTGCCTAAGATAAAGATTTTTTGCCGCTTCATTCGCCGACCTTACTTCTAAATAAATTTTATATATTTTTTTTCTTAAAATATCAGAAATTATATAACCCAGCAAAAAACTACCAATAAACTGTCTTCTGTAATTATTATCTACCGCAAAATTTGAAATATGCGCTTCAATATCAAAACACCAGTGTACTGAATACCCGATAACCCGCTCCCCATCCAAAGCAACAAAAAGCGAGGAACACTCGTTGCCGCTCAATTCATGCTGAAAACTATCTTTTGACCACGGGTCCGGAAAGACTTCTTGCTCCAGAGCAACCACAGCGTCAAGATCCTTCAGCTCCATTGGGCGAATGCTCAAATTTGGCATCACCGGCCTGACGCCAGATTTTGAGCTGGTTATTTTCTCTTGTTCAGCCGACATAATTCTTCTTTTTTTTGGGTTGGAAATCTTTCAAATAAAAAGGTTCAATATCTTCCGGACTTATAAAGTCTTTGTTTTCAAATTTATCTAATCCCAACACGGCTATATTATAAGGATTAGAAACCGTCAATTCTTCCGGAGCCACAATTAGACTCTTGTCTTGAAATATTGCTCCCAATGAATGGGGGCTCGCAATAACAAGTATTTCCTCAGTTATTCCTACCCCAAAATCTTCCATGGTGATGATTTCATAATCAGAAAGGCGATTCAGTTTATTTTCAAACTGGTAAGCCGCAGTGTACAACTCATTTTCACGTGCCTTAATTATGGCACAAATTCTCCCAGGCCAGAATGAACCCGCCTGTGCAAAAGCATCCAGGGTATTTACACCGACAATCGGGATGCCCAAAGAAAAACTCAGTCCCTTGCTTACGGAAACACCTATTCTCAATCCGGTAAAAGAACCCGGACCAATCGAAACTACAATGCCGTTTAAATCACTCAGTTTCCATTCAACATCATCAACAGCTTTCTGAATAATACTAATTAATTTCTCATTATGGATATTTTTTTTATTCAGACGACAGTCAAAGAGCAAACGACGATTTTCAGTTAAAGCAACGCCACAGACTTCCGTTGCCGTGTCTATGGTTAGTAATTTCATTTTCTAATTATTTGAATTTTTCGTTTTGTATCAAACCCTTGTTCAAAATAATTTTTGAATCTGACTTCGATTTTTTTTTGCGGTATAATTGACTCAACATTTTCCGGCCATTCTATCAAGCAAACTCCATCGCCATAAAAGTAATCCTCGCAACCCATTTCTGATGCATCCGCAGCATCCGCAATCCTATAAAAATCGAAATGATAAACCGGTAAAACGCCATAATACTCATTAATCAAAGTAAATGTCGGACTGCTGACCGAACCTTCAATTTTCAACCCCTCGCAAACACCATTCACAAACGTAGTCTTTCCGCTGCCCATTTCACCAACCAGGGCAACCACTGTACCCGACGCTAAACTCTCAGCGAATTTGCGTCCAAATTCAATTGTTTCTTCCGGGCTATTGGAAATTATTGTGTCGATAATTTCTGAGTTATTCTTTAATATTGCTGTTTCCATTAACTACTTTGGTTCCAAAGTTACCACCGGCAAAATCACCTCTTCCATGGAAACACCGCCGTGGTGCAAACAATCCCGGTAATGATTTAAGTAATGGTGATAATTTGTCGGATAAACGAAGTAATAATCTTCCTTAGCGATTAAATAATTCGTATTTAACCCCATAGACGGCAGTTTATAAGTCTCTGGATCTTTCACCACAATCGCGTGCTTCGGATCGACTTTCAGACTCTTACCAAACTTATAGCGCAGATTGGTTGAAGTGTCCCGATCACCAATTACCTTGGCTCCCCGCATCCCTCGAATACTGCCATGATCTGTTGTGATAATGATCGTGGCACCACGTTCACCGAATTCTTTGATAATCTGGTACACGTAGGAATGCTCAAACCACGATCTTGTCAGGGAACGATAGGCTGACTCATCGGGTGTAATCTCACGCAGTATTTCAGAATCGCTACGGCCGTGAGCAAGCATATCTATAAAATTCACAACGATTGCCACAAGAGGGATATTCGAAAAAGTCGATACTTTTCTGGTAACACTTTGCGCTTCATTAACATCTAGTATTTTAATGTATTTGCATTCCGGCTTTAATTCAATGCCCAAATCATCTAACTGATGATTTAAAAATTGATGTTCATGTCGGTTCAGGCTGTGCTCATCCGCACCTTGGCTCCACAAATCAGGATGCCGCTTTTCAATTTCTCCAGGAAACAATCCACTAAAAATGGCATTGCGCGAATAAGGAGTTGCCGTGGGTAAAATTGAATAATAATAGTCTTTTTGAATTTTGAAATCGGGATATAATAAAGGTTCAAGGGTAAGCATCTGATCCAGACGTAAATTGTCCATCACAATAAACAAAACACATTTACTGTCATCCAGCCGGGGCACAACATATTTCTTCACCAAATCAGTTGAAAGGTCTGGTCTGTCGCTATCTCCGTTTAGCCAATGAGGGTAACGATTTTCCACAAATTTACCAAACTCAAGATTGCACTCTTTTTTTTGATCGGCGATAGTCTGGTTTAATCCCAATTCGCTATGGGAGTCGGTCTCGACTTCCCAGTTACATAGTTTTCCGTAAATATTAATCCAATCTTCCCAGGAGAGATCATCGCCAAGCATCATCGAAATTTCGTTAAACTCAGAAATATAATCTCTGGAAATTCGTGCTCCGGAAATTTTTTTCTTATCAAGAATTTTTTTACAGGTTAGAAGAATTTGGCTTGGATTAACCGGCTTGGTAAGGTAATCGTCTATTTTGCTGCCAATAGCATCTTCCATTAAAGTTTCTTCTTCACTTTTTGTGACCATCACAACCGGCAAAGAAGGGTTGATTTCTTTGATTTCGGCCAAGGCTGTTAAGCCGTCCTTTCCAGCCATCATTTCATCCAGTAGAACCATATCAAAGCTTTCTTGTTTAATCAAGGCCAAAGCATCATCAGCATTGGTTGCCGGTCGCACATCATAACCTTTTTCCTTGAGAAACAGGATATGGGATCGCAACAAATCAATTTCGTCGTCGACCCAAAGAATTTTACCTTTTGAAATCATTACTTCTGTCATTTAAAGTTCCCAAAACAAAATTTAAAATATACAAATTAAACACGATTGTCAATGACGTTCTTTTGATAAAACAAGTGATTTGTTTGGTAATAACACTGCTTTAATTTAATAATGTTCCTTCAGATTTTATTGATTTTTTGTTCAAGTTAAACTATATATTATAAGTCAAATTTAATTATCAAAAAGAGGTCGTTTATGAATCTGGAAAATGCAAAAATCCTAATAACGGGTGGTAGCCTGGGTATTGGCAAAGCTGCAGCAAAAAATCTTGTAAAAAATGGCGCCAAAGTTGTTATTACCGGGCGTAACCGGAAACGATTAGAGCAAGCAGCCCGGGAGACAGGCGCCCATCCGGTTCTGGCAGATGTGACCAGTGAAACCGATCGCGAAAAGACTTTCAATGAAACCTTGTCCACGCTCGGCGGATTGGATGTTCTTATTAATAATGCCGGTATTGGCATACATGTGCCTTTATCTGAAGTGACACTTGAAAAATTCCAGGAAGTTTTTTCAACCAATGTTTTTGCTGCCGCACTGATGGCCAAACAAGCCGCCGAAATTTTCAAAACACAAAAATCGGGGGCAATTGTTAATATCGCTTCTACCTCGGCTCTGAAGGGCTACGAAACCGGCACAATATATTCGGCTTCAAAATTCGCTTTACGGTCGATGACACAATGCTGGCAAGCTGAGTTGAGAAAATTCAATATCAGGGTAATGGAGATAAATCCAAGTCAGGTGACAACTGCTTTTGGAAATAGTGAGGGTGTTGAGCGACCTGAGGAAGCAAACAAACTACGGAGTGAGGAAATTGCACACACCATAAAATGTATGCTCGAAATGGATGACAGAGGATTTATACCGGAACTGACGGTTTTTGCAACTAATCCCTGGTAAACCCCGGCCGCTATTCTGCAGTATAGATACTGATACCCCAACTGGCAGGATCATTAGGTGGTGACGAGTTCCATTCGGTATATGAATGGGAATCATCCGATCTATAATAAACGTTATACTCGCCTTTTTTCAGGAAAATGATGCCCTCGAAAAATCGATTCTTGATGTTGCCGCCTGCATACTCGGTTTCATCATACTCCATTTCCCAGATGGTTCTGTTGGTCTCGGCATCTTCTATCCAACCATAATCGTACATTCTGCCTTTTGTCCCTTCTCCCAGCGCATAGATGCGAACATCACCATCTTTACTTTGAATAAAATTTCTTCTTTCGCGCTCAGAATCTCCGGCCTTCACCAATTGGACGATTGCACCTACATCTCTTTTTTCGGTAACCTCTATCGCACTTCCATTGTAGTCTTCAACAGCAAGAATTTTTATTCCCCAGTTTTCAGGATCATAAGGAGGTGCATCATTCCACTCCCAATAAGAATGGTTGTCATCAGTTATCGCATACACAACATAATTCCCTTTTGGCAAAGACACTATGCCATCATGAATACGATTTTTAATGCCGCCGCCAGCATGCTCAGTATTGTAATAGGTCATTTCCCATACTTTTTCGTGGGTCTTAGTATTCACGATCCAGGAATAATCGTGCATCATGCGCCGTTTGCCTTCGCCTACTGCGTAAACCCGCACTTTTGCATCTTCCTTGCAAATAAGTTGCTTTGAGATAAACTCATTGTCACGTAACTTGTTACATTGAACAATAATATTCTTTTCTTCTTCATCCTTAAAATCATAATGATGGACATATTTCTTCATGGAGGGCTCTTTTACTTTCAGAGTCATACCCCAAAACTCGGGATCATTTGGCGGTGCCTCGTTCCAGTCACTACTCGAATGAGAATCATCAGTTACAAAAAATGCGGCATACTCCCCTTCGGGCAAGAAAATGGATTCCTGTGAGAGCCTATTTTTACTTGCACCACCCGCTGGTTTCGAATTATGAAAAGTCTGCTTCCACACTTTCTCATGCTTTTCTTTATCGAAAATCCAACCGTAATCAAAGGTGCCGTCTTTCCTGATTTCACCCAGCACATAAAGTTCCAGGTCCATTCCTTTGTCAAGACGAAATCCTTGATCAAGACGGGTTTCATCCAATAATCCTGTCATTCTTACAATGGAATTTTCAAGAAATGACTCGTGCAATTCTTTAACTTCTCGTGCATAATATCTTTTTCCTTTACCTCGGACCACAATCTTAAATTTCCCGACATCCTTACCAAAGGCATGGTATAAATCTTCGTTATTCCCTTCTTTAAACCATTTTTTAAACCAACCGGAAAAAAACTTTTCAACACCCTCTGAATCTTTAATATTATATTGTGGAAAAGAGGAGTAGTAGACTTCATATGAGCCGGCAGGCAACGATAAATTTTCATCAAAATATATTAATCGTTTAACTTCTTTGCTGGGCTCAATGTGAGACATATCCCACACAACTTCACGCGTGGCGGCATCTAATATCCATGCCCGGGTAAACGTCCAGTTATGACGGCGGCTGCCGGTAAAGCCAATAGCATTTATTTCGATATTTTGTTGGGAAGGTAATTTGAATCCTTCAACTCTGACGTCTCGCACTTTGATATTGTCAATTTCAGTCAAAATATTATTTTGAGCATGAATATCCAATGCGAAAATATATAGTCCCAAAAGTATTACTTTAGGTATAAATTTCATCTGACAGGAATCTCCGTTTCGACAAGCAATTGGATAGGGAATCACCCTAGCAATAAGGTACTTACGCGGCTTGTAACAAAATGTTACTATTTTATTAACGAGCCGTCAGAGTTAGAGTTTCAAAGAACAAATATTTTTTAGTCTACTAAGCTAAATTATTCATAAATTTTAAATGATGTGCCTGGCACTTAGTAGCTTTTCATAAGGTTAGCAAATAAGCAAATATTTAATAGCTTTTACAATTTTGAGTAAGTGCCAGGCACATTTTTGCCAGTTTGTGAATAATAGAAGCTAAGCTTCTTTGTCTTGTTTTTTTGATGTAAAAAAGTAGTACATTACCAAAGCAAGTCCGCCTAAAATAAACATAGCGCTTATGGTTACTTCTTCCTGGATATAGCCCGGCCCATACATACCAATTAAAATTGCAATACCAAGCGCAACCAAAACCATACCGTATTTCAGTGAGGTCTCCGGATTATTAACAATTTTAGTTTGAAATAAAGCCGAGGCTTTCTCATCAACAATGCCTTTATCTACAAGTTTTTTACGTACAACATTATCAGAAATAGTTTTTATAACCATAAAAAATGTAAAAAAGACAGTAGGTACAACAACAATTGGAACCCAAATTTCAGACATTTTTTTCTCCTTTATTTTGTTTAATGTTATCCTATCGTTTCATGCCATTTGACAAACCAGTTGCACAAATGTTGCAAATGAGCTAATAATTATTTTAATTGCAACAAAAGTTGATGTTGTTTGTCTATTTAAACAATGAGGAAGAAATGACAAACGACCACGAAATAATTAAAAAAATAAATGCGGGCGATACAACTGCTTTTGAACTAATCATCGAAGACTATAAAAGATTAGTTTATAACATAGTGTTTCGTATGGTTCAAAATACCAAAGATGTTGAAGACTTATGTCAGGATGTTTTCGTTAAAGTATACCGCAATCTGTCGAGTTTTCAATTTCAATCGAAATTATCAACCTGGATTGGAACGATTGCCTATAACACCACTATCAACTATTTGAAAAAAAAACGGGTTAAGCTAAAAGATGAGCTTGGTAAAAACTCTGCTTTTGAGGACTATATCAGCGACGAGAATACCCCCCAGGATGACACCGAGATGGGCGATCTAGCTCATCGTTTAAAAACTGAGATTGAAAGTTTACCAATCAAATTCAGGACAATTCTATCTCTGTTTCATTTAGAAGAAATGAGTTATTCGGAAATAGCGAAGATAACCAACCTACCTGAGGGTACGGTAAAAAGCTATTTATTCAGAGCTCGCAAGCTCCTAAAAGAACAATTGCTTAAAAAATACCAAAAAGAGGAGTTGTTTCAATGAAAAATTGGAATGATGAAAAACTGCAAGAATTTCTCGATAAAATAGTCAGGGAAAAAGCATCGGTAAAACCAGAAGATATTGATGAAAAATCCAAAGAGAATCTTGAGCAGTATCAAAAACTATATGAAATTTTGCAGGAACAGCCTAAGATTAATCTTTCAAACACTTTTACTCAGTCTGTTTTAAAAAAGATTAACAAATCTGAAAACAGAATATGGTCAACAATTTGGCCAGTATTATTTGCGATTGCAGGTTTAATGGCGGGGTCTGCTGTCATCTTTTTTGTGACTAAACCATACCTTAATATAGGCGGTTTCGGAGATTTCTTTTACACAAAAATTGTATCTGACAACTTCAAGAATGTTCTGGGAGACTTAGAAACACATTTTAATTTTATGTTACTTGGGCTTGGGATTGCAAGCTTTCTTACAATAATTTTACTGGATAAATTACTTAAACCGCAAAATACGTTCAAGTCTTCTTGAGGGAGGAGAATGATGCTGTCTTCTTTTACTTACCACTCCTAGTATTTATAAAATAAAAATTCCATCCACAGCAGAAACTCAACTCAGCCCTAAAAACCTCTACCGCACATCCCAAGTCTGACCTCGTATCTGCTGTGTATGGACATTATATCCTCCACTGGGTTCTCTCAATGCTCAGTCAAAACTGACACCACTGGCCCGCCAAACAGTGGTGCCGAATTAACCGCTCCCCCAACAAAAGACTAACAAAGGCAGAAAAAATCAAATGACCCATTTTAATTGAGCACACAACAAATTTAGCATCTTTCAAGTCAAAGCCCATAAGCCTTCTGGCAAAAAACTACTAAGCATTTGGCTAACAGGCCGGGCTAAATTCTTGCGTACAATCGCTTGCCTGCTCATATTCTCTGGTCTAAACTCAAAAAACAATCGGTATTGCTTTTTGTCACACTGATTCTTATGATAGACTTGTCTAATTTATTTTATGGGAATTATCATTTTGGTTGAAACAAATTCAGCACAATTTATTGTAGCCATTAGCTTCACGATATCGGCTATACTGCTTATTGTCATTTCTTTTGCAATACACATTTTAATTGCCAACAAACATCTAAATCTTGCTCAAAAAAAACTAAAAACCATGACTGCCAACTTATCTGCAGCGGAGGAACGAGAAAGAAAACGTATCGCTGAAGATTTGCACGACTGCATTGGTGAGACTTTGGTTGTAAGCAACCATTCATTGCAGGAACTGAAAAAAAAGTGGAGCTCCGAAGAAGCATCTCAGGACTTGGATGAGCTAAGCGGGACCATTGGCAAATTGATGAAAGGCGCCCGTTCCCTGATTTTTGATCTGATCCCGCCGGCGTTGTACGATATTGGCCTGGAAGCTGCCCTCGAATCTTTTGTGGCAAAGTACAAACAGCAGTACCGAATTGATGTGAAGTTTGAAACCGATGGAAAACCCAAACCACTTGAGACCGACGTTGCTGTCTTTTTGTATAAAGCCGTTCGGGAATTTATTTTAAATACGGTAAAACATGCCGGTGCAGATTGTGTTACCATAAAATTGTGTAACATTCAAAAAAAATGCCAGGTAATAGTTGAAGATAACGGCAAAGGTTTTGAGCCTGAATATGCAAAAAAGTATCAAACTTCCAACAGCGGTTATGGATTATTTAACATACAAATTCAGGCAGAACATTACGGGGGAAATTTCGAGATCGGATCTTCACCCTCGGGCGGGGGACAAGTAAAACTTGTTGTACCGCTACAAAAGGAAAATCCTGATGCCAATTAATTTGCTACTGGTTGATGACCATACAATTATTCGCTCCAGCTTACGTGCACTGCTTGAGCAGCAGTCTGACATAAAAGTAGTTGCCGAAGCGGCTGATGGCGAAGAGGCAGTGGCATTGGCCAAACAATTTATGCCGGATATTGTTTTAATGGATGTCATGTTGCGCGGCTCCAAAATTACAGGATTACAGGATTACAGGCGACAGAAATAATAACCAAATCTAACCCCACAATCAAAATAATAGCTCTGTCGGTTGTTGAGGAGTTAAGCCACGTGAAAGGGATGATTGCGGCAGGCGCATCGGGGTATTTATTTAAGATGTGCTCAGAAAATGAACTTGTGAAAGCTATCCATGATGTACTGGCAGGCAAAACTTGTTTTAGCGAGGGCGCTTCACAAGCCATAAGTAAAGACTACATGAGTATTTTAAGGAATGATGGTGACACCCCAAATCTTACTGTCCGGGAATTTGAAATGCTGCGTCTTCTTGCCTCCGGGCAGCCATCCAAAAGTATTGCTATGAATTTGAATATTTCCCGCAAAACCGTAGATGCTCACAAACGCAATATTATGGAAAAACTAAATATTTGGAGCATTGCCGAACTCACCCAATACGCCATGCGCAAAGGAATAATTTCCGATGACGAGGGCTTGAATCAATAAGTTCTTTGTCTCCATCCCAAGTTGCAATATTTAAGAATTCGTGTTATAAGGGAAAGGGTGGCTAAACAGCCGCTATCTCCTCCTCAGGATTGGATTTATAAATATATGCTACAATTATACCGGCTGTAAACAAAATATTACGGAGTATATTTAAGGTGTTTCGGGAATAAAGTAAGTGCCAAAGGACATCGCGGTTTTTAAGGTAAAAAAATGCTTCAACAATAATTGAACCTGTATAATAAATCAAGATAGATACTAAGAACCAAAAAATAGAATTTTTAAATAACTCGCCTTCGTACTTTGACCAAACTTGGTGTATAGTATACAAACTTAAGATTGAAATTATTATCATCGTGAGGGGGCGAGAAATATAATTTATAGTTTCTGCATCAAAAATTTCAATCTCATAAATTTTCAATAGCGTATAGCTTATTAAATAAACCGGAATGCTGATTTTAATAAAATTTGAAATCTGTTTTTTTTCTTGCCACGTGGAAAGGATGTATGCTAAAATTGAATATTCAAGGGGTGTGTAAAAATGTATAATCCAGGCATTTGGTTTGCCTTGTAGGCTATAAATTAGAAAAACAACTTCCATCGCTGCGTCAAAAGTAAAAAATCCCCATATTGGGAAAAAACTTTTTCTTTGTTTTACATGCCAAAGGAAAGCAGTTCCAAATATAAAAGGCAACATAGTAGATATATTTGAAATTATGATAATTATGGGTTTATCGAAAAACATTAAACTTTTATATTTTAGCCTGTTTAAAAAATTTAAAACCTAAAAATAAAATAGCAAAAAGACTAATTAAGTCAACGTAAAATATTTCAAAAATGTTGCATTTCTAAATTGCGCATTAGACCCTGAAAAAACTGGTGGTTCGTTCCCGAACCACCAGGCCAAAACAAACGAACTTATGCAGCTTTTAAATATTGGTCACTCAAAAGCACCTCAGAACTTTTTGAAGAAATTGTGGACCCAACATTCAAAACATTATCATACCCACAATCAGGAGGGCATTGGGATGACATATCCATAAACTGCTCAAAAAACATTGCTTTGTGCAGAGCATGATCCGGAGAGCTAATTGTTGGGATAATGCGGGTGCTGAGTCGTTTTTTAAAACTCTCAAAACTGAACTGATTTGCACAATGTTCATCAGGTAAAACATGAGCTTTTCGAGTATTCGGAGACAAGCTAAAATATTAAACCTTCAAAAAGAGGTTTCTTAAAAAAACCATTTCACTCTTCTCTAGTTTAGTCCTGACTACAATTTAGCCCAACTTCTACCATCCCTTGCCATCAAATCATCCGAGGCAACCGGTCCCCAGGTACCTGCCCGATACGGAAGTACCGGCAGCCTATCCTGAGCCGACCAGCCATTGAGAATTTTATCTACAAAAGTCCAGGCGGCATCAACCTCATCGTGGCGAATAAAAAGAGTGCTGTCGCCGAGAATTGCATCCAGAATCAGGCGTTCGTACGCCTCTGGTTGTTCTGCCTGGAAAACATCGCTGTAACAAAACTCCATCTCATTGGGTTGCAAAATCATTTTCTGGCCGGGAATTTTCAAACCAAACCGAAGCCGGATGGCCTCATTGGGCTGCACACGAATAGACAATTGATTCGGCGTGCTTTGATTATGGTCACCTCCGTTATCGAACATTGCGAGCGGCGGCTGCCGGAACTGAATTGTAATTTCAGTAATTCGTTTTGGCAGCGCTTTGCCGGTTCGAAAATAGAAAGGCACTCCCGACCAACGCCAATTGTCTACAAAAAATTTCAGCGCTACGAAAGTTTCCGTTCGGGAGTCCGGGGCAACATCTTTTTCACTTAAAAAATCTGTTATCTTTTTTCCGGCAACTGAACCTGTTGCATATTGGCCTCTAACCGTGTGCTCCTTAATTTCACTATCATTATATAACCGCAGCGAACTGAGCACCTTTACTTTTTCATCTCGGACGGCTTTAGGAGCAAAAGAAGAAGGAGGTTCCATCGCGATAAGCGCAAGCAACTGCAACATATGATTTTGCACCATATCCCGGAGCGCCCCGGAATGGTCATAATAACCACCCCGGCCTCCAACGCTGCCGGCTTCAGCGACAGTAATTTGCACATGGTCAATATATCGTCGATTCCACAAAGGTTCGTAAATACTGTTTCCAAACCGGAAAGCCAAAATGTTCTGAACTGTTTCCTTCCCCAAATAATGGTCAATGCGATAAATCTGGCTTTCATGTAGGACTGAACGCACATTATTATTTAAAGCAACTGCTGATTCCAGATCGCGACCAAACGGCTTCTCAATAATAACCCGTGTCCAAAATTCAGGGTCATGATAATCTGCAATTTGACCGGTTTGTCCCAGCATGGAGACTATATTAAAAAATACTTGGGGTGGTGTTGACAAATAGTACAATTTATTGCTAATGGCATCTTCACCATGAAGTTCTTTTTCAAGCTCACCAACTCGCAGTGCCAAAGATTCAAAACTCGACTTGTCATCATAGTGGCCTTGTTGGTAATACAATTTGCCGATAAAGGATTGCACTTCATCAGAATCAGTTGTGGGTTTGGAGCGTGAAAATTTGACCAGACTTTCCTGCATTAATTCACGGAACACATCATCCGACATCTCTTTACGAGCGAAACCAATAATTTTAGTTTCTGAAGGCATCAACCCTTCTTTGTAAATTTGAAACAAGGCAGGGATCAGCTTTCTTTTGGCCAAATCTCCCGATGCACCAAAAATAACAATGGTTGTTGGTCTAATATCCATTTTCATATTTCTTAGCCTGAATTATTCATAAAATTTAAATGATGTGCCTGGCACTTAGTAGATTTTTATAAGCAAATAAGCAAATATTTAATAGCTTTTACAATTTTGAGTAAGTGCCAGGCACATTTTTACCAGTTTGAGAATAATAGAAGTTAGATAAATAAGATTAAGTTGGAATATTTTTAAATTCTATCGACGTAAATCTAAAAGAGGTGAGATTTTATTCAACTTTAAAACGCAGACGGATCCGGCCATTTTCTCTCATGCTATGACTAAGAAGCCGAAAAACACCGATTTGCTCTGTGCGTTCAACATGCTGTCCACGACACGGCTGAGCATCAAAGTCACCAATTTCGACAATTCTAATCTCGTCCGCTTCATCAGGAACTTTCCACAAATCAAAATCACCTGCCTCGCTGCGAGTGATTACCCGGTCCACAACTTTATGATTCCGGGCAATTTCCTGATTTACCAATTCTTCGATTTTAGAAAAATCACTATCCTGCAAAGCCGGTACAGGCGCATAATCGCATTTCGTCTTTTTCTCGTGAAGATGAAATTCAAGATTTCCGGGAGCTTTAAAAAATATTCGCATAACCGCCGAAAGCAAATGTTCGGCAGTGTGCATCCGTGCTAACTTAGGGGAATTCATTCTAGAGATTTTAGCTCTGCTTCAACTTTTGCCGCGTATGAATTATTTTCAGGTTTATCGGTAGCTTTTTCTTTTGTTATTTCCCGCCCGTCAGAACTGCTCCATTTTTTAAGAGAGCCGACCACAAGAAAAGCGCCCAGAAGAATGGCAACGGGAATAAGCCAATAAGCAGACTTTCCAAGAAGTGTTTCCTGGGATGGACTTGCTAAAATGCGTTCGCCATATTGCGGTTGAGCTGAAAAATAAGTCAGAACCTCTTGTTTAGATTTCCCATCTTTTACCAACTCAGAAATTTTTGTGCGTACAGCCTCCGACTTTGGAGACTCATGTTTATCAACAGTCATATTCCAGCAGCATGGCGCAACCAGGCTATGTTCGATATCAGCCTGTAACTTCTTTTGCTGAGCGTCAAGCCCATCTATTTCAGTGGCAAAAGCTGCAAAACTCGCCATAAATATAACCAACAAAAAACTCAAACTAATACGTGATATTCTTAACATTTCCTACTCCTTTATTAACACCCAATCTATGAACCCAATTAAAATATTAATTTAAAGTTGCCAATCTCCCGCGAGCAAGATTTGCTTCATCCGAATCAGGATGCTTTGTGACAACCTCTTCCAGATAAATTTTAGCCTGCTCTACTTCTTCAAGATTAAAGTAACAAAAACCAATTTTCAGCAATGCTGAAGGCGCTTTATCTGCACCCGGATACAATTTTACAACTTTTTCAAATTCTTGAATTGCATCCTGAAAACGACCTTGCGCATAATAGACTTCGCCAATCCAATATTGAGCATTATCTGTTAATTCAGAACTCGGATACTGTGAGACAAACTGCAAAAATCCCTGCATGGCCAGCTGGTAATTCCCGCGATTTAAATCTTTGCGAGACATATTGTACAATTCTCTTTCCTCGGCCACAGCCAAAGATTGTTCAACCGGAGGCGTTGTCATTTCCGGCTGTGATACATCTGGCTGCGGTTGTGAAGAAACTGTGAGAGCTGCCTTATTACGCATATTGGACATGCTATCATCTGTGTCTTTCAGCCTGCTTTGTACAATCTCCATCTGCTCCAACAATTCATCCATTTTTGTTGAAAAGTCAGCCCTAACCTGTTGTGTGGAAACTGCTGTTTCTTCAAGCTGCCCCTTCATATTTTGCAATTCTCTGGATAGCTGAGCGTTCTGCTTTTGCAAAAACTGAATTTGGCGCTTCAGATTATCCATTTCCAGTTGGCGAGAATTTATCCTGGGGTTTTGCCCGGCACAACCGCTCAAAATAAAAACAAAAAAAACAGGCCAAATAAATGATGTAATTTTTTTTCGCATGACTTCTCTATTAATTTAGAATAATAAATTCAGCGCGACGGTTTTTACCCCACGCACCTTCAGTTTGCCGGGGGTCAAGAGGTCTCTCTTTGCCATAGCTAATTATCGTAATCCGGCCAGGCGATATGCCAAAATTAACGAGATAGTTTCGCGCAGAAATGGCTCGCCGTTCGCCAAGAGCAAGATTATATTCTACCGTTCCTCTTTCATCACAATGCCCTTCAATCCGGATATAAGTATCAGGATATTGCTGCATAACCACAGCGTTCTGAACAAGAGTCGCTTTGGTGTTATCTGTTAAAGCTGATAAATCAAATTCAAAATACACAGTATTAAATTCAAGCGGTACTTTTTTATTTAGATCATCTTCTGAAAACAGATCTGACACACCTGTATCCATATCAGAATTTGTGTCTGCCTGATTTCCAGTTGTCGTTCTAATTGGTTCAGGAAAAGGATCGGGCTGTGGTTCATAATTCACCCTTTCCTTGGTGCTCCCGCAACTCATTAGCGCAAGTGTTAAAAGCAAAAATAGAATGCTGTTATTTTTCATTAAGATTCCCTCCTTCAATTAGAAGTTTAAACGAGGTGACCAGGACGGTGAATAATTCCCACCACCAGAAGTTAACTGCTTTTGGTCAGTTCCGTCCCAAAACATAAAATAAATTTCCTTTTTCCCGGTTCTGTTTGAACTAAAAACAAGTGAAAAACCATTCGGCGACCAATAGGGGTCTTCGTTGCTCCTGCTGCTATCAGTTAATCGCATGCGGTTTTCACCAGTTACATCAATTGAATAGATATCAAAGCCTGAGGCTGTTCTCGAGACATAAGCGATTTTATCTCCCCGAGGCGACCAGGCCGGTGAGTCATTGTAACTGCCCTCAAAGGTTAGACGCCGTACATTCAGACCCTCAGTATCCATGATGTAAACTTGCGGCAACCCGGAACGACCCGATGTAAAAGCCAATTCCCGGTTTGAAGGCGACCAGGTTGGTGAAGAGTCAATCGCATTATTATACGTCAATCGTTTCAATTTCCGAGTTTCATAATTTAATAAATAAATTTCTGCATTGCCATCTTTAGAAAGCGTCATGGCAATTTTTTTTCCATCCGATGACCATGCCGGAGCCGAATTCAGTCCTTGATGCGCGGCTAATTTCAATTGGTTTTGAGTCGCCAAATTTACGATATAAATATTCAAGTTCCCATCTTTATAGGATGAATAACACACCTTCTTGCCATCGGGTGACCAGACCGGCGACAAATTAATGCTGTTGTCTTTTGTTGCAACAGCAGCATGTTTGCCATCATAATCCATCACAGCTATTTCTTTTTTATCAGGCGTCACTGCCTTAATGTAGGCGATTCTGGAATTTGCTATCCCTTGTTCTCCGGTCAAGCTGTAAACAATTTCATCAGCAATTTTGTGGGCAATATTTCTTTCTCTGCCAGCTATAGCAGTATAATTGGAGCGTAAAATCACCCTACCGGATTTGCTATCCACGAGATTAGGACGAATTGAAACCGTATTGTTATCGATAATAAATCCGCCATTTAACCGTGCAACGCTGCGGCTGTTAATTATACCTGATGTGCCGTTGCCATTACCACCCAAAGGTGGAGCTCCCTGTTTTTTGTTCACTGTAAAAAAACCGGACCGCCATAAATCTGTACCGAGTACTTCATAAATCATACTAGCCAGTACTTCAGAACTTGGGTCAAGGCCACCGGCAAACGGGTATAAATCAATCTCCATCCTCTGAAATGTCTTGGAATAAATTTTCAAATAGACATCGGTTTGAGCTAACGCATTCCCCAAAAACAGCAAAGTTAAAAGAAAGCTTGTTAGAATTTGTATTTTTCTTTTTTTATAATTGTCAATCAACAATTTATTTCCCCTGTCCAAATTCAAACTCTACACCCAACGATGATTTCGGAAAATCGACCGGCAGTTGCGGCAAAGGATTGGCCAGCATAACCGCGCGAATAGCAGCCTGATCGAATAAATAATCACCGGAACTTGTTGCAATTTCAATTTTTGATAGTTGGCCATATCGACCTATACGAAAATATACGACACTTTTTTTTGCAATTGATAACCGCGAAGAATACGGCGGTTCCCAGTTCGACTGAATCCTAGACTTCATAAGTCCAAGATAATACGAGAAAGGAAATTCCTTTACATCCAGCCGGACTTTTTCCGTACTGACAGTTGATTTTCCTTTATCAGATTTTTCAGGTTCCTCTTTTTGTATTACAGGCTGCTCTTCCGGTTTTTCTTCAACGAGCTTTGGCTTTTCTATCGTTACGCCTTCGAGTTTTTTAGGTTTCGGTTTCACCGTGCGTTTTTGGGGGGCTATCTTTTTTACATCAGGCGCTTTAAATGATACCGGCTCCAGTTTAATCAGCTCTACCGGCATTACAGTTGGGTAGCCCTCAAATTTTGGATGTTTGGCTTTGAAAAAAAACATTCCAAATATAAAAATCATGTGCAAAG
Organism: Candidatus Zhuqueibacterota bacterium; assembly: GCA_029262035.1. GTDB lineage: Bacteria > Zhuqueibacterota > Zhuqueibacteria > Oceanimicrobiales > Oceanimicrobiaceae > JAJDAE01. The sequence continues at coordinate 55,945 of JAJDAE010000178.1, forward strand.
TAAAAGAAAAAAAAATGTTAGATTTCATGTCAGCGCTGGCGAGGTTTGAGCACCAACCCCATATTCCCGATTCCCAACTCTTTGATTACGTCCATCACTTCGATAACATATCCATAATATACTTCTTTGTCGCCTTGTAGTAAAATCGGTTCAAGCCGATTGGAAATTTGCCGTTTTTGCAAACGTTCTCTCAGAACCGCGATGGAGATTTCTTCCTTTTGCCAAAACAGTTTGCCGCTTTTATTAACCGTCAAAACAATCGATTTATCCGGGTCGATCTCTTTTGCCACCGTTTGCGGCAAATCAACCTTCATGCCCGATTTCAGCAACGGCGCGGTAATCATAAATACAATTAACAGAACCAATGTAACATCCACCAGCGATGTTACGTTGATTTCAGACAAACTTGTGTATTTACCTTTTTTCACCAGATTCCCTACGCGCCAATTTATCCACTAAATTTGAATAAAAAATCTCGATTTCAGAACTAAGTATTTTCAACTTATTAACAAAATGATTATAGGCAATAACTGCTGGAATTGCGGCGCCCAAACCAGCAATTGTTGTAATCAGAGCTTCAGCAATTCCCGGCCCAACAACGCTTATGTCAGCCGCTCCAACAACACCTATTGCTAAAAACGAACTCATAACTCCCCAAACCGTGCCGAATAAGCCGAAGAAGGGGCAAACGCTGCCTGTAGTTGCTAAAAAAACAAGATGCCGCTCAAGGTTCAAAACTTCACGGCTGGCCACAGAGTCGAAGAGCCGAACAAGGTCTTCGGATGAGTGAGTCGATTTTGGCGGTGACTCCCGCATCGGTTCCGATACGCCACCCGGATTTTGACTTTGTGATTCCCCCTTGTTAAAAAACCAATAGGATTCCTTAAAAATGGCTGCAAATGGGTTTGAAGGGTATTGTTTACTAGCCTGCAAAATTTCCCGGATATGTTTCCCTTCGCTAAATAAATTTAAAAACTTATTAGACTCTCGGTTTACCCTGGCAAACACTCTTAATTTAGAGATGATAATTCCCCACGAAATAACAGAAAAAAACGATAGGATTCCTAAAACAACCTTGGCTACGGGGCTGGCGTTTAATACTAAATCTGTGACAGTTTGAGAAGCGATTTGGCCGGGGATAGCGGTTTGTACAGTGAGGTACATATTCGAAATGAAAAGCATGTTGGCTCCAAAATGATTTCTAATTAAACACTTCGTGAGGGGTTAAGTTCCGAGAGATTAGAATTGAAAAAACCGTGTAGTTTTGCCTCAAAATCCATTTAAAAAGAAATATATTCTAACAGTGACAAAAATGCAAGGTAAAAATATTTAAGCAAAGCTCATATTTTAAAAAGTTTTCAGAGGTGCAAATTGGGAAAGGTCATTAAAATTCTTTAACGTGAAAAAAAGGCGCTAAGTACTCAACTGTTTCTGCGGGAACCCAGGCACCGTTTTTAGTATTCCACACAAGATCTTTTGTCGTAAAAATACCTTGTTCTACCAGACTTTCAATTTTTTTGGGAGAAAGGGGTCCGATAGTATTTTCCTGAACTTTTACAAAAATTTCCTTCATATCCAAACCCTTAGTTAAATCCTTTCAACTAAAATTTATATCGGATTACGGATACAACATCTTCAGCAATTTTCCTATCCTCTGAATATCTTTTAGGTCGTTAGAGCCAACTCAGTTAGAACAGGTTCCATATGACGTACACGGCAAGCACCACCACCATCCTGATATTCGCAGTCGCCCCAATAGAAACAATTCTGAGAACAAATAGTCGCATTCTTCAACAAGTCTTTTTCAGGATATTCTCTTGCAAAGCTTTCAACATGTTTGCGCCATCTTCTTCTTTCTAAAATTTCCTTGAACCCTTTTTTGCCCAGAAGGCCAACCCGAATCAAAGCCGTTAAATCCTGTGCTGCCCGCGAACCCGGGGCATCCAAAATAAAAGGCTTCATGTTTCGAACTGCTTCTTTAACTTTTTGGTCATCGGAAATATACCCAAGAAAGTCTAACTGAACACAAAGCAAATCCAAAACAGCGCCCTGAATCGCCTTGCCCTCCTTAATATCGGCAGAATTTTTAACCTGGTTCAAAATTAGCTTGGGTCGAAATCCATCTAAAGTAGTCTTAAAAATTTCATAAGCCGCTTTATCTTTTTTCTCTACTTCATTTAAAAGATCACCAATGGTTAATTTTATTTTATTAGGTTTGTTAATTTCATCCTTGGCCAAAATCTCCAGAGCGGCGGGAAACTTACGAAGCTTTCTATTGAGTTCACGAATCAGGCAAACTTTGATAAACCCAAACGCTTCATAAATAGAGGTGGGCTCCGGCGTCATCACAATTATTTTCTCATCTGCGAGTAAGAAAAAATCTATTGTGTTGTAACCCGAACCAGCTCCGAGATCTAATATAATTGAGTCTGCATGGAGTTTCTTCAATTCACGAACAAAACGCTGTTTCTGGAAATATTTAGGATTAGCGATGCCCAAGGTACCACAGGCACCGCTGATCATTTTCAGATTATCAACCGGAGTTGGAAGAACGATTTCATTTAATGAATCTTTTTGCAGTGAATAGAAATCAAAAAAAGTGAATTCCGGTTCGAGGATACCCATGCAGGTATGGAGATTTGCCCCACCGAAATCGGCATCGACCATGATGACTTCCTGCCCCATGGTAGCAAGCCCAACGCCAAACGAAGATGAAAAAATTGTTTTACCCACACCACCCTTACCACTGGCGACAGCGTAAATTTTTTGTTTGTAGTGCCCATTACCTTCTTTTTTATAAAAGACGTTTTTAAGCTCTACAACATTTTCAGCCGGTATCCACTCATCTATGCTTTCGCTCCAGACAGAATCTTCTCGTGCAAAACTGCCCTCCATTACAAGGTTCTGTAATTCCCCAAGTGAAACCGGCCCGAACTCTCTGTCTTCAACCTTTAAAAACAAATTCTCCATAACAACACATCCCTGGTTTTAAATTCAAAGTTATCCCTAACCCGTTTGCAAATACGCGACCATTTTACGGTTCTTTAACTTTCAAATATTTACAATTTATAATACAGCTTGATCAGTATTCTCCCGATTAAAGTTGGCGCTAAAAAGTCGTTCCTGAAAACTCTTAGCACAGGTAAAAGCGCTGAACCTGCACCGAAAACTCTGGATAAAACACACGGTTTTGGTCTGGGTGTAACAATGGGATCATCCGGTTCCGGGCTGGGTTGAGTGCCGGTAATGCTATTCAAAGCCTGTATGCGACCCTCGCCTTCAACAATGTCCTGATTACCTAAGTCTTTTGCATGACCCTCCAGACGCGCCTTTAACTGCAAAGGTGTTAAAGTGCTAAGTTCTTTTTTTATGAGAAGTCCAATACCAGCTGCAAGCGGCGTTGCCATACTTGTACCGGATGCTTCGGTATAAAAGTCATCCACAACTGTACCCATGCTTGTATCCTTGGCTCTACCCGCAATAATCTTAACGCCGGGGGCAACGATATCCGGCTTCTCAAAACCGTCCACTGTTGGGCCACGTGAACTAAAATCGGCCACATTATCATTATCATCGGAAGCACCAACGGTAATAACTTTTAACGAAACGCCGGGTGTGCCAATTGTGCCCTGGCTTGGGCCGCTATTGCCCGCCGCAACAAAAACCGCGATGCCGGCATCTACCGCAGCTTCGCACATTACCTGTAAAATATCTTTAACGCCAGCTTGCGCCGCACCACCGAGACTGAGTGAAATGACATCCACTCCCTTGTCTGCAAGCCAATCCACACCATCGGCAATGCTTGCAGCACTTCCACTGCCGTTGGCGGCCAAACCTTTGGCCATATACATCTTAGCTTCCGGAGCGGCGCCTTTGTATTTTCCACCTGATTGATTGCCGTTACCCACTGAAATTGTAGAAACGTGCGTGCCGTGACCATGGCCATCAAAATCACCCTCGCCGGTAAAATCGGCGGTACCCAATACTTTGCCTTGAAGATCAGGATGATTTTTATCGACACCGGTGTCACAAATGCCGACCACCATGCCTTCACCAAGATTTGGTCTGGCCCACACCAAATTTGTTTGAGTAACAGGAATAGCATTATCTAAAAAATGCTGTACATCAAAATCATCTAAAATTTCCTTACATTTTGTCGGCTGGAAAACCGCATCAACAGCAGCGGCTGAAACGTTCATATTATCCGGTACTTCAATTTTTACTAAATTCACAAGTTTGTATTTTTTTATTACCTTCATCCCTGCAGCTGTTCTACTTTCTTCGGTAGCCGCACTTGCTGCATATTTTTCTACCCGGGCCTGAAGCTCTTTAACCGGGACATCTTCCTCAAAACGGACAAATTTTACCATGTTCTCCCCTCCATTATTTTAGATAAAAATATAGTGTTCTTTAATAAGACAAGTGGAATGTAGGCTAACTTTTTTTTATTGTCAAGAAAACCCCGCTCTTAAATTTTATTTTTTTATATATTAGCCTTTATAAAAAAAATGATTTAAACCACACCCAAACTTGCGAAAATCATATTTATCTTGAAAATATGGTATGATTTTATTATTTATGACAATATTTAATTAAAAATAAAATTTCAATAATAACCGCCGATTCTACAAACAGGAACGACCCGTAAAAAGTTTGAATACAAAATAGAATTTTGTAAACTACAAATTTCTGGAATATCCGTATTCATATGAATATTGTGTATAGTATAATAAACAGTTTTGAGTAGGTTTTATTTGGAGGCTGAATGTATTTCAGATCAGTTCATTTTTTTTCATCATTGAGTATAATTTGTTGTGTCCTTTTATTTTCTAACCCGGTTAACAGCTCCGGTAGTGAAAAATTTCCACTCTCGGAAACCTTAAAACCCAACGTTCTGTTCTGGATAAATGTTTATGCAAAATACACGGAACGCGAAGTTATTATTCACGATTCATGGGACCTGGATATTGTTTATGAGGTTGTAAATCTTGACAAACTTTTTCCCGGGGTAAAAGTAAGCAGCAGAATTGAATGGAAAAAAATTGAACAGATAAAAAAAGAATACCAAAACACCCTCAGGCGTTTATCAAGAAAGTCCAACGTCAAAATTGAATCTCTTAAAGGCAAGGAACTGCGCATAGCAAAATTGTATGGAAAACGATTTAATTCAAAACGATTAAGAGCAGGCGTACGCTACGTGCGTGGGCAAACCGGATTAAAATACCGGTTCAAAAAGGGTTTGCAGCGGTCTGGAATATATATCAAAAGAATGCGTGAAATCTTTATAAATCATGGCATGCCATTAGAATTACTGGCACTCCCGCATGTTGAATCTTCCTATAATTATAAAGCTTACTCAAAACTCGGCGCCGCCGGCCTATGGCAATTTACCCGCTCAACAGGCCGCCAGTTTATGACGGTAAATTATAATGTTGACGAGAGGCTGGATCCGCTGGTTGCGACAGAATCTGCCGCCAGATTACTTAAAAAAAACTACGAAACGCTTAAAAGCTGGCCACTTGCCATTACCGCCTACAACCATGGTAGAGGCGGCATGAAACGAGCTAAAAGAAAATTTGGTACCGACATAAGTAAAATTGTCCGCCGCTATCGCAGCCGGAGTTTTGGTTTCGCATCGCGCAACTTTTATTCAGAATTCTTAGCCGCCCTACATGTTTCGCAAAATTATACGGAATATTTTGGCGAGTTCGAAGTTTATCAGCCCAACCAATTCCTTGAATTTAATATCCCCGACTATATTTATGTAAAAACTCTGTTGGATAAACTAAATATAAAACTCGAGGAATTCGCGGAGTATAACCCCGCCTTACGTAACCCTGTTCTAAAATCCAAAAGAAGAATACCAAGAAACTTCACCATTCGCATTCCATTTCAAAACAATTTGGATATGGAAGAAATGTATGCACAAATTTCAACTGAGTTTAAATTTAAAGATCAGATTGCTCCGGATTGGCATAAAGTTCGCCGTGGAGAAAATTTAAGCAATATCGCACGTAAATACAGAGTTTCACTTTACGAATTGATGTCAGCCAACAGTATTCGCAACGCGCACAGAATCTACGTAGGACAAAATTTACAAATACCCGACACTAAAAACCGAATCCGCACTTCAGTTGCGAAAGCCAAACCCACAAAACAAGTTGAAACACGGTTGGCCGAAGCAGTTGACGTTAAATCTGAGAAATCAAAAAGTATTCTTGACGTACCGGCAATTGCGGCTGAACGAACTATTGAAAAAAATACTGACATTTTAACAATAACAACACCATTACCGGACAAGCCGCAAATAACCCGCGTTACTGAAGAACAACAAGAGGCAATCGCTGTTGACGCGCAAAAACTTAAAAACAGCTATCAATCTGTTGATGTTGTCATGGCAATGGCGTTGCCCGATTTTTATGTAGAATTAACCAAGAACAATGATTTACGGGTAGTGCGAGAAACAAAAGTAGAAGAGGTTCACGAATCTTTCCGAGATGTAGATTTCCCTCAAAATGGCATGGTAAATGTTGAGCCGGATGAAACCCTCGGCCATTTTGCAGAATGGTTAAAGGTCCCCACCTATAAACTGCGCAGGGTTAACCGAATGTCGTACGGCGTGCCGATTCAAATTGGGCAATCCTTGTTGCTGACTTTTGAAAGCGTTACCCCGGAACAATTCCATACAAGGCGAGTGGAGTACCACAAAGGCATTGAAGAAGACTTTTATCGTAACTTCAGGATTGAAGGGGAAAATCTTTATACCGTCCGCAGAGGCGATAATATTTGGCTTATCTGCAACAGGAATGTTGGCATGCCGCACTGGCTGCTCAAAAAATATAATCCGAACAAAAATTTTGGCAAACTGGTAGCTGGCGAAGATATTGTAATCCCGTTGGTAGAAGCCCGATTTCCAGAGGATGTTTTAAACAACTAACTAAAAACTAAATCAACTATCCTTCTGAGCGCGAACTCCCGAATATATCTTTCAAAACAAGGCTTGGTGCGCAAAGAATTTCGTACCTAAACACGGGACTCTTCGCACGGAAGTATCGGCCTTAAAAACAGCACATGGGAACTTGTACTTAGAGCGACAGTATTGGGTAATATTCGTTCATTAGTTAAAGTCCGGAATGCCTGGTTTTTGCTGTTACTAATTCGTGGTTTAAAATACAATTATGAGGAACTAATGAAAATAAGTGATGGCGTACTTAAAGTTGAATTAGAAAACGGACTCACCGTTTTACTGAAAGCAACGCATACCACACCGGTTGTGGCAATTTATACCTATGTAAAAGCCGGTTATTTTGATGAAACCGACGATATTGTAGGCATCTCCCATTTAATTGAACACATGTTTTTTAAGAGCACATTGAAGCGCGGTGCCGGTGCTTTAGCAAAAGAGACAAAGGCCTTAGGCGGTTATTTAAATGCCAGTACGATTTACGATCATACTTTGTATTACACGGTCCTCCCGAGTGAAAATCTTGCAGCAGGTCTTGAACTGCAATCTGATGCCCTGATCTATAGCGCGTTTAAACCTGATGAGTTGAGGAGCGAAACCGAAGTCGTCATTCAGGAAGCAAAAAGAAAACTGGATATGCCTTCCTCTGTGGCGCGAGAAAAATTACTTGAACTGGCTTTTACAGAACATCGCATGCGAAGATGGCGAATTGGCAGTGAAGAGGGGTTGCGAAAATTCACCCGCGATGATTATCTTAATTTTCACAAGAAATATTACCGTCCACAAAACATTATACTAACTTTGGTTGGCGATTTTGAACCTGAAAAGGCCATTGCTGAAATCAAAAGCTTCTATGGAGATATGGCGCCGCAAGATTTCACAAAAGATGAAGCGCCAACAGAGCCTAAACAAACTGAATTTCGCAATAAAACCATAACCGGCAATATTCAGCAATGTTATCTGGTTACCGGGTTTCATGTTCCCAATGTGCATCACGAGGACTCCTATGCCTTGGAGATTGTCTCGCACATTTTGTCGGGAGGGCGCAGCTCGAGGTTCTACCAGAATATAAAAGAACAAGGCTTGGTTCAAACAATTAATTCCTACAATTACACACTAAACCAACTCGGTATTTTTTTAATAGAGGCCACCACACAACCTGAGAAACTAAGGCAAGCCGAGGTTGCGGTATTTGAGCAAATCAAACAGCTCATCGAAAATGGGTTAGAGCAGGATGAACTACTGCGAGCAAGAAATCAGTTGGAAGCGATGTACGTTTTCAGCATGGAATCTATTTCAGGAGTGGCCAGCGTGCTATCCTCCTACGAGGCTCAGGGAGATTACCGTGAAGTAGAGAATTATCTCGAAAAACTTTTCCAGGTTACTGCGGAGGATGTCATCCGCGTGGCGAAAAAATATTTGACTCAGACCAATTGCAGCTTGCTTGAATATGTGCCGACAAACGCCGGGCTGTCCCAACTCAACAAAAATGACTTGGAAATTATTAAGCCAAATTCAATTCCAAAAGGCGATACCAACAAGTCCATCTCAGGGGATTTATTCCAGATAAAAAATAATAGCGCTTCTAATAAACCAATCGCCATTCACCAGCTTTCATCCGGCGCAAAATTAATTATTAAAGAAAGCCACGAACTGCCAATTGTTTGTTCCGGAATTTTTACAATGGGCGGGCGCAATTGCGAAACTGCACAAATTGCAGGTATTAGCGACATAATGACCCGAACGGCCATTAAAGGTACCAAAACCAGAACAGCTTTGGAAATTGCTTCACAAATTGAAGACCTCGGCGCCAGTATTGATTACAACAATAGTCCGGATTATTTAAGTTGTGAAATGAATGTCCTCTCCAACCGTTGGGATAAAGCCTGGGCGCTTCAAACCGACTTATTGTGCAACCCAATTTTCCCTGAATCAGAACTTGAAAAAGAAAAACTCAATAATATTGAACGAATAAAAAAACTGAAGGACGATACATTCCGCTATCCGCTGCAACTTTTCTACGCCGGCCTTTTTCAATCGCACCCATATGGGTTACCCGTACTTGGCACAGCAGACTCCATATCGCCGCTTACCAGCGAAGGGTTAAAAAATTGGCACAGCAATTTCTTTCGACCGGACGGGCTATTATTCGTCGCGGTGGGCGACCTTGAAACGCAAAAATATATCGATGACGCCGAGGCTCTGATAGAAAAATTATCTAAATCCGAAAAAACGAATTTTAATCATAAGCCGGTATCTCCCATTCAAACCAGTACGCAATTTATAGAAACCCAGAAAAAAGAACAAACGGCGCTCATTCTTGGGTTTGATGGTCCTGATTTTAATAATCAGGATTATTACCCACTAAAAGTCATGCAAAATATTGTAAGTGGATTGGGCGGAAGATTTTTTGAAGAATTGCGCAGTAAACAAAGCCTGGCCTATACCGTTTCAACCTTTACCATTTCCAGAATGTTGGGCGGCGCAATTTTATCTTATATCGCCACCTCGCCGGATAAAGAAAGTGTCGCCCGCAACGGATTGATTAATGAATATAAAAAAATGACACAGGA
>JAJDAE010000179.1 GCA_029262035.1 Candidatus Zhuqueibacterota bacterium
GCACACTCTTTCCGACACATGCAAGAGACCTGGCGGCTTTCGTTTTTCAACGACCCCGAACATGCCCTCTCAGAAGTTTCGGGTACTGAGCTTACCATCATTGTATCCGATTGGCATATGCCCAACACCGACGGACTGGCACTTTGCGCCAAAGTCAGAGAAAAAGTTCTACCGGAAAATGGAGGGTTCACCTACTTTATTCTGTTTACTGCAAATAATGATCAGGATGATGCCGTGCATGCGCTCGAGTCGGGAATCGATGACTTCCTGGTTAAACCGGTGAACATAAAAGAGCTTATTGCCAGAATAAAAATTGGTATTCGAGTCTTGCAGGCTGAAAGAAATATGTGGAGAGCCAACGAGAAGCTGAAGATGCTGGCATCGACAGATATATTAACCGGCCTGCTCAATCGCCGCGCAGGTCAGGATTTGCTTGATCAGGAATTCGCGGCTGTTAAACGCGGCATGCAGGCCGTATCAGTAATGATGGCTGACCTGGATTATTTTAAAAAAATCAATGATACCTATGGGCATAATGCCGGTGATACTGTATTAAAAGAAATCTCACGCCGATTGAAAAATGGTCTGCGAAAGTACGATTTTGTCATCCGGTGGGGTGGAGAAGAATTTTTGATTGTCTGCAAAAATACACAACCGGAAGATGCCAGAAATGTTGCTAATCAGGTACTTAGCCTGGTCTCCTCCCAAGCAGTTATTATAAATGATGACCTGCAGCTTGACGTTACCGTAAGTATTGGCACGGCCTGTATTCAACCAAATGAAGACATGGCTCCATACAAATTAATTGCAAAAGCCGATAAGGCGCTTTATGAGGCTAAGGAAAGTGGTAAAAATTGCGTTCGGGTCTGGTCAACTGATGTTGTGGTCGTTGCATAAAACGATCAATAACAACCAGCTTTTTTTACTTTGCCACTGAGACTTGCATTCTCTCCTGTTTGTCCATCAAATTTAATTTTAACTTTTCGGTTTTTCGGGATATTTATCTAAATTATCAGTCCCATAGTTCAGGCTTATCCTCAAACCACCTCAAAAATTGAAAAGTATGAACTGGATTATCTTTACAAGTCTTGACTTTCTAGTTACTTTTTTTAATCTTAATCTCGGTGAGTAGGAGTTAAGAGTTCTCCGGCACTTCCTCAGCAAAACGAATCATCACAAGACTCAAGATAATGACGAAGAAGAAAAAAAATGCAGTAGTTGCCATCGGTGGCAATTCCTTAATTAAGGATAAAAAAAACAAAACAGTAAAAGCACAATACGAAGCTGCGGGAGAAACCTGCCACCATATTGCTACCATGATCAAGCTTGGCTGGAATGTGGTGATTGTGCATGGTAACGGCCCCCAGGTTGGATTTGTTTTGCGTCGCTCGGAACTTGCTGCTACAGAGCTGCACGAAGTTCCTCTCGATGTTTGCGTGGCAGATACACAGGGAGCTCTTGGTTATGCCCTACAGCAAAACCTGTATAATGATCTCCAAAAAATGGGCATCAGCAAACAAATGATGACCATTATAACCCAGGTGGAAGTCGATGCGGATGATTCTGCTTTCCAAAAGCCATCCAAACCCATTGGTTCTTTTATGAATAAAGAAATGGCTTTGGCGCGAAAGAAGGCCGGCTGGGCAGTGGCAGAAGATGCAGGTCGCGGCTGGCGACGGCTGGTAGCATCGCCATTCCCCAAGCGTGTTATTGAAGCACCTGCCATTAAGGAAATGGTAGAGCGAGGTATTGTCGTGATTGCAGCAGGCGGAGGTGGTATTCCGGTGGTAATTGATTCGCATGGAGATTTGAAAGGCGTTCAAGCAGTAATCGACAAAGATTATGCGGCGGCCTTCCTGGCAGAATATATCAATGCCCACCTTTTTGTTATCAGCACCTCGGTGGAAAAAGTGATATTGAACTTTGGCAAACCAAATGCCGCACCTGTTGATCGCATGACCCTGAGCGAAGCAAAACAATATTTACAGGAAGGCATTCATTTTTCAAAAGGCAGCATGGCCCCCAAAATCGAAGCCGCGATTAGCTATTTACAGGCTGGTGGAACTCACGTAATTATAACCGATCCCGAAAATATCGAGAGCGCGCTGAATGGAGAAAGCGGTACTCATATTACGCATGACAAAAGTTGAATCTTTGCTATGAAAAAAACACCAAGCTCAAAAGAAATCACTTTTCTACATGCACTTTTTCCGATTCTGGTATTGCTAACCATCGTTATTTACGGCTTAATTCTGCGTCCGGTATTTTTAGATCAGTCGGCCTTTCCCCTTGAGGTCGTTTTTATTCTGGCGGCGGTCTTTGCAATCGGCGAGTTGTCCTGGCTCGGCTATGACTGGGATGAAATTCAACATTCCATTGTTCAAAAACTGGCGATGGCCTTGCCGGCCTTTTTCATCTTGTTTTGTATTGGCCTCATTATTGGCAGCTGGATGATCTGCGGCACTATTCCCATGCTGGTCTATTACGGTCTCAAAATAATCAACCCAACACTTCTATACTTGCTGGCCTTTTGGGTATCGATTGTTTTCTCCATGCTCACCGGTACTTCGTGGGGGTCGGCAGGCTCAATCGGTATCGTCATCATTGGTATTGCCGGCGCCATGGGTGCGCATTTGGGCATCACTGCCGGCGCCATTATCGGCGGGGCTTATTTCGGGGACAAAATGTCGCCGCTCTCGGACACAACAAATCTGGCAGCAATCGCAGCTGACGTAAATCTCTTTGATCATATTCGTTCCATGACCTTCACCACTGTGCCATCGGCGACCCTTGCATCAATTCTTTATTTTGCGCTTGGTTTTATCTATCCACCCACCATCACGATCACAGGCGCGGACACTGCAACTCCATTTCTACAGGCGTTGCAATCCACTTTCAGTTTCAACGTGTTGCTCATTCTTCCTCCGGCGATTGTTTTGTACGGATCATTAAAACGTAAACCAACTCTGCCGACCCTCATCATTTCTATGTTGTCTGCTTGTATTCTGGCTTTGTGCTTCCAAAAGTTCACCTTGACCGACGTACTACAAACGCTGATTAAAGGGTTTGATGTAAGTATGGCGCCATGGGCCGGCACACTGCCGGATGGTGTTGTTACTTTGCTCAATCGGGGCGGCCTTTATGCACTGATCGAAGCCATCATTATCGCCTTTATGGTTTTCATATTTATTGGCGCCATGGACCACATCAATGCCATGCCGACGGTTGTCAACCGGGTTTTTCGTTTTGCTAAAACGAAAACGGAAACCATCCTTGCAACTCTGACTGCCACCGCCATTACAAATGCTCTGACATCCAACCAATATGCGACAAGTTTCATCGTTGGGGACGCATTCAAAAATAAATATGATAAGCTTCAGATTCCGCGAAAGGTGTTGTCTCGTTCGCTGGAAGACACCGGCACCATGTTGGAAAGCCTGGTACCCTGGCATCCGACGGCGGTATTCATGGTTGCGACTTTGGGAGTACCGTTTCAGGAATATTGGCATTGGCAATTTTTGTCCCTAATCAATTTTATCGTCGCACCGGTACTGGCGATCATTGGCATCGGATGTTTTTACTACGAAGTCAATGAGCCTAATAACTCAAACAAATAATAGGTTTTTTGTATGAAGCAGAAACTCGACATAGAAACCCTGATGGCGCATTATGCTGAGGACAGAGCAGCGTATCATGGCGCTGTCGTGCCACCGATCTTCCAAAACTCGCTGTTTACATTTGAAAGCTGGGATGCAATTGATAAAGCATTTGATGACCGGGTTAACAGCTATATCTATTCAAGAGGAGGCAACCCTTCTGTAAACATGGCAGAGGCAAAAATTGCAAAAATTGCAGGTGGCGAACGCGCCAAATTATTTGGCTCCGGCATGGCTGCGATCTCGGCGGCTCTTCTGCACTTTCTAGCGCCCGGGGACCATGTCATTACAGTCAAGAGTATTTACGGACCAGCCAACAATTTACTTAACGATTATCTACGCCGAAAAATGAACATCCAGACCACGTATGTTGCGGGAACTGAGGTCGACGAGTTCGAGGCCGCCATCACTGAAAAAACCAAGGTCATTTATCTCGAGAGTCCATCGTCGGCCATTTTCAGTTTGCAGGATATCAAGGCAATCACGCAGTTCGCCAAATCAAGGAAAATCCATACGATAATCGATAATACCTGGGCAACCCCAATCTTTCAGAAACCTCTGAACATGGGAGTCGACCTGGAAGTGCACTCTTGCTCTAAATACCTGGGCGGCCATAGTGATGTAGTGGCCGGTGTGGTGATAGGAAACGAAAAAGACATCGCAGAAATTACTGTGAACGAATATGAAATCCTCGGCGGAAAAATGGCGCCATTTGAAGCCTGGTTAATCATGAGAAGTTTGAGAACCTTGCCGATTCGAATGCGGACGCACCAGGAGAATGCGATGAAAGTTGCGCGTTTTTTGGAAAGCCATCCCAAAGTCAGACAGGTCAAGTACCCCGGGTTAGAAAGTTTCCCACAGTACGCACTTGGGAAAAAGCAAATGTCCGGATATAGCGGGCTAATGAGCTTTGAATTAGATACAGATAATTTGAAGACGATTAAACATTTCTTTAATTCTTTAAAAATATTTCAAATAGGGGTGAGTTGGGGAGGCCATGAAAGCTTGATCTACGCGCCTGCTATCAGCTACTTAAAAGAACTTCCGGAAGAACAATTTAAAGATATGGGAATTTCCTTAGGAAACATGCGGCTATCCATTGGGCTGGAAAGTAGTGATGATTTGATTCGAGATTTAAAAGAGGCCTTAAGTACCACATAGCGTAAAAAATCATTATTACTAAAACTAGATAACAAAATGGCAAACCATCCAAAGCAACGAAATAACATGAAAAAGCCAATATTCAAAAAAGCAATCGTCAGGACACCGGCAAGGAGTATCGTTAATGGGATAACGACAGCAAGTTTAGGTCTGCCAGACTATGATAAAGCGTTGATCCAACATACTGAATATGTACGGGCCCTCGAGGAGTGTGGCCTTGAAGTTTTGGTCCTGAATGCGAATGAACAATATCCGGATTCTACATTTATAGAGGATGTTGCTTTGCTAACCCGACAGTGCGCCATCATCATGAATCCCGGAGCGTCTTCACGAAAGGGTGAAACGGCTGATATTGGCAACGTCTTGAATGACTTTTACGACCATGTGGAAAGCGTTCGAGAGCCGGGAACAGCGGAGGCGGGTGATATTATGATGGTGGGGTCTCATTTTTATATCGGTCTCTCGGCGAGGACTAATACAGAGGGAGCACAACAAGTTATTCAACTTCTGGAAAAATATGGCTTGAGTGGCTCGGTCGTAAACCTGACAGATGTGCTGCACTTGAAAACCGGATTGGCGTATTTGGAGGACAACAATTTAGTGACATGTGGTGAGTTTCTGACCAAATCCGAATTTCAAAAATTCAACATCTTGCCAATTGATGAAGAGGAAAGTTACTCGGCAAATTGTATCTGGCTAAATGGTAGCGTTTTAATACCAAAAGGTTATCCAAAAGCCAGGGCAACAATTGAACAGGCAGGTTACTCGACAAAAGAAGTCGATGTTTCTGAATTCAGAAAACTGGATGGTGGGCTCAGTTGTTTATCGCTGAGATTTTAAAGGATTCTGTGTAAACTAATTAGCGATCTATTCTTGCTACTATCTAAGGCTTCCTGGCATATAAACGAAAATTGTCAGTAAACCCTGACACATCATCAGCGGTTTGGCCGAAGAATCTTTCCACCTTCAAAGTTTCCGGGCCGAGCATCTGCAGGAGATAAGTTCCAACCGCAGCCAATGTATCGACACCGCTCAAATCGAGCTGAACAAATGTATCATTGAGCCGCTGCCATTGCCCGACATTCAATACCTCATACTTAATGAATCCGTCTTCCTGGCCGATTGTTTCCGGTTTTGGATTGTTGCCCTTTACCATAAACATTGAGCTTTCTCCCAAGGCATAGCGAGCAAACCCATCACTCAAACCGATACGCGTACCGTAAATGTGGTGATATGCAATCGCAAAATGCGTAGAGTCAGAATCGTCGTTGGTGCCCTGGAGAAACCAGGTGCCGACCAGTTTGCCTGGAACATCATAATCCACTTTTCCCCATCTCGGTTTGTCAGTGCGTATGCATTTTTCAAGAATCGCATCGAGCAGAGGGGGGTGAAAGTAATCCGTCAGTCGTGCGCTGTAGCGATCCTCCCAGCCATGAAATTCCGGATAAATGTAATCGAGCTCTAATGATTCATCTGTAATGCCAATATCAAATGCGGACCGCTCGTAGACATAACCAAGGGTGTCGCCCGCGAACACCGGGACGCGTACTTCTTCATTTGCTCTATTTTCTCCCAAATCCCCGAGTTGCGTAAGAATATCTTCCGTAAATCTACCGACGTGACCAAGCTTGGTGCTGATGGTGGTACTATACTGAACGGTCATCCAGTAATCGACAAAAAGACCATTGTGATTTTGGAACACTTGTTTACCCGCATTGACAATCTGACCATCCGCCATTGCATAGATGGGAATGGTGGTCGGCGTCACATCGATTTCATTATGATGAGCGCCTGCATGGGATTCCGGAATGACGTCAAGAAGCCCCATGGGTTCAAAAATAAGAACGCCATCAAGCCCCAGAGGTGGTGACGTGAAAAATATTTTACCGTCCGGGTACGGATAAGTATCACTTGTATTGGGATTAGGATCGGGATCATTTGTGTCCGTTGGCCCTTCAACCGGACTCTCACCTTTGCAGGAAAGAAAAAGAACCACAATCATGCAGCAGGAAAATAAAACCAACCGGGCAATAATTGTTCTTCGCAAATCTACCTTACCTCTATCTGACAAGATCATATTTCTCTCCAACGGTTTGTTTTGGTGGTTGTTAGTTCTTCTTCGGCTTGAAACAAGTCTATCACCACCTAAATTGAGCGATTTAGCCTGAAATTAATTTACTGCTGGGTACCAGGTACGTAGTACACGCTTTAGCGTGTTCCAACCACCCCAAGCAAGCTGAAGCTTGTACTACAAACCTCACCCCCAGGAGAATCGCTCAATTTAGGTAACAATAAACTTCCAGCTTTTATCCGATAGTTTTCCGGGTATATAGACGGTTTGTTGAAATGCTGGTTTCTCTTAAATTTGTTCGATCTATTTGAATGAACGAAATTGAGATATAAAAATCTACTGTTTTTCTGAACACTTTTCGTCGTTCAATTTTCTTGCATTTTTGTGAAGAATTTTATAACATTCCTCATTCCAAGGGAGCCTCTATGAAAACGAAATACCCACCAGTGTATTACGGTGACTACCTCGGCCTTGACAAATTACTATCCTGTCAACGTCCCAAAAGTGAAGAGTACGAAGGAAAAATTGCGCACGACGAAATGCTGTTCATCATCGTGCATCAGGCTTACGAGCTCTGGTTCAGACAAATCCTCCACGAACTCAGTTCAGTACAAACTATATTCGGTCAGGAATATGTAAATGAGAAAATGGTCGGAATTTGTGTCGCCCGACTTCGCAGAGTTACTGAAATTCAAAAACTGCTGGTTGATCAGTTACATATTATTGAAACCATGACTCCGCTCGATTTTCTCGATTTTCGTGATTTCCTTCTCCCTGCCTCCGGTTTTCAAAGCTACCAGTTTCGTCAGATTGAAAACAAGTTAGGTTTAGAGCCCGGCGACAGAAAATTATTCGAGAATAGCTCGTACGCCGCAAGGCTATCAAAAGAGCACCGGAACCTAATTTCTGAAGACGAAAACCAACCATCCATGCTCCAACTCGTCAACGGATGGTTGGAACGCACACCGTTCATTGAATTTAACGGTTTTAATTTTTGGCAATCATATCGGGCATCAGTAGATACCATGTTGGAAAACGATTTGGACATTATCAAAACAAATCCAAACTTATTACCCGAGGAGAGGGAACGCGAACTGACGCAATTCAAAAGTACACGCGAGCATTTCGAAGCTATTTTTGGCAAATCCAAACACGATGAACTGGTCAAAAAGGGCTTGCGCAAACTCTCACATAAAGCCACCCAGGCAGCTCTCCTGATCAATTTATATCGTGATGAACCGATTTTACATCTGCCGTTTGGATTACTTACCGTACTCATCGATATCGATGAACTCATGACCACCTGGCGCTCCCGTCATGCTCTGATGGTGCAGAGAATGATCGGTACGAAGATCGGTACGGGAGGTTCTTCCGGTCACCATTACTTAAAAGTAACCGCCAGCAGCCACAAAGTATTTGAAGATTTAACCAACATTTCAACCTTTCTAATCCCAAGAAAAAATTTACCGGAACTCCCGGAAGACTTTATCAAAAGTTTGGGATTTTATCACACCAGGAAAAAGTAATGAACTTGGATTTAAGTGGAAAAACAGCGATTGTGTGCGGCAGTTCACAGGGAATTGGCAAAGCGTGCGCAATTGAGCTCGCGAAACTGGGCGCCAATATTTGCCTGATCGCAAGAAATGAACAGAGACTTTCTGAGGTCAGGATTGAGCTTACAACAGAGGGTGAACAACGGCACGATCTAATTGCAGTTGATTTTTCTGCTCCAAATGACCTCAAGAAAGCTATCGAAAACTATCTTCAACAAAATTCTGACGTTCATGTTTTAGTAAATAACACTGGCGGCCCTCCCGGAGGCCCTGCTTTCGAAGCTCGTCCGGAGGAATTTCTGCAAGCCATCAACAATCACCTTATCTGCAACCAAATCCTGGCACAGGCGGTGGTTCCCGGTATGAAAAAAACCGGCTACGGGCGAATTATCAATATTATCTCAACTTCTGTGAAACAACCCTTAAACGGGCTTGGGGTTTCAAACGCGGTTCGCGGCGCGGTCGCAAATTGGGCAAAGACCTTAGCCAACGAATTGGGTCAGTTTGGTATCACGGTAAATAATGTTTTACCAGGGGCTACCGAAACGGTGCGCCTGGAAGCCATCATTAAAAACAATGCATCCAAAACCGGAAAAACTGAAAAGGAAGTAGCAGACCAAATGCGCCAATCCGTGCCAATGAAAAGATTCGGTCAAGCCGAGGAACTGGCAAACGCAGTGGCGTTTCTTGCCTCTCCGGCCGCAAGTTATATTAACGGCATCAATCTCCCTGTAGACGGGGGGAGAACGATGTCTTTGTAAACTTAGAATGCAAAAGATTCAAAATTTCATCAACGGCAGCCTGGTTCCACCGGAAGGTGTGGCTTATCTGAACAATACCAACCCGGCAACCGGCCAGGTCTACTCCCTCATTCCGGACTCAGATCATCGGGATATTGAACTGGCTATAAATGCCGCCGACGCAGCATTTCCTGTCTGGGCCAATACACCGGTTGCTGAACGGGCAGATATTCTCCTCAACTTCGCCAAACTAATTCTGGAAAACTTGGATGCCTTGGCGGAAGCAGAGTCGGTCGATAACGGCAAGCCCGTGGCGTTGGCAAAATCCGTTGACATCCCCCGAGCCGCAGACAACTTCAAATTCTTCGCCCACGCAATTGTTAATTTTTCAAGTGAAGCACATCCGACCGAAACCCGGGCAATCAACTATACATTGCGGACACCTCTCGGAGTCGTAGCCTGTATTTCTCCCTGGAACTTGCCGCTGTATTTATTCACCTGGAAAATAGCTCCGGCGCTGGCAGCAGGAAACTGCGTTGTCGGCAAACCCTCAGAAGTTACGCCGATGACCGCGTTCTTATTGTCGGAACTTGCGCAGCAGGCAGGTATCCCGAAAGGCGTCCTTAACATCGTTCACGGCACCGGGCCTAAAATTGGATCTGCGCTTACGTGTCATGAAAAAATATCCGCAATCTCTTTTACCGGCGGCACGCTTACCGGAGCCGAAATCGCCCGAACCGCTGCGCCGCTTTTTAAAAAACTTTCACTCGAATTAGGCGGGAAAAATCCCAACATTATTTTTGCAGATTGCAATTATGATGAAATGTTAGCCACAACGCTCAGATCATCTTTTTCAAACCAGGGGCAAATCTGCCTGTGCGGGTCACGAATTTTTATTGAAAAAAGCCTTTACTCAAAATTCAAAAACGATTTTGTGGAAGCTGCAAATAAACTGGTTGTCGGCGATCCTCAGTCAGAAAACAGTAATCTCGGTGCCATCGTGTCAGAGGCGCATCTACATAAAATCCAATCGTACATTCAATTGGCCAGGGAAGAAGGCGGAACGATTCTAACGGGCGGGAATCGCGTAAACCTGGATGGCCAATG
Source organism: Candidatus Zhuqueibacterota bacterium (assembly GCA_029262035.1). Taxonomy (GTDB): domain Bacteria; phylum Zhuqueibacterota; class Zhuqueibacteria; order Oceanimicrobiales; family Oceanimicrobiaceae; genus JAJDAE01. The sequence continues at coordinate 10,289 of JAJDAE010000179.1, forward strand.
CAAGGATGGGTGGTTTATGGAACCCACAGTTATAGACGGTTTGCCCCCTTCGTGCAGAACCAATCAGGAGGAAATATTCGGACCGGTGGTCACACTGATACCTTTTGAAAATGAAAAAGAAGTTCTCAAACAAGCCAATAGTACGAAATACGGTCTTTCCGCGACAATCTGGACTGAAAATTTAACCCGGGCACACAGGATGGCAAACAAGATTCAAGCCGGCATCATTTGGGTGAATTGCTGGATGTTACGTGACTTGCGGACGCCATTTGGCGGAACCAAAAGCTCCGGAGTGGGTCGGGAAGGCGGATTAGAGGCTTTGCGTTTTTTTACCGAACCGAAAAATGTTTGTGTGAAATTATGAAATCACAATCGAGGGACACTTCAATAGAAGCAGAAAAAGTGCAGCTTGAATTGCTCAGAAATTCAAGCATGGCGAAACGTTTATCATTGGTACGCATGTTGACGAATTCGACTCGTAACATGGCAAAGGATGCCATTAAAAAATGTAATCCAGAAAAAAGCCAAAAAGAACTCAATTTAATTTTTGTTGAAGTTACTTATGGATATGAGCTTGCTGACAAACTAAGAAAATACTATCATGCCAATGAATGAGGATATCTTAAGTATAATCGATCCAATTATAAAATGTTTGGCGGACTTAAACATTCAATATCAAATTGGTGGCTCGATTGCCAGTTCTTCTTATGGAACTCCACGCACGACTATGGATGTAGATATTGCCGCCGAAATAAAAAACAAACACATCTCGTATCTAATTAAAACTTTGGATAAAAAGTACTTCATTCAAGAAAGCACAATTGTCGATGCAATCAAAATCCAAAGCTCTTTCAACATTATTCACTTTGAAACCAGCTTTAAGATTGACATCTTCATATTGAAAACACGTCACTTCGACAAAGAAGCAATCACTCGTAAAAGAAAAATGTTATTAGATGAGGAGAGGGGGGTTGATTTCTACATATGTTCTCCAAAAGACACAATTTTATACAAGCTCGAGTGGTACAGAATTGGGGGGCATCTCAGAAAGGCAATGGAAAGACGTATGTGGTGTTCTCAAAGTGCAAAAGGACAAGCTCGACAAAAAGTACTTAGTGAAATGGGCAAAAGAACTTGAAATCCATGACTTACTCAAACAAGCATTTGAAGATTCCGGATTTGAGGAAATGGATAATATAGTATGAATAAAAAAGCTGAAACTTCAAAAGCGCCCGAACCAGTTGGCGCTTATCCGCACGCCCGAAAATTTGGCAATTTACTTTTTCTTTCGGGAGTAGGACCGCGTGAAAGAGGCACGAAGAAAATACCCGGTGTTGAGTTAGACGCGGATGGAAATATTATTTCATACGACATTGCGGCGCAGTGCCACTCGGTTTTTAAAAATGTTAAGACCATATTGGATGAAGCGGGATCGAGTTGGGATAATCTGGTAGACGTGACGGTTTTCTTAACCAACATGAAAGACGATTTCACAACTTACAATCGCCTTTACGCGGAATACTTTAAAGAGTGTCAACCGTGCAGAACCACGGTTGAAATCAATTGTTTACCGACGCCCATTGCCATAGAACTCAAATGCATCGCGACAATTTGAGAACATTCAAAATCGGTCGGGCAATTTAACTGCAACGCCAACAACAAAAACAATCATTGTTCCACTTAACTTATATACAGGAGGTTCAGGATGGGAAAACTATCTGCTTTTAATTTCAATAAATGGATTGACGATAACCGGCATTTATTAAAACCACCAGTCGGCAATAAATGCGTTTATACTGAAGCTGCAGATTTTATCGTTATGGTCGTCGGCGGCCCCAACAGTAGAAACGACTACCATTATAATGAGGGCGAAGAGCTCTTTCTCCAAATTGAAGGCGATATTGTTGTCAAGATCATCGAGGATGGAGAAAAGCGCGACATCCATATTAAACAAGGGGATATTTTCCTGCTTCCTCCAAGAGTCCCACACTCGCCGCAACGACCGGCAAATACCATTGGCCTGGTCATCGAACGTATGCGGGCGGCAACAGAGCAGGATGGTTGTATGTGGTTTTGCGATAATTGTGGTGAAAAAGTATATGACGAATACTTTCATCTGGATAAACCCTCGGACATCGTTGCTAAGTTGCGTGGCGTTATGGAAAAATACAATAATGCCGAAAATTTGCGCCGATGTAAAAAGTGCAATACCGTGATGGAAGTGCCGTCATAATCCACGCCCGCTATTTAAGACGTACAGAAAAAACAGACAATGTTAAAAATAGATATTCATACTCATATTCTGCCGGAAAACTGGCCGGACCTGAAAGAACGCTACGGCTATGGTGGTTTTATCAGCCTGGAGCATCACAAACCATGCTGTGCCAAAATGATGATGGACGGCAAGTTTTTTCGGGAAGTGGAATCGAATTGCTGGGATCCGCAGGTTCGAATCAAGGAAAGTGAAACGCACGATGTCCGGGTGCAGGTTTTGTCAACGGTTCCCGTCATGTTCAGTTATTGGGCTAAACCGGAAGATGCATTAGATTTATCAAAGCTATTGAATGATCACATCGCGGGAATTGTCAGCAAATATCCAAAGCGATTTATTGGCTTGGGAACCATTCCCATGCAATCCGCAGAGTTGGCCATTCAAGAGTTGCAGCGCTGCATGAAAATCGGTCTGGCCGGGGTGCAAATCGGCTCCCATGTCAATGACTGGAATTTAAATGATGAAAATCTTTTCGACATTTTTCAAGCTGCCGAGGAGCTGGGCGCCGCTATTTTTGTGCACCCGTGGGATATGATGGGGAAGGACCAGATGTCAAAATACTGGCTGCCGTGGCTGGTTGGAATGCCGGCGGAAACAAGTCTCGCGATCTGTTCGATGATATTTGGCGGAATCTTCGAGCGACTGCCTAAGTTGCGCGTGGCCTTTGCGCATGGCGGCGGTTCCTTTCCTGCAACAGTCGGCAGAATTGAACATGGGTTTAAAGTGCGCCCCGATCTTTGCGCCATTGACAGTCAGGTTAACCCAAAAGATTATCTGGGTAAATTTTTCCTGGACTCTCTGGTTCACGATCAAGATATGCTAAAATATCTGGTCAAACTAATCGGGGCTGATAGGGTTGCGCTTGGCACAGACTATCCTTTTCCTCTGGGAGAATTGAATCCGGGGGCACTGATCGACTCCATTACGACCTTTTCGCAGGATGAACGTCAAGCGCTGTTCCACGGCTCAGCCTTGACCTGGTTAAATTTGAAAAAAGACGGATTTCAATAAATGAAACTCACGTTCAAAGCCGGAACCGGGAACTATTCAATCGATTCCGAGAGAGGCATTGATATTTCTATTCCGGTCATCTTTAATGGCGCGCAGCCGAATACTTATGGCGTACCGACTGCCTCGGCGAGCGCCTATTCAGATGGCGACTTTGTGGGTGACACGCGCCGGGGCGGTAGTTGCAATTTTGAAGAATACCGGATCATCCCGCACTGTAACGGCACGCACACCGAATGCATCGGACATCTGGCGCATAAAAGAATCTCCATCCAAAAAATTCTCACTGAAAGCTTTTTGATAGCATCGCTCGTTTCAGTCACGCCGGAATTAAGCGGAAAAACTTCGGACAGTTGCACCCCGCCATCAAAACCGGGGGATTGTTTGATTACCGCCGATTGCCTGAAAGCAAAACTAGATAAAATCCCGATTGAGTTTCTGTCCGCCTTGATCATCAGAACCTTGCCAAACGACGACTCGAAATTATCAAAAAATTATTCAGAACCACCGCCCTATTTTACAACAGACGCCATGCAATATTTGTTGGAAAAAGGCATCGAGCATCTTCTGATCGATTTTCCGTCAGTCGATAGACTTTTCGATGAGGGGAAGTTGACGGCACACCACATCTTCTGGAACTTGCAAGAGGAGAGCCATGACGTGGATCTGAACAACCTTTCACACAAAACCATAACCGAAATGATTTTTGTTCCAAATTCTGTACAGGACAAAAGTTACATGGTCAACATTCAAATTCCTGCATTTATCGCTGATGCCGCCCCAAGCCGACCCATAGTTTTTGAAATTGAAAGTTCATGATGGAATTTAAAACAGGCCTGCAGTTCGCCAGGGAAATGGATTTCGAAGATCCGTTAAAGCAGCACCGCGATCGATTTCATATTCCCAAAAATCCAGATGGCAACGATTGCATTTATTTATGCGGAAACTCTTTGGGGTTGCAGCCCAAATCAGTTCGCAGCTATGTTGAACAGGAACTGAGCGACTGGGAAAAGTTCGGAGTTGAGGGACATTTTCATGCGGGCAATCCGTGGATGCCTTACCACGAACTTCTCACTGCAAAAACGGCAAAACTCGTTGGCGCCAAACCAATTGAAGTTGTGACCATGAATACCCTGACCGTGAATTTGCACTTACTCATGGTATCCTTTTATCGCCCGACACCGGCACGGCATAAAATTCTCATTGAAGCAAACGCATTTCCGTCAGATCAATATGCTGTAAAATCTCAGATTAGATTCCATGGCTTTGACCCCGAAACCGCACTTCTTGAAATCGCTCCGCTTCCGGGCGAAACAACCATCACAACGGAACAAATCAAGGAACTGTTGGATTTTCAGGGCGATGATATCGCGCTCATTTTGTTGGGAGGGGTGAACTATTATTCCGGGCAGGTTTTTGATATGGAAAAGATTGCCCGGGCCGGTCATGCAAAAGGCTGCGTTGTCGGCTTTGATCTTGCGCACGCCGTTGGCAATATAAATCTCAATCTGCACCAGTGGCAGGTCGATTTTGCAGTTTGGTGCAACTACAAATACATGAACGGCGGCCCGGGCTGCATCGCCGGCGCTTTTGTTCACGAAAAACATGCGGATGATTCCAGCCTGCCGAAATTCTCAGGTTGGTGGGGACATGACAAAGAAACCCGTTTTTTGATGGGTCCCGAATTCAAAAGTACCCCGGGCGCCGAAGGCTGGCAACTGAGTAATCCACCTATTCTGCCCATGGCAGCACTGCGAGCTTCAGTTGATATTTTTGATGAAATCGGGATGGATGCACTTTGCGCGAAAAGCAATCGCCTAACTTCTTACGCGGAATTTCTAATCCATCAAATTGAAAACCAAACAATCGCCATAATTACGCCTTCAGATTCGCAGCAGCGCGGCTGCCAACTTTCGATCCGAATCACGCAAAATGGTAAAAAGGTGCACCAACTTTTGCAAAAGAGCGGTGTCGTTTGTGATTGGCGCGAACCCGATGTCTTACGAATTGCCCCGGTCCCGCTTTACAACAATTTCACCGATGTCTATCATTTTGTTGAGATTCTAAGTAAATCACTTCGAGTTTGACATTTATTAAAGCTTTTTTTACCTTTCCAATGACATATTTTGATCTGCTTAATTAATCCCAATTAAGCGATAACCTAAAGGAGGGAGTATGTTAAAAAAAATATTAATGGGCTTAGTGGGTCTGATTGTAATTTTAGTTATCATCGGGCTGGTTTTACCTTCAGGGTACAGCATGCAGCGTTCAATAGTGATCAACGCGCCTGTCGATGTTATTTTTGGCCAGGTGGTTGAACTACAGAACCACAGTGCCTGGAGTCCCTGGGAAGCTGCTGACAGCACCATTGTTAATACTTATGGTGAGCTCACCATGGGTGTAGGTGCAACCGCAAGCTGGACCAGTGAGAACTCGGGAGAGGGCACGATGGAAATTACCGAAGTGGTCGAAAACACCTCGATTGCAACTGCCCTGGATTTCAAAGATGAAGGTACGGCCAACGGGGCCTGGACCTTTGAAGAAACAGAAGAAGGCGTCAATGTGACCTGGGGGTTTTCCGGAGACTCCGGCTACAACCTGATTGGGCGCTACATGGCCCTGATGATGGAAAAAATGGTCGGCCCACAATTTGAAGCCGGTTTGGCTGCACTCAAAGAAGTTTCCGAAGCCATGCCGGTTGAAGCGCCGGAGGAAATGACCGAGCAAATGACTGACAAAATGAACTAGGCACTTTTGTAACTATTCAGTCTCAACTTAATAATTACGCATGTTCGTAGTCAGGGCTTGCTCTGAAAAAGTACTCTGACTACGAGCCTCATTGTCCAATTCCCGCAAGTGCCAGGTTGAATAGTTACAAAGCTTCATCGATAATGCGGGGCGCTGGCTCCGCCAAATTTTAGCGCGTATTTATGTCTAACGAAATCACACTTATTGGGGCTGGTCTCACCGGTTCTATCCTTGCAATTTATCTGGCAAAAAAAGGATTCAAAGTCACAATTTATGAGCGACGACCTGACATGAGAAAGAGTCAGGCTGACGCGGGCCGGTCGATTAATTTGGCTTTATCCGCCCGCGGCTTGCACGCGCTTGAAGAGGTCGGCTTAAAAAAATCAATTCTGGAAATTGCCATTCCAATGAAAGGCCGCCAGATCCATGCCGTAGATAATTCCTTAAACTTTATCCCTTACAGCAACAAAGAGTTTGAAGTCATCAACTCCGTCTCAAGGGCAATGTTAAATATAAAATTAATGGATGCTGCGGAAGCGCACGGCGTAAAAGTTTATTTCAACCAAAAATGCACCGGTTTCGACCTGGGTGGCAATGAACTGATGTTGCAGGATGGCGCTACGAAAGCCAATCGAAAACTCAAAGTAACGCGGGTTATCGGCACCGACGGTTCGGCATCGGCGATTCGAAATAGTTTGGTAGACTCCGGAAATATCAATTTTTCCAAAGATGATTTGGCGCACGCCTACAAAGAACTGACGATTCCCCCGGGTCAGAACGGCGCGTTTCGA
>JAJDAE010000180.1 GCA_029262035.1 Candidatus Zhuqueibacterota bacterium
ATCACGCTTTTCATCATCGGTGTCGATGCTTGCAATTTGAATAGTAAATTCAGCAGAAGATTTTGTGATATCTTCTTCATTCACCCAAAATACACCATCCACTTCGTTGAACTTACCACTGGTTTTGCTTATTACGAGATGCCTAACTGAAAAGCCAGCTGAAGAGTGAGATTTATCCAGGGTATATTTTTCACCGGCTACGGCTAAACTTGCGAGAAAAGCGGTTAAAAGTAAAGCCACGAGAAAGCTTTTGTTAAAATGCATTGAAACCTCCTTAAGGTTAATAAAATAGTATTAAATAAATAAATAAATAAATAAATAAATAAATAAATAAATAAATTACTTCTCTTTCAATTCAATTACAAAGCTGAATAACTATTGCAGTACATATGTTTATTCCCGTAAATTTTCAAGCCTGCGTAAATAGAGTGTTTTGAATACAGTTCTATAGTGTGAGTTGGTTAAATAATTAAAAGATATCAGTGCTTTGTGCTTATACTTTTCTAATTCTATTGACAATTGCGTAAATATCTAATATATTTCGAGAGTTGTACTTGCAACTTTTTTTTTGAGGAAGGTACAAATGCCTGCTGACAAGCTTGATAAAATTGATTTAAAAATACTTTCTATTCTGCAACTAAGAGGTAGAACCAAAAGGAATGAAATTGCAGAAGAGGTTAGTCTGTCGATCCCTTCCGTAAGTGAAAGGCTAAGAAAACTTGAGCATTCCGGGGTAATCCGCAGCATTAATGCAATTATTGAGCCCGAGAAAGTTCAGTTGCATGTAACGGCTTTTATCTTTTTAACTGTTGAGTCTTCCAAGTACTATGAAGATGTTCTAAAAAATGTTCAGGTTGAGCAAGAAATAGTGGAATGCCACGCAATTACGGGAGATGGGTCCCATTTATTGAAAGTGAGAACTCAAACAAATTCGACCCTGGAAAAATTATTATCAAGAATTCAGAGTTGGCCTGGAGTTATCAGTACCCACACCGATGTTGTGCTTTCAAGCCCCAAAGATGTCACACTATTGCCGCTTGCTCATTTTGAGCAGAACAAAAAGTAGGTCAATTTTTTTTTAATTCTCTAATAACAACCCATTGAGTGCCGGCCTTACATCGGCATTTGCCACATTCCAACCTGTTAAATAAACCAGCTTCGCGATTTTTTGTATCTTGTCGAAATCAATTTTCTCTATCGTGTCCGTAGGCTTATGATAGTCTTCATGTGTTCCCGAGAAATAAAATATTATAGGGATATTATGCTTGGCATAGTTGTAATGGTCACTTCTGTAATAGAATCGATTTGGATCATCAAGGCTGTTATAACCGTAATTCAAATCCAACTTTACAATTTTATTTGCACTTTCGTTAATTTTGTGCAGGTCCCTGGAAAGAAAATTTGAGCCAATAATAAAAACTGAGTTATTGGCGTTTCTTCCAATCATATCAATATTAAAATTAGCGACCATGTTTTCTAATGGTACGGGTGGATGATTGGTAAAATGTTTTGAGCCTAATAAGCCGCTTTCCTCGCCTGCGTGGGCTATAAAAATCAGACTGCGTTTTGGTCTCTGAGAGTTTTGAGCAAATACCCGGGCGATTTCTAAGAGTGCGACAGTACCGCTGCCATCATCATCAGCGCCATTATGAATTTCACCTGCTGCATTTATTCCGATATGGTCATAATGTGCTCCAAATGCAACAATCTCATTTTTGAGTTTCTCGTCAGAACCTTCCAGGTAGGCGACAATGTTTTGACTGAATTCTACTTTGGAAGAAACGGTAATTTTTAATTGAATTTTTTCACTTAATTCGAGTTTGGTATTTGGTGTTTCAGAAGAAAGTAGACTGGTTTTTAGGCCTCTAATCGTTGTATTTGTTCCCTTCAAAAGTGCATTCACCAGGGAACTGGAAATAACCATTTCTAAAAGAGGTTTTTCATCTGAAAGCGTTGACCTGGTTTTTTCTACTCTGCGCCTCTTGTTAGAAAATTGTAGATAGTTAGGCAGGTCGTTCACATAAATAATTCCGGCCGCTCCATATTTTTTCGCAAGTTCAGCTTTTTCTGTCCTTGCTCTTCTTAATTTATAATTAAAAATTCCAACAGCCTCATTCCCATATAAATTCTGGATTTCTGGTGTTGCATCTATTACAAGCGCCATTTTGCCCTTAATTGAACTATTCTGATAATCGCTTTCCAACTGGCCGTAGCCCAGAAAAATAATCGAAAAGTCTTTGTGGATATTGTCAGCAAGTTTGGAAAGAATTAAAAAATTTTCATAATTTTTGAATTGTCTTTCGGGGTGCCCGGTAAGCAGAATTTGGCTGGAATTCAGAATTCGATTTTTAGAAATACTGAACTTTTGATACATTGAACTGTTGCCGGGAACAGGTGTAAGTCCGGCCATGCAGTATTGCGTTTCCAGGAATTTAGCTGCGATTTTTAAACCACGCTTACCGGTTTCCCGGCCTTCCAACTCATCGGATGCAAGAAATTTTAAATTAGCTTTTAGATTCAGAACCTTAATTTTTTCGGCGCCTGAATCCGATAAATCTGTACTCAAGCCACAATTCGCGCTCAGCACTAAAAAAATAAAAACTGAAATGTATTTTCTCATACTCTGCCTTAGTTTAATTTCATGCTCAAATTTGATTATGAATCGGGGGAGCTATTCCTGAATTAATTTTTTCTTTTAAAAATACTACCTAAACGGTTTAGTCCATATACCAGTGGACGGTTGGCAATAATTGCTGCATCTTTTATGATTTCAATCGGATAAGCAGTGAGTTTATTTGTGCCCTCGGCAACTTTTCCGTACGTAGCTGTAAAAAGGTGCGCAACCGGATTTATGGCCAACATTACGTAGTCTACTGTTTTTTCTTTGCTCATTCTCAAAAGCTCAACAGTCATTTTTTCGAAAATATCAGATGTAATAAATTTGGTTGTCTTTAAAATAAATTGAGCTGATGGATAAACATCCCGTTCTGATTTTATAAAAACCATAGTGCAATAATTTTCGGTAATCAGGGAAATGCGGGTGAGCAAGGCCGCATTTACAAACCCGTCTGCCAGCGAACCAAAAATTTTGTCGGCGAAGGGTATACTTTTAAAACTGTCGGTTGCAAATTTGGAGAAGAACTCCTGGGTGGCATATTCAACGCCTTCTGAGCCACCGATGGCCATAGATAAATAGACCCGTTTCGCAATAGCAATTAAATCTTTGTTAGTCACACGGCCATGGTAAAGTATGAACAGCTCTTTGACAAGATTAACGCTGGACGATAAAATTAGCATTGCATCAAGGAAGCCATTTTGTGAAATACTTGAACTGTAAAATAATCGCAGAACAGACTTCTTACGCAGCTTTTCACTCTCAGTTTGAAGGTGTTTTAAAATGAGGTTGTAGCTTTCTTCGTCCTCCTTTATTTCTGAAAAGTCGAAATCTGTATTTAATAAGTGAGGGTTTTTTTTGAAATTTTTTACGCGATCCTGGATGATTTCCCGGGCTTTATTTTCATCTTTGGTTGGTGCATAATTTTTGGGGATTTTTATTATTTTGTAGATTGGAACCAGTACAAAGTAACCTATAAATGCAAAAAGAACCACAAGTGTAGAATACCCAAACGCAGGATGAATGGAGTGAGTTAAAATAAATAATTCTAGAAATTCTTTAAAAACAAAGTAGGCAAGGAAAATGGAGAAAAAATATATTAAGCGTTGAATCAGTTTCATGGGTTGATTAAAGTTGTACAGCTAATGGGTTAAACCGTTGTGTTGCTACAAAGAATATTTAAAGTTTTTCGAGAGTGGCGTGAATTTACGATGGCGGAATCTGTCGTAAATAAATTTCATTGCGTATTTCCCGGGAGACTCTGCTTTTAGAATATGATCGAAAACAAATCCCGGGACATCAAAGTATAGAAATATCTCATCTCCCAAAAACTTTAAAAACAAAATTTTCTTCGTTTTATTGTATCCCGTGGAAATAATATGAGAAGAGTTTAAAAAGAATTCCACCGCCGCTGGATCCGGGAAGCCATCTGAATAGGTTTGCCATGAATAATTATGACGGGTTTGGCTTTGGTTTTCACTATTTGCAGATTGCTTGTCTTCGGTTTTTTCCAATTCATCCAGAAGAAAACGATAGGCTTTATTGAGCAATTGCGTTTTTTTGATTGAAAGCGACTCCATGTCCGGTTTATTTTGAAACCTGTCTGGGTGCCATTGTTTAATTAATACCTTGTACGCTTTTTTCAAATCCTCTTGCGTAGTCAGGGAAGTCAGGCCAAGAATTTTACAATTCTTCAGGACTTCTTCTGAAATCACTTTGGGGGTTTGGGAAGAATTTTGTTGAAGTTTTTGGTTCAGCATAAAGGGCGCTTTACCTTGGATAATTTCAAAATTCGGATTGGTCAATGTAAGAATTGAAATGACTTATAGCAAATAATTTATTATGGATACAGAAATCTCCTAAGTTTCAAATACTATACAATTTAAAATGAAGATTACGTTGTAGTGACTCGGGTAATAAGCACATTATAGGCTCTCAGAAAACTGATATTCTTTCAAATATCTGATAAAAGTTCGTCTTTATTTTTTGTAAACCTTTATTTTCTAACTATTTATTTAATAAAGCTTTGAGTTGATTTTGTTTAGTTGGTCTCCAATTTGCATTTAAGAAGAGTGTTAACTCAGCATTTTCATTTTTTAAAATTAGTTAGAGGTATTTATAATGAAACTCACAATCAAACTTTGTTGTGTTGCACTACTTTTATTCCCAGGGCTAAGTGTGGGGCAATACATTTCGTTAAAATCAATTCCCGTTGCATCGGGCGACCAATTTTTGGTGCGTCCCTCGCTTAACCTGGGAATGAGTGGAGTTGGTATTGCCATGAGCGATTCGCTTTTTGATCCATTTGTGAACCCTGCAAAGGGTAGTCGTCTGCCGCAGTTTACACTTTTCAGTTCTCCCACGTTCTACAAAATATCGGACAATAATGGTTCAGCTAAAACGCTGCCGTCGGGTTTTCTTTTTAACTCGGGGAAAGTGTTTGGCGGCGCGTCTTTGGCAATTCAGCAACTAAGTGCCCCGGATGATATCAGGTTTTCCCAAATTTGGTCAAGAGCCTCCAGACCAGCACAAACATTGCTGAGCGAGAAAAATGCCAATAACTCCTATCTCTCGGGGTTTCTCGGTTTAAAGATACCTGGTACAGAATTGTCCTTGGGCGCAAATTTATTCTGGGCAAACCTGAACGCTGTGGATGGCGTCGAGCTACTCTATGCCAACAGCAACCAAATTGAACAGTACGGCGATATGCTCGATTTCCGCTTTGGCTTACTTTCTGAGTCCGGGCAGGATAGAAATGTTGAGCTGCTGGTGTTACACAATCGCTTTAATATGACGCACGATGTGTCCTATATCCGCTGGTTTGGCGATGAACAAAATCCCGGCGAATGGCGCGAGGTTGTGGAAAAAAATCTCGATCATACCCGTACCTGGGGTCTACATCTGGGATATGATCAAAAAGTCAACGAAACCGGTTTACGGTTTGGCGGAATTGCGACGGCCAACAGAAAAACTCATCCTAAATTGCCGAATTATGAGCTCATGAATATTCCACGCGATCCCGGCACTACGTGGGCGTACAATTTTGGTTTGGGTGCTTCACACAAGAAAGAGAGAACTACTTTTGGGGCTGATATTATTTTTGAGCCAATTTGGAGCAACACCTGGGCCGATGCCATCGATACACTCACAACTCCCTCTGGCGCTAAGATTCTCCCGGGAAGCAAAACGGTTAACAACAAATTTAGGTTTGGCAATTGGATAATGCGTCTTGGGCTGGATTACCAGGAAAAAGTTGTCGGCTTTCAAATAGGAGTGCAAGCGCATTGGTATGACTATCGTTTGAACCAAAATGACAGGCTGGCAGAAACAAATAGAACGCAGCGCGAACATTGGCTGGAATGGACGCCCACTTTTGGTCTGAGCTTGAAGCTTACCGATTTTCAATTGTATTATAACTTAAGAGTGACAACCGGAACCGGTAGACCCGGCGTGAGCAATGATTGGAGGAGTCTTGTTGATGGCGCTGATAGAGGTTCAAGTCCTGACTTTATTCCGGCGCCCAGCGGTGCACTGACACTTGCCGATGCCAATGTTTATACCCATCAGGTCGCGTTGCTCATTCCAATAAACTAAATTGGCTTTACTTCGAGTTAAGCGGCGACGAAGCACTCATTCACAATTGTAAAAATTGTCTCCCATTTTTTATTTTGAATCCTTGCTTTAAAAATTGAAAATGATACCCTATATTCTCTCCATGCGAAATGTTAGCTTACTGATTTTGGGATTTTGCCTAATTATCAACACCGGCTGTAAAAAAGTTGAAAAATTAGAAAGGAGAGCTCGTTTGCCTATTCATCACACGGAAGATGGTTTTAAGAATCCATATTTGCAAATTGAACAGGGGTTTGGCGATTTTTTAAAATGGAAATTGAATCGCGGGCCGGTTGAATCGCCGGATATCCCTCTTGAAGAAATCGGTGAGTACGTTCCACAAATGGCGACTCCAGACATGGAAAAGATTTCGGCCCCAAACCCGAATGAAATTCAGCTAACCTGGATCGGTCATTCTACTTTTTTAATTCAAATTGCCGGAATAAATATTTTAACCGATCCAATCTTCAGCGATCGGTGCTCACCATTTTCCTTCGCCGGCCCCAGCCGATTTGTCAAACCCGGCCTGGCTTTTGAGGATTTGCCTGAAATTCACGCCGTTATCATCAGCCATGATCATTACGATCATCTCGATAAACCGACAATTGCAAAGCTCGGCAACAGTCCGAAATATTTCATCCCGCTCAAAGTCTCGGCCTGGTTTGAAGACTTGGGTATTGATAATTATATCGAATTGGATTGGTGGCAATCCCAAACTTTTATGGACTTGGAATTTCACTGTGTGCCGGCGCAACACTTCTCCGGGCGCTCACCCTTTAATCGCAATAAAACGCTCTGGGCCGGCTGGGTGCTTAAGACGGCTGCCGGCAATATTTACTTTGCCGGTGATACCGGTTATTCTCTGGACTTTAAACAAATTGGCGAACGTTTCGACACCTTTAAACTTGCGCTGATCCCAATCGGCGCTTATCGCCCAAAATGGTTTATGGGCCCCGTCCATGTTGACCCGGAAGATGCTGTCAGAATTCATCAGGATGTCAATTCGGAGTTTTCAATTGGCATGCATTGGGGCACATTTCAACTGGCCGATGAAAGAAAGGCCGAGCCACAAATCTATCTCAAAAAAGCACTTCAAAGTTCAGATGTCTCTGAAGACCGGTTCAAAATTATGAAATTTGGAGAAACGTTAAACATCCCGCAAGCGCCCTCCCCGTAACCTCTTTTTATTTGCAATGAATTAACATTTGTTTATATTGAAAGCCTATTACCTTTCAATATCTAAATAAAATTCAGACTATTCTTTGCGAAGTGTATTCAAAATATTTCGCAGCACACCTGTCGGACTATTTTAATTAAGAAGAGAAATATATGAAAAAAATGAAACGAAGAGAGTTTTTTAAGAAGGGTTCAACCGCAGCAATTATCGGTAGTTCATCTTTGATATTCGGTTGTAATTCACAGCAAACCGGCGAAGGCCCTGCCATTATTTCAAATAAAAAGTTTAACTGGAATCTGGTAACTTCCTGGCCGCCGCACTTTCCTGTGATGGGCGAGGGCGTCGATAGAATGGCTGCGCAGATTGACACCATGTCTGGCGGTCGTCTGAAAATTCAAGTTTATGGCGGTGGAGAAATTGTGCCACCCCTCGAAGTGTTCGATGCCGTCAGTCAGGGTAGCGCGCAAATGGGACACAGCGCCGCCTATTATTGGGGCGGAAAAGTTCCTGCCGGGCAATTTTTTACAGCAGTGCCGTTCGGGATGAATGCCCAGCAGATGTATTCCTGGCTATATTTTGGCGGCGGTTTGGAGCTTTGGGAGGAAGCTTATGCTCCTTTCAACTTGTTGCCAATTCCAGCCGGAACTACGGGCATGCAGATGGGTGGTTGGTTTAATAAGAAAATAAACTCAGCGGCTGATTTAAAAGGTCTGAAAATGCGTATCCCCGGCTTTGGCGGCAAAGTGGTTGCAAAGGCAGGCGGTTCGCCGATTCAGTCTGCAGCGGGAGAAATTTATACCAATCTTGAGCGCGGCGTGATCGATGCGGCTGAGTGGGTTGGCCCGTACCATGATTATTTGATGGGCTTTCACCGCATTGCAAAATATTGTTACTACCCCGGCTGGCATGAGCCCGGCCCCATCCTTGAGCTTATGGTCAACAAGCTGGCCTGGGAAAGTCTGCCACAGGATTTACAGGCCATTGTCCGCACTGCAGCGACAAATTTAAATGTTCAAATGATTTCTGAGTTTGAGTCTCAAAACTACACATATTTGAAGAAAATCCGTGAGGAGAGCAAAGCCACTGTTCTTAAATT
>JAJDAE010000019.1 GCA_029262035.1 Candidatus Zhuqueibacterota bacterium
CGGGTTATCGGCACCGACGGTTCGGCATCGGCGATTCGAAATAGTTTGGTAGACTCCGGAAATATCAATTTTTCCAAAGATGATTTGGCGCACGCCTACAAAGAACTGACGATTCCCCCGGGTCAGAACGGCGCGTTTCGAATTGAGCAAAACGCCTTGCATATCTGGCCGCGAAAATCGTTTATGTTGATCGCCCTACCCAATATGGGCGGCAGCTTTACCTGTACATTATTTCTCCCCGTAACGGGTGAAATAAGTTTTGAAACGCTCACCACGCCTGAGCTCGTCCTGGCGTTTTTTAAAAAGCACTTTCCCGATGCTGTTCCAATGATGCCCGATCTGGTAAAAGATTTTTTTGAAAATCCAACCGGGAAGCTGGCAACAGTGAAATGTGACCCGTGGTATGTTGAGGACAAAATCTGCTTACTCGGGGATGCTGCTCATGCAATCGTGCCATTTTATGGACAGGGTATTAATTGCGGCTTTGAGGACTGTTCCGTTCTAAGTGCATGTTTCGAAAATTCTCCAAATGACTGGCAGACTATTTTTGCTGATCTTTACCGGCAGCGGAAAGTCAATACAGATGCGATTGCCCAACTCTCACTGGAAAATTATATCGAAATGAGGGATAGTGTGGCCGATCCGAAATTTTTATTAAAACGAAATTTAGAATTCACACTGGAAGAAAAATATCCCGACCGTTTTTGCCCAAAATATTCGATGGTTTCGTTCCGAAGAATTCCCTATTCTGACGTCTTAAAAAGAAGTCTCTCTCAAAATAAAATATTGAATGAGCTTTGCGCTAATGTAGATTCAATTGCAGCGCTTGATTGGACATTGGTTGAGAAATCAGTAAAACAACTGCCAGTTCTTTAAATATCTGCGCAAGCCAATTTCAGTTGATTTTTTGTTTGGTTGTGGGTAATATTGGAATGTGTTTCTGAATAACATGACATTTTACATGTTATACAGATCTATATAATAAGTTTTTAGGAGATCAAAAAAGTATGTATGCAGGACGGCATTTTGAATTTCTTTTTTGTATGGCAATCGCAATACTGATTGAAATTACACCATCGATTGGCATTCCCCAAGAACAGTTTCCTGTTGAAAATTTTCAATATTCTGTTCAGGTTGACATACTAAATCGAGTACCTGCCACTGGAATCTATCTACGTGATAGTCTGAATGTTTATTTTGCAACTGCAAAACATGTTCTTTTGGATACTTCCGTAGACACACTATGGGGTAAGAAAGTTGTACTTTCTTCTCCCCCGGAGGAAGATATTTTTCAAGGGGATTTGATAGAATTCACTTTAGACTTAGCGTCTTTACTTTTGAGCAAGGCAATAAAATATCACAAAAAACACGACGTTGCTGTGATCCGAATTGGAGGATTGAGTAAAGATTTAAGGAAAGTCGGCTTAATGAAGGGAGTTCAACTCACGGGTAAGAATGTACCTCAATCAGGAATTCCTGCTTTGGCATTACAATATATGATTCCATATAAGGATATATTGATTGGCAATGATGTCTACATTATTGGTTATCCCTCGGCATTGGGATTCCAAGAAAGTCCACAATTTGATTATGACAGACCTCTGTTAAGAAAAGGTAGTATTGCCGGTAAACATAATAAAGCTAAGACTGTTATTTTAGATTGTCCAGTATATTATGGTAATAGCGGTAGCCCTGTGCTTCAGGTTAGAGACGTGGGCAGGGAAAGAAATTTTGAAGTTATCGGCATTATTACACAATTTATTCCATTTGATGAAGCATTGGCAAATCGAAAAACTCTAGTTCCGAGAACTTTTAGTTCAAATTCCGGTTATTCAGTCGTCGAACCAATAGATTCAATTTTAGAGATTATTAATCAAAAATGAATTTAATTTAGATGAATTGGTCAACAATATTACCGGCACTACTTTCAGCAATTGTGTCCTTGCTCGGATTGCTGTTTGTTTATTTCCAAAGTAAAAAAAACACTGAAAACAAAATAAAGGAATTCAGAAAAGAATTCGCTGCAGATTTGATAAAAAATCGCTTGGCACCTTATTCAGATTTCATGAAAAAGCTTGAAAAAGCGTCATCAATCTATGAAGAAGAAATAATTCACAGTGATAAATATAAAGAAGGTATTTTTTCAATATTTCAGCAATCAGTGTATGAACCTGTTGGTCTTTTAGCAACTCACTTAACCCGACACCTTTTAATAGAGACAAGAAAAGCCACACTTGAAATGATTGAAGGCAAAATCGAATATGATGAATGGAGAAAATTTCCCTGGGCAGTGGCTTTATCAATGAGAAATGACTTAGGAATTGATCAACCGGGTTGGGCAAACGAGATCAGAGCAATCATCGGTAAAGAGGAACTTAATATTAGTGAAGGGGTATTGAATTTTGACCAATCACGGTGGATTAATCAAACAGATTTAAGTAGTTGAGTTGAATGGGTTGGACTATTTATCTCCGCCCCATTTGGGAAACAACGCCCCCATAAAACAACGAGCGGTGTAAGTCCCACGTTCGGTGTTAACTCAACGTTTCGTTGGCGCATTTGTGGTGTGGCAGCCTGTGTGCCACGGTAGTAGCAGGCCTTAACAATTAGTTCAACGCCGACAGCATTGGCAGCGGTCGAATTTCTAAATTTCGTGCGCATCTAAGTATGTATCGTTTCAATAGCAGCTGTGGGCGCAATTAAACCCATGCTGCCGGGTTAACCAAAAATTAGATTGAGCATTGTCATTATAGCACAAACACCTGAAAACAACAATTCAAGTAATGGAATTTGATTGCACTCGAAAGGTATCACTATGATTTTCAACACGAGAGATAATAATTTGCCGAATCGGTTTTGTGAATGTGGGCTTTGGAAGGAACAATATCACGGAAACCTATCGGCCGCAAGGCGAATTGCACGCGCCGTGTTGTTCGTCGGACTTTTCTGGTTAACCTTGGCCGCTTCAGCCTCGGCACAGCTGGTTACGATTGGAGGTGGAGCGCTCGTGAGTAAGCGACCTACAGACCTGGTAGCCGAACTTCATGGCGAGACACCACCGTTTGCACAAACCAGAGCTTACCTAACGTTATCATGGACAGACCAAAGCATTAATCCTACAATTATTTCCGCCGTAGAGCGGCCGGTTCTCCATTTTGGAAAGGCATTTACCGGCATTGGAGCTGGATTGCTTTGGCTCGAAGCAACCGACTACCAACCATACCCCATATTGGTGAGTTCGACTGTCATCCCGGTACCGATTCCGCAAATGTCTTTCGTATTGATTGGCTCCACATTACCGTTCGAGGACTTTGACTGGTCGCTCTTAATCAAGGTTGGAGTAACACTTGTTTTCATTCGGTAGTAATTGAATGTTTCTGGCAATGTGGTTTTGACCACCACGATTTTTTACAAATTTATTCTAACAGTTCAATTCGAGACTGACGACCATTATCGAGCGGGATTTTAAGAACTACCAATCCATGGCACATCGCCAAAAACAGCGTTGAAGCGGGTCGCTGGCGCAAACGTTGCCTTTGACGTTGAAATAAATTAAAGAGAAAAGAACACTATTTGGTAACCACAAGGTAATCGTTCTCACATACAATGGCGTATGATGACAAAGCTTAGCGCGTCCAGGAATAAACTTTCAGCCCAATAAAATATGCAACAAATTATTAAAAATAACCAATTGGTTTTAATGGAAGCTGCTATTGTTGAACGGCTACGGCGTTCGAGCGATTTTAAACTGCATCCTGACCTTGTAAATGCACCATTAATTTATCAACAAAACGGAAGAAAGGGATTGAGAAAACTCTACAAAGAGTATGTCGACATTGCGGTCGAGGCCGGTGCGCCCATTCTCTTATGCACGCCCACATGGAGAGCCAGTCGCTCCAGGGTACAAAAGTCAGAACTATCTGAGTCAATCAATATTGATGCGGCCCACTTTATGCAGGCAATCCGGAGTTCTCAATCCAATCATGAAATTAAAATTGGGGGGTTAGTTGGATGTAAGAATGACTGCTATAAACCGAATGAAGGTTTATCGGCCTCCGAAGCTCAGGCATTTCATTCATGGCAAATAGAACAACTTGTACAGGGCGGGGTAGATTGTTTGATTGCTGAAACTCTTCCCAATGTCAATGAAGCGCTCGGTATTGCCAAAGCAATGGAAGTAACAAGAACGCCATATATTATTAGCTTTGTTATCTCCCGCGAAGGGTGTATTTTAGATGGAACGAGCCTGATTGATGCGGTTGAATATATTGATTTAAAGACAACTTATCAGCCCCTCGGCTACATGGTTAATTGCTCTTTCCCTGCATTTATATGTGCGGATAAGCAGCCCCAAAAACTACTTAAAAGACTGATAGGCTGTCAGGCGAATGCATCATCCCTTGATCATTGCGATCTTGATGAGGCAATTCAGTTAGAAACAGACACACTGTCTGAATGGGGTGATTTGATGATTGAGCTTAATAATGAGTATGGTGTAAAAATTCTTGGCGGTTGCTGCGGAACCGGCGGTGAGCATCTGCGATATATTGCCGGATTATAAAAAAAGAACATACCATTTCTGCGGATTACATTATGAAAACAAAAGATGAAATTGTTGAAAATTGGTTACCCAGGTACACGGGAACTCCACTAAATGAATTTGGAAAATATATTCTTCTGACAAATTTTTCAAATTACGTTGAGATGTTTGCCGACATTTTCAAAGTAACTGTTTCCGGGAAAGATCGCCCCATGCAGGTGGCCACTGCAGACGATATTTCTATCATAAATTTTGGTATGGGCAGCGCCATGGCGGCCACGGTTATGGACTTGCTTTCAGCTACGAAACCAAAGGCAGTCTTGTTTTTAGGAAAGTGCGGCGGGTTAAAGGCAAAAATAAAGCTTGGTGATCTCATATTGCCAATCGCGGCAATTAGGGGAGAGGGAACAAGTAACGATTATTTGCCTCCCGAAATTCCGGCATTGCCGTCCTTCCGCTTACAAAGAGCCGTCTCTTCGATGATTAAAAAACATGAGTTGGATTATTGGACAGGCACAATTTATACGACAAACAGAAGAGTGTGGGAACATGACAATGAATTCAAAAAGTATTTGAAAAAAATACGAGCCGCCGGCATCGATATGGAAACCGCTACAATTTTTTTAGTTGGATTTGTAAATGAGATTCCCCATGGCGCTTTGTTGCTTGTTTCTGATAATCCGATGATCCCCGAAGGCGTCAAGTCCGAGAAAAGTGACAACAAAATTACCAGTCGTTTCGTAAAAAAACATTTGGAAATAGGCATAGACTCCCTGCTGGAGTTAATTAATTCGGGGGAATCTGTGAAGCATTTGCGGTTCTGATTACGAGAAGGATAACAGATTTTTTCAGTCATTAATTATAGAAATTGAGAGTTGATACATGAGGCCATGGGCATTTACTGAACCATCCGAGTACCGAAGTCTGGATTTACGTGCACATACCATCCTCGATGGTATCCCGCTCCATGACGTGTGGCAACTGGACTTGCCGGGTGGTGGTAACGGCCGCACGGTCGCCGACATCCGCACGCTGAGCTTGGGAAGCCAGCCGGGGACATTGACCCGATTGTTGTTTCGCATTCGATGGTTTCTGGGTCGACTATTTGGATGGGATCGGGAATCAGCGGGCGACAAGGATTTATTTCAACTTTGCGTTACGGCAGAAGATCGAGCTCGTTCTACCGTTGCTACCGGTACAAAAGACGGTCCTTTCACTGTGCTATATGTTCACCCAAATGAAGCGTTAAGCGAAATACGCAATTCGACAGTGCACGCGGCGTTGGTCTGGGTACTCATTCGGCGTAAAGATGGGTATCGGTTGTTGTGGGCCATCTATGTAAAACCGGTTGGGCGGCTTACAGCGTTCTACATGTTTCTAATCGACCCGTTTCGACGATGGATTGTATACCCATCACTTTTAAATCGATTGCACCAGGCATGGTGCTTAAAATACAAACATGTCTCAACAAGTAAAGAAGTATCATGAACTGGCTTTTAATTATTGATATTTTGCGGTTTATGACCATCGGACTTTTACTGCTCCTTGGTCTCACCCTGTACAGGGCTCGTCAACAGAATCAACACATCTGGTTATTCGTAGCTCTTTGTGTTGAAGTCATCGCCTATTTACTGATTGACCCCACACTCGGCTGGGTGCCGCTTTTGTGGATATTACTAATGACAGGTGCTTCTGCCATCCCGATAACCTTCTGGCTGCTTGCACGCGCACTCTTCGAAGATCATTTCAAAATGCGCTGGCAACACCTTCTGCTTCTGGTCGGCGTGCTGGTGATTAATTACACATTATTATTTCTAAGAACGATCCCCACGACTCCGGACAGCGTTGTGTCAATTTTGGGTGGCTTTCTTTCTCAGGGGATTTCCCTGTTTTTTATTGTGTGGGCAGCTTTCGTTGCTTATGCCGGGCAGAAGACCGATTTAATTGAAACCAGGCTGCACTTTCGAAAGTACTTTGTCCTGCTTACCACCGGAATGATTGGGCTGACCTTGCTTACTGAAATTGTGGTTAATCAAAACCATCCTCCCGATTTTCTGAAATTTTTGCAAATTCTGGGTATCGCCATATTAACTTACTATTTTACTATTCGAAACTTGGTATTTGCTCCGGAGTTTTTCCTTTCCAGAACGAAACCTGCTCAGGCTTCTGAGCCGCCCCCACCGGAAATGGTGCAAAAACTGCGGGAGCTATTGGAAACAGAAAAAGGGTACCGGGAAGAAGGTTTGACCATTCGTATTCTGGCCGAAAAGATGGGAGACAAAGAATATAAAGTGCGCCGCCTGATCAATCAATATCTCGGTTTTCGAAACTTCAATGATTTCTTAAATCAATACCGAATTCAGGAGGCTTGCGAGATTCTGCTTGATCCCGGCCAGGCGGAAGTAACCATCCTGGAAATTTCTTACCAACTCGGCTATCAATCCCTTGGCCCTTTCAATAGCGCTTTTAAACGCCAGACCGGTCTCACCCCAACCGCATATCGCAAGACAAACCGTCTTCCAGCCTAATCGCACGCCCCCAAAAACCTCCTTACTTCTTTGTAGCTATAGAGTTCTGCAAAATAATAAAATGTTCAAAACTTGCTGTCATATCTGCGAATGCAGGTAGCTCATAAACTACTAATTATTTTCACCCTGGAGACTCCTGCATTCGCAGGAGTGACACTTTTTTTCCATCTTTTGCAGAACTCTACTTCGTAGCTATTCAGAGCTTCTATTGGTTTTTTATCAAATTCCTACAGATTTCGAAATCAGCAAGGATTTTTTAAAATTAGGTGGAAAGTTGCAGACTAAAGTTGTTATGTTGGCTCATCAAAACTTATGAACACCACAATCAAAGGAGAAGCTATGCAAACAACTCGTACTTTAATAATGAGTTTAATATTCGTCAATCTACTTTTTTGTACTAACCTTGACGCCAACTCACCTGTAAAACTCACACTAAATTTAGAAAAGCAAACCGGCAAAACCTTGACAGAAAAAAAGACCGTAGCCACAACAGCTTTTAACGGCTTTTATTTGGGTTTGGATATTGGGTTTCAAAACATATTTGGCGGTGCCTTTATTGATGATGTCGATGTTTTGGCACAAGAGTCAAAAGCTGTACTTGGTTTTTCAATTGGCTATAGAAAGCGCCTATTTAATAGTCCAATCTTACTGGGTCTGCAGATTAATTATGGATTCACGGATGGAAATTTAACACACTCAGAGCCGGCAAATCAATTAAAAATAAATTATGAAAAAAACAGTCAGCTCGGTTGGGGATTTGAAACAGGTTATGCTTTTGGTGATAACCTCTTTTTATTTGGATACCTTCAAGAAGCAAGACGGGAGTTTGAAATAACAATTGTTAGTCCCTTGGGAACTTTCCAGCAAATGGACACTCAAAATTTTATAAAATACGGAATCGGAATTGAAAAAAATCTTAACAATGCAATAAACTTACGTATGGTCATTGGTCAAGTCTATGTCGATTATGAAGATTTGGTGACAAACATTGACGTAGATGATAAAATGGATGTAACTATCGGGATCACCTACAAATTCTGATGGAAAAAATGAAGCCCAAAACCTTGCAACTGCACAGAGAGTTTGTTGAACTTCACAGGACAAAGCTATTAATTTGCAATCTGACTTGCACACTATGTTTGCTTTTTTTACTTCATGGATGCAGTCCCTCTATTCCCAAGATTCAAGCAAAAGGTGAGCTTATTGGGCAGCCCATAAACACAACGGTAGATTCTGAAATCGCAAAATATTATCTTGAAAACTATCTTCCAAACAATAGAACAAACCCTAAATTCGATAAAAGGATTGAGCTGATTTATCAACAGCATAATGGACAGTTGCCAGATCGAAGCGCCCTAAAAGCCATTTCAGACTCTTTTTCGGTAGACTTTGCCGCTCTGTTTTTTGCGACCGGTATCTGGGAAATTGAAGCGAATAGAAAAGCACAAAACATCTTCCGAAACAAGGTAGCTGAACGGAAAACCGCAATCCAAAACCATGAGCATCAATCCGTTTCAAAAGCAGCAGATTATATCATTCTATTTGTTCCCGGGTGGGATTACAAGGAAAGTGGTCACAAAACAGGCTCCGACCTTGCAACCCCCCGGAACCTTCTCGCTGAATTGGGACTAAAAAACCATCTGGTTGAAATTCCCCCCAATGGCTCAGTTGAGGAAAATGCAAAATTCCTGACACAGGAAGTCCTGCGATTCAGTAAGTTAGAAAAGAGCATCATACTTGTAGGCGCCAGCTCCGCAGGACCTGCGATTCATCTAACTCTTGGCGGACAACTGAAACCCCAACAACTACAATCTGTAAAAACCTGGATAAACCTGGGCGGCATTTTACAGGGGAGCCCCTTGATTGAGTATCTCCAGGAATGGCCGCGAAACTGGTTACTGGAAATTGGTTTACGAGCCAAGAGATGGGAGAAAAAAAATGTCTTGAGTATGTCAGTCAACCGCAGCAGAAAACGCTTCCAACGATTAAAACTCCCCGATCATATTTTAGTGATCAATTATCTCGGACTTTCACTATCGGGAGAACTCAGCAAGTATTCTCTAGACAAGTATACGATTTTACGAAGGGAGGGACCAAACGATGGTTTAACCCTTCTTGCAGATATTCTTGCGCCGGGAAGCATTACAATTATTGCTCCCGGGAGCGATCACTTCTTCAACGAAGATCCGGAAATCGATATCAAAACAGTGGCCCTGGCACAGACCGCCATTCAGTATCTGAAAACCGGGGGGGAATAAACACGTCGTTTTTTTGCCGCCGACTCCAAAGAATTCTAGTTGCGTTTTTGTTTCTATTCATTTATATTTTTACAACAATTTCAATTCTTTGAGAAATGATAAAACCCACTCTACCCAAAAAATTTTCCGCCTACATCCTCACCCAAAGTTTGGGGGCATTTAATGATAATTTTTTCAAAATGCTGCTGCAGCTTTACGTCCTGCAGATTCTTTTGTCTGAGAATGCTGAGGGCATAATTTCAAAAGCGACGTTTTTTTTTACAGTACCTTTTGTCCTTTTCGGTCCCTGGTCAGGCTATCTGGCCGACAAGTACTCAAAGACGAGCGTTATGCGTGTTGTAAAATTTGCGGAGATCGGCATCATGTTGTTGGGAGCTCTGGCATTCTATTTTGGTGATGTCAATTGGATACTGGCAATCCTTTTTTTGACTGCAACGCAAAGCACTTTTTTTAGCCCGGCAAAATATGGTTATATTCCGGAAGCGTGTCTCCCACAGTCCGTCACCAAGGCGAACGGCGTGGTTGAAATGAGCACCTTTTTAGCCATAATACTCGGAACTGCCGTCACCGGACTTTTGCTGACCTTTCATAATAACCAGGCGTTTTTCGTTTCCTTGTATTCTATTGTGGTTGCAGTACTTGGCTCAGTTTCCGTATTATCTATTAAGAAAATCAAGGCAATCGGCGTTGACAGTCCATTTCCCTGGAATCCGATCTCGGGAATTTACAAAGATTTACGGTTCCTCAAACGTCAGAAACCGCTCTTTCTGGCGGCCCTGGCTAACAGTTACTTTTGGATGATGGGGCTTATCTTTCAAACAAATATTTTAATTTACGCAAAAAATATTTTAAAGGACTCACCCAACAGCAATATCCTGCTCGCGTTGATGCCGGCATTTCTTGGGATTGGGATAGCTGTCGGTTCCATTTTAGCAAGCCGCTGGTCTGGCAATAAAGTTGAGTTGGGCCTGGTGCCGTTAGGCGGATTAGGCATGAGTGTTTCCGCAATTCTGTTATATTTTACCGACGCCATGTACGGCGCTTCATCATTTATTTTATTTTTTGCCGGTGTGTGTGGCGGGCTGTTCATTGTACCGCTCTATGCATATTTGCAGTCTTATTCAAAAAAGGAAGAAAAGGGTCGGGTTATGGCAACAGCCGGAATTCTAAACGGCCTGTTTCTCGTTCTGGGATCATTGATTTACCATTTATTGGCGGTGGAACTCAAACTCTCCGCCTCAACCAATTACCTGATTCTGGGAATCATGACCTTCTTTGCCGTAGTATATATTTGTACCGTGATCCCGGAATATTTTGTACGATTCTGCCTTTGGCTTTTGACCCACACATTTTATAAAATAGAAATTGTCGGGAGTGAAAACGTTCCACTTAAGGGACCGGCGTTGCTGGCCGCCAATCACGTTTCTTACATTGATGCTTTTCTGCTCGGTGCAACCGTACAGCGGTTTATCCGGTTTATTATGTTAAAAAGCTATTATGATCTGCCGCTGGTTCGAAATCTGTTGAAACTTATGTTTGCAATTCCGATTGACCCCGGCAGTGGCCGTGAATCCGTAAATACCAGTCTTATGACCGCACGGAAACAATTGCGAGAAAATCATGTGGTCTGTATTTTCCCCGAAGGCCAGCTTACCCGCCACGGCGAGATGAATAGATTTCGTCCCGGATTTAAAACCATCATGCAGGATCTAAGCTGTCCAATTATTCCGATTTACATGGACAACGCCTGGGGGAGTATTTTCAGCTTTGAGGGGGAGAAGTTTTTGTGGAAGCGCCCTAAGAAAATTCCATACCCAATTACAATCTCTTTTGGAAAACCGTTACCGGCAAACACCGAAGCTCAGGATTTGCAAGCAGCTGTTCAAACCCTGGCAGAACAAGTTAAATTAGCCAAGGACAAATGAATCTTTGCGTAGTTCCTTAGTTGGCTTTTTTAAAAGCGCATTAAGGTTTTCGGGAAAGGATGCGTTCATCGCCGCTGTACAAAAACGCAATGACGCTGAATGAAAAATATTTTAAACACTCGGCTCTTGCTGGCTGAGGCAATGAAAGCTCCCAAGTCCCCAAACGATATCAGTGGAATCGATACCGATTACTTTTCTTTGCGGGAAACAACGGCTGATAATCTGCATGGCCTCATCATCCTGGCCACACTGGAAAGTAGGGACAATTACCACATGATTCGCAACATAAAAATTGGCGTAGGAGGCAGGTAAACGCCGGCCTTTGTGAACCACGGGCTCCGGCATTGGTAAAGGAATTATGTTAAGTTGCTTGCCGTTAAGCAGGTGCATATTTTGTAGTAACGTCAGGTTTTGTTGCAAAGGCTTGTAATTTTCATCTGCCTGATTTTCCTCAATCACGGCCAAAACCGTATCCTGGTTCACAAAACGTACGGTGTCATCAATGTGCCCGTCGGTATCATCGCCGGCGATGTCGTGGTCAACCCAGAGTACCTGCTCTAAACCATAATAGTCGCAGAGGTATTGCTCAATCTGCGCTTGGTTTAAATGCGGGTTGCGGTTCTCTTTCAGCAAACAGGACCTGGAAGTTATCACCGTGCCTTTGCCATTAAACTCGACTGAACCACCTTCCATCACAATGCCCGGATAAAAAACCGGGATGCCGTAATGTTTTGCAATTAGGGTTGGAATGACATCGTCCTTGTCATAAGGCGGATACTTCCTGCCCCAGGCGTTGAACTGCCAATCCACAATTATTTTTTTTTGCACGGCTTGTGGATTAATTAAAAATGCCGGACCGTGATCACGGCACCAGGCATCGTTGGTCGGATGTTCAAAAAATTCGACTTTGGATAAATCCACTTCGGCCTGCTCAAGATGCTGCAGCGCGAAATTTCTCATCGCGGCATCATTTAAGTTGATGCAGACTTTTTCACCGACAGCTAATTCTTTTACAAACTGAGAATAAAATGGATAAACCTTATCAAGCTTTCCTGGCCAGGTTTCCTTGTTGTGGGGCCAGCTTAACCATGTTGCATCATGTCGGGAAAATTCAGCGGGAAAATAATAACCGAGTTCTTTGGGAGTCGGGGTCAGGTTATTCTTCATCCAAAAAACGTTTGGTAATCGGCCCATATGATTCGATCCGGCGGTCGCGCAAGAAGGGCCAGTGGGTGCGGTAGCGTTCTGTTTCACCCAAGTCAAGTTCATGTACATGAACTTCTTCCGCCTCGCGGGAAGCTTCGAACAAAATGCTGCCAAACGGATTTGAGATAAAAGAACCGCCCCAGAATTTCATCGCACCATTTTGCTCAGAGCCAACGCGGTTAACACTCACCACATGCACACCATTTGCTATGGCATGACTACGTTGAATGGCTTGCCAGGCAGCAAACTGTTCGGCGTTCGTAGCTTCGTTCTGATTGCTGGCCCAGCCAATGGCCGTTGGGTAAAACAAAATTTCAGCGCCCATAAGTGCGGTAATCCGTGCGGCCTCCGGGAACCACTGGTCCCAGCAAATCAAAATCCCAATAGTTGCAAATTTGGTTTTAAATACTTTATAACCCAAATCTCCTGGCGTGAAATAAAACTTCTCATAGTAGGCGGGATCATCCGGGATGTGCATTTTGCGGTACTTGCCAAGATAAGCGCCATCGGCATCCAGTACAGCGGTTGTATTGTGATAAATGCCGTGGGTTCTTTTTTCAAACAAAGAAGCAATAATCACAACGCCAAGTTCCTTTGCGAGAGTGGAAAGCTTTTCTGTAGATGGCCCCGGCACGCTTTCCGCCAGCTTGAAATTATCATAATCTTCAACATCGCAAAAATAATGTGCCGTAAACAACTCTTGCAAACAGATGATTTCCACGCCCAACTTTGCAGCTTCACGGATTTTGGCTA
This sequence comes from Candidatus Zhuqueibacterota bacterium, assembly GCA_029262035.1. Taxonomy (GTDB): domain Bacteria; phylum Zhuqueibacterota; class Zhuqueibacteria; order Oceanimicrobiales; family Oceanimicrobiaceae; genus JAJDAE01. The sequence goes on from JAJDAE010000019.1 coordinate 13,211, forward strand.
TCGCTTTTTCTAGGTTTTCTTGTGGGTCTTTGCTACAACTCATTTGCACAAACCCGACGTTTACTTTTGCCATAAGTATAGTTTTTTTAATAAGGAGAAGCCTAACGTTTTTGAATATAGGTTGTTGGGCATTATGAAACACCTAAATATCAAACCGCTATGTGTATTATAATTTGTACTCATTTTCAAATTAAACATTACCCGCCCAATGACCTATATTTATAGTTAAGCAATGTAACTTTTCTTTATTCGCGTTTTGAATCAATTATTTTATATACCAACTCTCTAAATAAAGGAAAATCTGTCCTCCTTTTATACGCATATTTTGTCTTATGAGAAATTACCATATTTAGTTTTGGTATTATTAATAAATATTGACCGTATGCTCCCGAAGCATAATAGGCTCCTTCAAATATTTTATTATCATCATTCCAAATCCACCACAAGTATCCATAAGCAAGCTTCCATTCTCTTTTAAATGCAGGATTAAATTGTGAAGTTGGTGTAATTGTACTGGTTGACAATTTAACCCATTCATCAGGTATAACTTGGACTCCGTCCCAATTTCCATTGTTTAGCATCAATAACCCAATTCTTGCCATATCTCTTGTTGATATCCAAAAATGATATGCCAGATAGTTCGATTTTGTTGAATCTCCACTTTTTTGTTGCTTTTCAATTTTAAAATCTTGCATTTGAATTGGGCTTGCTACATCATGTTCAAAAGTCTCATAGATGTCTTTGTTTGTAAGTTTTTCAAATATTCCGCCAGCAGCATTAAAATCCCAATTATTATATAAAAAATAGGTCCCAGGTTTAATGGAGCCTCTTTCTGGGGCATATTGGGTATCGTCTCCATCATTTGATCTGGGATGATAAATTCCTGATCTTGCAGTTATCAAATCTCTAATCGTAGCTTGTCGTTCAATTGGAAGTAGTCCATTAACATCATTTACATCTAATTCTTCCAATGTTAAATCCAGATCAATTGTCCCATTCTTAACATACTTACCAAACATCATGGACAGTAAGCTCTTTCGACATGAGGCAATGTAGCTCAACTCTTCTATGTCACCATATTCAAATAAAATTTTACCATTAACAACAACCATTAATCCAGTTGTATTCAGCCTATCAATGATATACTTACTTATTTCCGATAGTTTTTGTGAATCATATCCTAACTCTTCAACTGAATCATTTGCAAGCCAAACTGAATCAGGAAAGTAAAGGCTCTTATTCTGCCCATAAGTATTAATGGACATAACAACTAATACTAAAATAGTAAAGCGTTTAATATTAAATAATTTGATCATATTATTTTGCAGTACAATTCTTTTTCTTATTATGTTGCCTAACGGTTAGGCTATGATTTCGTTGTGGACAAATCCGCTAGGATTTTCCGCTATAGAAATCAGCCGTGTTAAATATACTAAACTTTGGCGTGGCACAAAACCACAATGAATTATTGCCATTGTTACCCTTTGTTATTTTTTAGTTTTCCAACATAATCAACCGCCTTTTTAGAGAATTCACTCCACAATTCAGAGTGCTCTTTTGGGATTAAAATCCAACCTTTCATTTGTTTGTCTTTTGCATAGAGATGTGAGCCAATTTTTGCTCCGTCTATTTTTAAAGCTTCCAAGTCTGATTTTTCATCAAGCTTAAAAGTCATTTCTTCTTTCCAAAAAAAGCCGCTGTTTTTCCATTTTCTGACTTGATTGATTTTGCACCAAACATTTTCCCTTCAGCTCCATTTGATAAATCCGCTATAATTTGGTGAAATATTTTTTCAGGTTCAGTCATTCAAGGTTATTATGAGTTATGATTGTAGAGTTCTTTTTGATTGTCTAATTAAGGCTTACTTAAAAGCTCTATAAGTTTATAAAAATCATTGAATTAGAAAGAATAAATAGTTACCTTAGTGCAAAGAAAATTCCAAGAAAGCTCAAAAACCCTTGCACTTGAGATGATAAAATACACGCCAAA
>JAJDAE010000181.1 GCA_029262035.1 Candidatus Zhuqueibacterota bacterium
GCCTTTTTCAGCTTAATGACAATCCCTAGCCCTGCGGTAGCTGTCAAGGACGAGTAGCTTAAAGGTGCAAAGGCAACGGGATGCACTCCGTCCCGAAACCTGATATCCAAGGTCACACGACTTCCCCATCCAACCCCGGCAGTTGTAAAAATATTAAAAAGCGAGTTAGTAGATCTTAAATAGTGCTTAATTGTTACCAATTTTTCAATGACGAAAACCTCACCGCCGGAGGCGATTGTCTCTCCGGGCTGGCTATCGGGTACAAAGCGATTATAAGATAACTTCAGCCCAACGACAACTTGCTCACTTGCATGCACGCCAAAGTTTCCAGAGAAACCAACGCCAAGAGAATAGTTTGCAAATATGTGAGGCTTGATATAGTGCGAAATACCAGACCCCAGCATCACTTCGTACTGTTTTTCTTGAGCCTGAATCGGCATAAACATTGTAAATATTATTATCAGATTGAATGGTATGACTTTTTTCATCCTATACCTCCTTGACTCATCAAGTGAGTTCGCTCCGGAACATTCTATTTGAATTATTTACATGTCCCATACAATTCAGAATAAATTGATAGTATCGCATTAGAACACGAACTGAAGATTAAAAGTAAAACCAAATATATTTTCTACCGAGTTAATATTGCCGAAACCATGTAGGCCAACCCAAAAATTATCAAAGGATTGCCAGAAGGCCTGGGCTCCCAGCGCTAATCCCCATCTGCGATCGGTTTCGAAGCCGAGCCCATCTTCGCGCTCAAGTACCTCAAGTATCGCAAATGATGGGCCAGCCGAGATAGAGCTATGCGAATTTCCTGACTCGGTATTAAATCCATATAACAAGGCACTCTCCAGCACATCCAGGTCATCGTATTCGCTATATATTTCTGGAAATGCAAGACCTATTTGTCGTAATGTAAGTAAATGAATCCCACTCTGATAATTCGCACTAAGAATATAGGTGATTCTTGACTCATTGGATACCTCCATTCGACCGAGGCCAAAATTAAACCAGAGACGATTTTGTCTTGTTTCTTCCTCAGAGCCAGCATGTAATTTTTGACAAAACAATAAAACAAAAACTACAGCAACACTTAATCGAAGCCCCAGTCCGCACCCCAAAGCTATAGCACGAATATCACGGATAAAACAACTTTCAATTCTCACTATAAATACTCCAATTTTTCCATAACGCTAACAAAACTGCTCGATGGTTTTGCTGTTTCCGGTCATCAAATTTGCTAACCAGTTATAATGCGGCCATGCATCCTTTTGCCGGTTGCATTGATTCTTTTTAAGTTTCCCTCCCCTTACCAAACGTAGCCAAAAGTCAAACCTCCCCAAGGCAGGACGCCTTTATTACTAAACAGAGGTGTAAAGCCTGCACGGAAAAGCATTCCTCTATTTTCGGGCTGGAACCGATAACCGATTGTTGCCGCGCCAACCAGTTTCGTTGTTTGGTCAATGATAATAACATCGTTAGAGTCAAAATCAAATTCACCCTTGGAGGCAAAAGTAAATGCCAGACCCAGACCAACTTCAAACTTGTGCTTACCATTTCCAGGCGTATAGTTCAGCATTATCGGCACCAGGTTGAATACGTCTTCATCATCGTTCCCACAATATATTAGCGAACACATGGCTTTATATACGACTTGACCTGACATATAACCAATGCGACCGCGTAAGAACTGAGTTAAAGCCCTTTCATAGTTGATTGTATAAAAGAGACCATTACCAAGGAGTTCAATATAAATACTATTTTTTGCGACGTTTCGCTCTTGAGCGGATGCTTCACCTACCACCAAGAAGAGATTGCAAATTAAAAGTATGCCTATTACAAAACAAATAACCTCTTTAAAAAGACTGCATTCATGCCTACCATTCTTCACAAGAGTCTTGGTACCCATCATCAAGTTGCAGTTTTTTTCCGGGAGACATTCCAAACTGTTCAGAATTGTTGTTCTTTTTCGACTCATGAGTTTACCTCCGTCGATGATTATTTTTGATGTGGATATATGCCTGGTACCAACATTTACATCATAAAAATAAATATCTTTTTCTTCAAAAATACAAATTAACTTGATTTTTTCTCGAATAGTTCCAATTCGATGCTCACCTTTAAACCGTTAGTCTCCGGTAAATTCAGACAGTCTTCTTTTAGTTGTAAAATCAACAAACATGCTATCGACGACGCTGAAATCGAAATGATTAATTATCTTGATGGTGAAAGACATTCTTATTGAATCGACCTCACTCGGGACGTGTACTTTCCCAAAATTCAGTGTCCCATACCAGCCGTGCTCATTATTCATCAACATCCTGACACCATCGTCAGTCAGTGGCTTTTGCGTCCGGTCAACGAACTGGCTTGCAGTGACACGATTCTGCTGATTCAATTCACAATGTGGGAATCTGACCTGGATGGAATCTACCCTCATGGTTGAACCGGGGTTGAAGCTGCGGAAGGTATCCGGAACTGCGCGGAGGCCTATGTAAGATGGGTCAAAAATAAAACATCCGCTCGGACGTTCGGTGATAGAAATTCGAATTCTGCCCTCTTCTTCAAAGACATCAATGCTGCTGGTCATACTCACTTGCCCCCTGGCCGTGCGGAAGTCGGGGCCGATAGATTCAATACGAACAGTATCTACCTGAAAATCTGCTTCCCAAAGCGGGAAGGGCAGTTGCTCATTTCTATAGCCCGCCGAAATACGAAGATCGTGGTTTCCTGTCAGGTTAGGGTTGGTTGAAGTCTCCCTTAAAGTGACAGATATATTTTTCCATGAGTCCAAACCATCTCGCAGGCCACCGGGGCCAAAAGACGAAATGTACTCAGTGTTACGCGGTGAGACCAAACCACAGTTCTCAAAGACGAATAGAAGGGCTGGTAAAAGCATCAAATGGGGAATAGAAAATTTCATAATCACACTCCTAAGATAAATTTCTATAAGAAAACCTCAAGGACTATATCATATCAAGTGTTTAGTGGTTTTGCTGTTTCCGGTCATCAAATTTGCTAACCAGTTATAACCTCACCTAATTGCGGCTATGTTATCCTTTTGCCGTTTGCAATGGATTTTCGACACTTCAACCCAACTATTGCCACCGTCAAATGTCCACTCTTGTTTCCAGTCGAATGTATCTTTTGAAAGATTAAAAAATGTATTTTTAACTTCCCTTCCACGGGCATTCTTTCCGCTCATAATGACCATGTTGTTTTCATTTCTTGCGGTAAAGGTCGCCAGCTTGCGGTTGGTTTTGTCAATCCAGGCCATGTGCCATTGTTTTTCACTGGCATTGTAGATGCGGATATTGGTTCCCACAATGTGCGGCGTTTGCACGGAACCGGTACTCCCTTCAAACTTGAACCAATCGTCCTGAATTGCGTGACCTTCGAGAATGGAATACCAGCGCCATTCATAATGCGTGGTATCTTTTGCCCAACTGCCGTCGCGATTTTTTCTCACCTGATATGCATCCCACTCGCCAAAAAGCTGACTGAGGATCTGTGTTTCCGGTGGCCCATCAGGATGAAGCCCTTTGCGGGGAATTTCTGTTTGTGTCGAACCTGTTGTTTGTTGTGCACTCAACGGGGTTAGAGCCAACAGAAAAAAAATCAAAAAAAAGATAATGAAATGTCGTGTCATACTTTTGCTCCTTTAATCTTATCGATTCAGCCACATTTTAATTGTTCTGGTTACCATTTCCGGCGCATCCTGTTGAACAAAATGTCCGGCTGTTGGCAGAGAAACCAGAGTGAGATCTTTATCGATCCAATCCCAGGTACCATTCCAGCCGGCAGGAAGCAGTGCTTTGTCCTGAAGACCAAAAATTCCCAAAGTACTGCATTGAACGCGGCGCGGCTGAGCAGATGGCTTTGAAGTTTGCGCAGAAGAAGAGGCTGGGTTTGGGAAACTGGCCTTATAGTAATTCAGCATCGCCTCAAAGTCCGATCGCTGAAAAGCCTCAAGATAAACCTTTCTCGCATCTTCATCACGTACCCAGCTTGCCAGGTCTTCAGCCGTTAGTTTGAGATGAGCGTCTTCCGCCTGGGAGTCCCGTACATATTGCACGTACTCTTCTTGTTCCTTGTTATTGGCGAGCTCGCGGCGAAGACCATTGGAATGAGGTGTGCTGAGCACGATGAGTTTTTCGACCAGGTTCGGACGCCAATTTGCTGTCTGCCAGGCGATGGCGCCGCCCCAATCATGGCCGACAACAATTGCTTTTTCCTGAGGAAAATGTTGAATCACTGCGGCCACGTCACCGATGAGAAGGCGCATGGTGTAATTTTCAACTCCCTTGGGTTTGTCACTTTTATTATAACCGCGCAAATCAATTGCCACCACCTGATATTTGTCAGACAACGCTTCCATCTGATGCCGCCAGGTATACCAAAAATCCGGATAGCCGTGAAGCATGACAATCAATGGTCCCTGGCCAAGTGTCACATAATGGATTTTGACGCCTGCATTATCAACATAGCCATGCTTGACACTTTCCATGAAATCTGCTGAAAGAAGTGGTCTGCTCATTAATAAAAGGCAAACCAAAGGAAAAACTATCCTACGCATAAACAGCTCCTAGTCTGATTCATAAATAATTATTAAATTTTTTGAGTATTCCGGTCTCCGTCGTTTATCCCAAGTGCCTTTCGCAAATCTTCAATTGTTCCAACTTTTCCATGGCCGGGAGCAATAGTTTCAATTTCAAGCCCCAGTTTTTCAATTCTGTCGTTGAACGCTCGCAGAGTCGCACGCGGCTCCGGGTATTGATCTGCAAGGTGTACCCACAACATATCCGTTACGTAAAGAATCTTCTCCTTGGGTAGATAAGCAACTAAAATATCGTCGGCGTGTGGATTCGGACCAACATTGTACACTTCTACCTTATGACTATCATCTTCGAAGACTTTCTCGTCATCTATAATTTCAAACGTGAGTTTCTCTTTCAAGCCGGGCCGGGTTGGTCGCAGAGTTCGTTGCGCGGTCACAATCTGTACAACCAACTGTTTATTGCCATCTGTGGTCACTACGGTCGCACCTTCAGCCACAAATCGTTTAATTCCACCAATATGATCGGAATGATGATGGGTAGGAACAACATATTTGATAGGCTTACCCGGAGCAACCTGTTTTATCAGACCGATATAAAACTGGCTCAAAAGATCGGACAGCGGTGCGTCGAAAACCATAACATGATTGTCGAAAACCACAAACATGCTGTTGTAGGAAATACCAATGCTGTTAAAAAGTGGCACGAAATATACTCCTTCGGCAATTTGTTGGGGTGCAAATGGTCTAGGATATTTCGACGGTTCAACGCCAGTCGGAGGCTCGAACTGCTGTTCGTCGGGCTTAGTGTTGAGTTCAACATTGAGGATTTGCATTCTCTGTGTCACCGTTCCCGCGACCGTGAAAACAATCTCACCGGGAAACTGCAACCCATCTACATTCCTGTATTTTGTATAGCTAATTTCTCCAACGCTGTCTCCCGCCAGTAGATCATCCATCAACTCTTCAGTTTTTGCGAGTAAATTGGTTTCGCGATTGAAATAAAGCGTGGTCAATTTACCACTTGACTCGCTGAATGTGATGACATCGTGAATGCTGCCTTTATATTGGGTTTCACCAAGTGAGCGCAAGGTTGTGGCACTCTTCAATGCCGTCTGCAGTATCAAGTGCGGCATCAGACGAGTTGGGTTGGTGAAACGAAAATTGAACAAACCCTTGATGAGATTGACATTAATGGATGTGTGAAGTTCGTTTGTTTCAGGCCAATAAAAAAAACCTTTATCCCCCTTATAAACCATGATAGGATTAAATAACCTACCTCGACGTTGGAGGTTACGTTCATGCCGACTAAAGCCATTCTTTGCATTGTAAAGTAAGCGTGCTTCACCACCTTCAACAAAAAATTCCAGGGCCTGCGGGCTTACATTTTGTCCTCTCGAGGAAGCCAATTCGTTATACGTAATATCAAAATCCTGAACAGATTTAATTTTTTTCATGCCACCCAAAGCCTGAGTCCCCGACAACAATATTTTTCGAGATCGTTCATAAGATTTTTCGCTCAGGTTTCTATCGTTTGCAGCAGTACCAACATTAATTTGAGAAAGAATAAAACAAAAAATAATTGTTAAGGACTTCATAGATTGTTCTCCGTTTATTTAAAACTGGTTTAATTTTCCGGAAGAGCATAATTGTCTTGGGAATGAATATAAGACCATTACCACGATAAGTCGTCTCATTTACTGCACATGATACAACTTTGTAAAATAATTCCTAAAAGGGTGGGGAAGGAAAAAGTCAGTACCGTTTGGGAAGTCGGTCAAGAAGATTTTTTGTTATGTTGCTTTAAATATTCGGATGGAGTAAGACCTGCATGTTGTTTAAAAATTCGGTTAAATGAAGCTTTGCTGTTAAACCCGGCATCGAAAGCCACGGCGAGCAAAGTAAACTTATCTCCTTCATTCTGTATTAATCTTGCCTTGGCATCCGTTACGCGATATGCATTAACAAAATTGTTAAAACTCATACCGATTTCATGATTCATTAACTTGGAAAATTGCGAGACCGAGACCCCAAGTTTCGCAGCCAGGTCAGAGTAACGCAGATTATTATCGCGATAGAGTTTCTGTTCTTCCATCATAGCAAGTAGCTTCTCGTGAAGTTCTTTACCGCTTTTTGAAGAAGCCCCCAATTTCTTGTTCATCCAATAACGAGGGAAAAGTCTCTCCGGTTCTTGAATCGCCAAAAACGAGATAGAGTAAACCAGAACAGAGAATACTGCCATCGGCACATATTGCATATCAAGAAACTTGCTCCCCACTGCAAAATGGGCAATAGCCGCCATCAAGTCGAGCATGACGTAAGCAAAGATGAAAGTGAGGAGAGACTTCAGCCACTTGACGTGGGCAAAATTAATACGTTTGGGGCGATGTGATTCCAGGATTCCATGCTTACGGATAAAGGATAGGGATGCTGCCAAATAAAGGAAGTTCTGCAGGTCATAAAGTAAGACAAAAAGAAATCGTCTTAACCCGAACTCGCCGTTGAAAGACTGTGACCAAAAAAGGTATTTTGTATCAGCAGGTAACGCATAGAATGGCAGTAAAAAAATCACGACCGCTGCAAATGGTAAGAAATGAAGCAGGTTTCGCAGATTCGCGGACGCTGGCTGGTCAAGGAGAGTTTTGACATAAAGAAAATACAATGGCGCCAGGATGTACCAAAAAGGCGTTGCTGCGAAAATTGAGTGTGGCACAATCTCACTCAAACCGGCGATTGTTAAGAAACTCTGAATACGGGTGCAGGAAAAGCCCAATATCAACAAGGCTAGATATTTGTTTGCCCGGGGATTGCCCTTTCCGGTCGTAAAAAGAATACCGGTAATAACGAACCCCTGAATCGCAACCGCTGCATAGAAAACAGCCCAAACATTTAGTTGAATGGATTCCACCTGTTTATGACTTTATTTTTTCAACAGTATCTATAATTATTTACACTGGTAAAACTTATAATTTAATAAAAAGCCATGCTCGTAAAAGTAACAGTAGACTTTTCATCATCAACCACAGTTCTTGCATAATCCAGCAATTTGCCCTCTTTGGCGTCCATGCTCTGTAGCATTGTGTAAATGGATGAAAAACCGCACACGCGATATTTGTCATCGCATTGCGCCACCGTCTCTACAAACGAGCCAACATTGAGGCTAGCGATATCGTCTGTCAGCGCGGTATCAAAATGCTTGACTTTTTGCATGAATTTTTCGTCCGGCGCAGCCTCATCCCCGTATTGCAGACCAATGTGGCAAAAATCCACGCTGGCAATAATACAGACTTTTTTACCGGATTCGGAAATCGTTTTTTTCAATGCGGCAGTAAACTCGTCGATAATGGTTTTCTCACGATCAAAGCGTTCATCTTTTAATGCCTGGAATGGAAATGAGCACAAAATCGGAACAAAGGAAAAATTCCTTTTCTGCTGTTGAAATAAGTAGTTCAGAAAGACCAGTTGAAATTCAATAACATGTTCGGACTTGTGGGGTACCGCTTCGGAGTTTGCGAGACGGGGATAATTTTGGGTTAGCTGCTGAATAAATTCTTTGTCGCATTTTGCGGTGCCAAGCGGTGTATCAAAATCCATTGAAATTGAGGAGTACAGGTCTGTCAGACCGGAATGCCCGGTGCCGAGAATAATAAAGCAATCCACATCATCGGCTTCGCCCAGAGCGCGGTACGCATGCGAGTAGCAGGGGCCGCCAGCGCGGATATCAATATGCGGCGCAATCAATCCACGAATGCTTTTTGCTTTGCCATTTTTTTCCGGAAGCCCGGCGCCTTTGGGATCTTCAAAAAAGCCATTTATTTGCAACTTCAGTTTTTCCGGATCAGCCTCATAGCTCTGGCCGGCATGCGCAGCAGGGCGCACAGATGACCGCTTAAACTCATCTTCAAGCTTTTTTAATTTAGCCAGGAAACTCTGATTTTCCAGAAAGAGGTTTAAATTTAGATTCTCCAAAATTTCTATTAATTGTGCCTTCTGCAAAAGTGACCCGAAGATTTGAGTGTACTTTCTTATCAGGTCATCCTGCGAATGGGTTCCATCAAAAAATTGCAAAAGGTGAAACACATCGGGGGAGACAACCAGTATTTCCGGGGAAATTCCGCGCGGATCGCGTATGGCAAACATCTGTCCGTTTTCTGTGTC
>JAJDAE010000182.1 GCA_029262035.1 Candidatus Zhuqueibacterota bacterium
CCCATGCATTCCATGATTCCGGGAAAGCGTCGGCGTTCATTTCAAAAACTTTGACAGCGGCTTTGGGATCATCCTTCAAAACTTCATAACCAAGCCCGTTCAAAGCATCGTCCCCAAAATTGTAGAGAGTGGTTGCCTGCGTTTTTAAAGCGGTATATTGAGCGAGGGCTGGTTCAAGTCCTTCCATTCTATAGGTTTCCCCCAGCTCTTCGGCCAGAGTCATGGGTTTGGGGCGGCCATTATGGCAAGTGTGACACCACATGTTCACACGTTTGGTACCGCTTGTCTCGATTTTTTTTAGGTGACCATTAATACTGCCGAGCATTCTTATCATTTCGCGAGTACGTTCTTTATTGGGATTGGGATTTGCATCTGAAGCAAAATCATAGGCGCTAAGTGGCTGCCCTTCTTCGCCGACATGGCAATAAGAGCAACGGACGCCCAAAGCACGGGTAAATCCCCTCATTGGCGCCCGCAAGCGCGAGCCGGGCCAGTCTTTAGAAAAAACCTGCAGGTTCTCTGGTTTTTCCGGCCACGACCATTGCTGGGCTTGAGCTGGAAATGAAAATGAGATTATTGTGAGACCGATAAAGTAAACTATCGACATTCTGTTTGGCATAAAACCCTCCCATTAATTTATTAGCCTGAAAAATTCGGTTTTTAGTTTGTCTTCGTGCTGCGCAAAAAGTACTTGTGTAAGAGCAGCAAACAAAACTAACTGAGCAATAATTTGAAAGAAAGAGCATAATCTGTTAAATCTCATATTTGAATCTAACGGTCCCGAATTTCCAAAGTGGCTTCGAGTCCAAAATGATCTGAAACATGCCGGCCATTGCTATCTTTCCATTTTACAAGCTTAACATCAGACCTTTTGTTAACCGAAACCCGATATGGACTGTTTGTATAAATTGGACTTGTCAATACAAAAATGTAGTCAATGCGGTACTTGGATTTGTCGCTGGTCACGTTGTTGGCAGGACCGTCAAAAGTAAAACCTTCTTTTTCAGGATGAGTCGTATTCCAAATGTCGATAGGATTCACAAAAGTCGACATGATTAGGTTGTGATAACCATCATTGCCGCGGTAACCGCCTTTACCATCGAGAGCCGGCGGGCCACCGATATTAAAATCCCCCATAATTATAACAGGATTGCCACTCTTGCTGCTGTACTTTTGAATGCGGGCACCTAACTGAAACAACTGATTTCGGCGTGCATTTTTCTCTCCGGAACTGGCACCGGATGATACGTGAACAATATAAACATCCAAAGTTATTGGAGTATTCGGAACCTTGATACGAGCGAAAATAAATCCTTCTTCAGCTCTAACCCACTTATCGTCTCTCCATTTTTCTTGAACAAATTTAGTGATGGGATGCAAAGTAAAAATGCCAATACCACCATTCGACTCTAATAAGAGTGATGGGCGAAAACGATAATAATTATTTTTGTTTTTATAGCGTCCGGTTGACCAAATTGCTCGGCTCAGGGGTTTTGAATCGCAAGTAAAAAAATCTCCAAAGTTATCATAATATTCCTGTACAGCCACGATGTCGTAGGCACGTGCAGCATTTGCAACATGATTTCCAAAGCCTCTTGCCCTTGATTTACATCCTTTTTTGTCGAAAGCATAGACATTATGAGTCAGAACTTTGATGCGTTTCCATAAGTGACCTCTCATATCGCCGCCGAGATTTTCCCAACCGCCCCAGGCAGAATTGCGAAATCGCCGCCTGACCAGGTCATCGTTTTTGCCACGAACAAAGACTTCTAATTTTGAGCCTGAATATGCCACAGCTGCAGGCGCTGCGGTTAAATCACCACCCAGGTTTTTCCATCCACTCCAACGACGGCCATTCCAGGACTTTTGCACCAAATGGCCACTTGCGCCGCGCACGAAAACATGCATATCGTCCGGCCCGAATGCCGCCACGGATGGCGCCGCAGTTAAATCCCCGCCATGGTTTTCCCAACCGCTCCAACTGCCACTCCTGTAAGTCCGTTGCACTAAGTGATGGTTGCGGCCACGCACAAAAACCTCGATCTCTCCCTGTGCCGGGGAAGTAACTGATGGCGCAGAACCGAGCTCCCCGCCAAGATTTATCCAGCCACTCCACTGTCCATCACGCCAAATCCTTTGTACCAGGTTACCACTGTCCCCGCGAATAAATACATCCATGCGCCCGGGCGAAGGAGAAACTGCTGCAGGGGCTGAGGTCAGCTCTCCACCTAAATTGTTCCAGCCACTCCAGTTTCCATTACGCCAGGTGCGCTGCACAAGTTTGCCATTTGCGCCGCGAACAAATACATCAATGCGACCAGGTGAGGGAGATACTGCAGTCGCTGCCGCCGTTAAATCTCCGTCCAAATTCTTCCAACCACTCCAGCTTTGTCCATTCCAGGAGCGTTGCACGAGATGGGAGTTTTTGCCGACGGTAAATATTTCGAGCCGCTCTCCTCCAGTAGCAACTACAGCCGGATGGGGAATGTCCGGCTCCAGAACGAGTTGCGCGTTGCCCCCGGATGGCGATGACGACCCAGGAGCAGGTGCGGGACTAATTGCAGGATCGCTTTTAACCGCAATCTCAGCAGGAAAGGCGGTACGGCCCGGAACAATTTCATGGAGTTCTGCAAGTACTTTGTCATCAAAATCACTGATATTGAAGGCTTGCTTTTTGGCAGCATCCAGTGATTTTTTCAGCTTTTTAAGCGCCTTTTGGGATTGCTTACGTTTATTTTTTGATAGGTTCTTCTCGCGCTTCAGTTTTTCTTCCGTGGTTTTAACTGGTCCGTCCAGTATTGCTTTAACGGTCATTTGGCGATAGAGTTTTATAGCCTCGTTGGCTTTATTTCGCGCCGATTTAATATCACCATCTTCCCCCTTTGCCATCGCTTCTTTGGCTTTGCGTTCTGCAGCCGCAAATTCTTTGGGTTTCAGAGCAATATATTCCCGTTTTGAACCTACTTCCTGACGAACCTCCAAAAGTTCAGCCAGGGCTACACGGGAAATTTCTGCTACAGATATCGCCTCGTTAATACCGGCTATAGCCTCCTTTATTCGTTTACGTATTTTATCAACTCTCTCACCTTTATCATAATCCTTTTCAGCTTGTTTATAGAGTTTCAATGCTTTAGAATAAAGCTTGGGGGTTAACTCCAATACTCCTTCATTACGAGCTTTTTCGAAGGCAGCGTCTAACTCTCTAAAAAACTCAGACTTTATATTATCTTTCTGCTGAGCAAAAATTACCTGTGTAAGCGCGATGAATAAGACCAGCGCAAAGGGTACTAGTAAGAAAATTCGAAATCTTTGAAAAAAATTCGACTGCATGAAAACCCTCCCTTGTGAATGATTGGTGATGTGTTTGCAGATTTGATACAGATTACTTCAAAAGAATCATCTTCTTTGTTTCAACAAGCGTCCCAGCCTGTAAACGATAGACAAAAATGCCTGAACTTACCTTCATACCAAGTTCATTCCTGCCATCCCAAACCACACTCTTGGCTCCCGATTGCTGTCTCACATTTAACAATGTCCTGACTTCGTGGCCAAATACATTGTATATCTTCAAAACAATATTCGCAGCTTCGGGTAAATTATAAGTTATCGTTGTGGTCGGATTAAAGGGGTTGGGGTAATTCTGTTGCAGAGAAAAATTCTGGGGAGCACCCTGAATGGTTGCATTGTCAACAGATGATGGGTTGCCGACCTTCGAAATCCGTACCGCAACAGACCGGTTGCCACCATTTGATGTAATATTCAGAACCCCGGCATCGCTCGTACCCGAGAGGTGCGTACGGTCAACTGTAATTACCACGGTCGCATCACCACTGCCGCTGGTAGGAGTAATTGAAGTCAACCATGGTTTGTCAGGGTTTTCTGTTACCGTCCACGTCAGCGTTCCCCCGGTCGAGTTGCTGATTTCAAGGCTGAGACTGTCACTGCTTTCGCCAAAATCCAACGTATCCTGACTGACGACAAGCTCAGGCTTGACCGTATTTAATTGCAGGCAGTAGATGGCTCCGGCGTTGAGTTGAAAATTTGCACTGGCCGCTGTGCCCACCGGGCCAGCCTGGCCCCCTGCTGCAAGTAGTTGAAAATTGCCCGATGTTGCGGTGCCGCCAAAACCAATGAGTGACACGCAATTAAGTCCCACCTGCAGAAGCTCGCCACCATAAGCTCCGAGAAATGCAGCCGCAAGCAAGCCAACGGCCAGCGTGCCGCGCCATTTATCTATTTTTTGCATTTTTTCGCTCCATATTCGCGATTTGAAACACCGTTGTATCCCATCTTTTAAGTTATTTAATTTTTATCAACTTCAGCAGGCCGTAATACTCCGGCGTGTGCGAAACCGTCTCCGCATCGAAAGAAGCAATATCCACATCATGACTATGGCTGCCCGTGGAGCTTGAGTTAAATGGTGAGATGTCAGTTTGGTGCACGTGACTGCCCGCTATGGTTGAATTTATATTGCCAATATTTATAGTATGATCATGGCGATTAATGCTGGTGTAGTGGGCAACCGTACCGCCAGTTAAGGCTTTTCTCGCTAACGGATAGTTTCCCGAACCGTCATTGCCAATGCCATTATCCCAATCTATTAAGGTGGTTATTCCGCCTCCGTTTGTCCAGGTATGCCACGACTCGCTCGGTGTAAAGGTGCTCCACTGGTGCTGATGGGCAACTTCGGATGTTGCAGTGCTTGGCGGGTTTACGGAATGTTGGTGCCCCGAGTGATTGGTAGATTGTGCGTTAGGTGGATCAACACTGTGCGCATGGTCTCCGGCCGAGTTGCTTGCGGCGCTGAGAGGGTCAACAGCATGTTTGTGGGTCGCAGAACCGCCGGTCTCCCCAATATCTTCAAGACTCTCTGCGCCGCGAATAAACTTGTTGCGCAAGTCCGGCACGTTGAAGCCGTTGAGTGGGCTGTCGTTATCACTCACCGTGCCACCATCGCAAATTTTGAAACCAGTCGGTACTGGGAAATTATTGTTGGGCCGCCACCAGTCGATTACTGTACCCACCGGCATACCGCCACCGCCGGTTGTTGCCGCTGGATTCAGTGCATAAGGCGATGAACTTAGCTCAAACCGGGGCGTCATCTCGGCATCATCCTGCACGCTGATGCCCAACCAGAACGGTTTGTTAAAAATAATATTGGCTGAAGCAAAGGTCGTCACTTTGCCTAAAATAGCATTCAAAATACCGTCGGTCACAACAACGCTTTGCTCTTCGATCCACAGCGCAGAACCGCCGGTCTCCGTTTGATAGAGTTTGAAGGTCAATTTATAGGTGCCGTCTGCCAGCGCCTGCCCGGCGCCATCCTTCAAAGCGCCTTGAAAATTGATGGTTTCCGGTACTTGCGCAGTGGCCATTTGAGTGAGTAAAATCAGCAAACCTAACGTGAGCAAAATTTGTTTCAACATTTTTTCTCCTAAAATGGTTATTTACAAATTGATCTTTTGAGTCATTTGGTCCCTGTCACAAATCCACAAATGCTTTCTCAAGCTTTCACCTCAATAAAATCATCTTCTTAGTTTTAACAAGCGCCCCAGCCTGCAAGCGATAGACAAAAATGCCTGAGCTTACCTTTACGCCCAGCGCATTCCTGCCATCCCAAACTACACTTTTGACTCCCCGCTGTTGTTGTGTGTTTAGTAGAGTCCTGACTTCCTGGCCGAGCAGATTGTAAATTTTTAAAACTACATTCGCTGCTTCGGGTAAATCATAAGTGATGGTTGTGG
>JAJDAE010000183.1 GCA_029262035.1 Candidatus Zhuqueibacterota bacterium
TGGGATTTCGCGCTCAGAAAGACGTTTTAGGGGGGTAGTGAACTCATCAAGCAGTCTTTCTGAAAAAATGCATAAAAGCTTTTAAAACGCTGCGGACATACCCACAACAAAACTTCGGTTTTCCTCCAAATGTTGCTCGCGCAAAGTGTAGGCATAGTTAAAAATATTGTTGACTCCAGCTACAAATGTGTAACCACCCAGATAGTAAAATACTCTTGCATCCAAAACTTTTTGGTCGAGAAATTCATGTTCGCCGGGTAGAAGATAGCCTTCCTGTGCGCTGCCATATTTAAAATCTGTTTGAAATTCAACCGAGCCAAATCGGAGTGATGCCCCCGCAAAGGCAATGAGCTTTTGCCGGTGGAGTAGGAGTTCATCCGTGTCTTCATTATGAGGATCCATATAAGTCAGGTTCAGACGCAAGCCAAGTCGTTCCTGCCACCATCGTCCGGTTGTCATAACCTCAATTCCGGGAATGGCAACTTTGGGCGTATTTTCAAAGGAAGCAGTTACACCCGAGGCAATTGGTTGGATTAACCCCCGGACTTGTGAATAAAATGCGTTGACTTCAAAAAACCAGTTCTGTGTTACGTTCTGATTTAAGCCAACTTCATAAGACCATGATGTTTCAGAGTCCAGGGTAGGGTTTGGCACAAACCGGATATTTTCCACTTCATCGTCGAAATAGAGTTGAAAAATGACAGGAAATTTAAAGCCATTTGAGACACTGGCCTTGAGGGTTGTACTTTCGAACGGCCGATAGTTTATTCCAAATTTAGGTGTTACGCGATCGAAGACACGGGCATCCGGTAAAAGAAAAATTGAATCGGTTTCGGTAAGTTCATAGCGGTCATAACGTATGCCCGATGTTAAATTCACCTTTCCCCCAAGCTTAAGATCTGCCTGCAAATACGGTGCAACCAGGTAGGCATCGCGCTTGCCATAAACATCGGACTCAGCATTATCGATTTTAAAATCGGTTCCCCATATAAATGAAAGTGAATTAGTTGGAATGTATGTACCCTGAATGGCACCGCCTATGCCCAGAGCCGGTGTAAAATCAACACTACTAACCTGAATGCCCAGCAGGAATCTATTCAAGTAGGCGTTAATTTCCACTGCAGCTTTGGAGGAAAGCGCCCTGGAGTATTTTCCAAATAAGGTGATACCATTGCGCTCTTGGTGCTTGCCCAATTGATTGGCGGTAATAAAGGTGGCTTGACGCTGGCTTTGCCAAAGTACAAAGACGTCCGATTTGTCAAACATGTAATTGCTGAAGAAAGACAGTTCACCGCCATCATCAAAATTATAAATAAATTTTCCGGACAAATTATAACGCTCATAGGATGCATTTTCGAGATAACCTGTTGAATAATTTCGGCCTCCTGAAATCCTTACTCCCAGTTTCCCAATTTTTCGGCTGTGAGTGAAATCAATGCGGTTAAAGTGCATGGCATCTTTGCTCCAATCCCAACCTTCCTGGTCAAATTCATCGTGCATGCCTGCCATGGTACGAACATAAGTTCTGCTAGCCTGGCTTGGTTTTTGTGTAATGAAATTCACAACACCGCCCATTGCCGAGGAACCATAAATCGCTGAGCCGGCTCCCCGTACAACTTCTACCCGGGCAAGATCAGATGGTGATACCATGAACCAGTTTACGCTGCCCAAATCCGTGGTTGTAAGCGGGACGCCATCCAGCATAACCAGAACCCGGCTGCCGATGCCAAAAGTGAATCCATCTGAACCACGGATGTTGACGTTCTCCTGCATAATCTGCACGCCGGTTGCCGTCTTAAGCACATCCTGGATTTGAATTGGATTTCTTTTCAGAATCTCTTTCGTTGTTATCACTTCAATGGATGAAGGTGTACTCGCTGCCTCCTGCGCCCATTTGCTGGCCGTAACAACTACTGGATCAATTTCAACGGGAGATTCTGTTAATTTTACGGCGACAACTGCATTATCACCCTCGACCACTTGAACGCGGGTTACACGAAACGTTCGATAACCTATCATAGAAATACGCAGATTGTATACGCCGGTAGGCACTTTGCGAATCATAAATGCGCCTTTTACATTGGTGCTGGCACCAAGAACCGTTCCTTCTACTTGTACGTTTGCACCCGGCAGTCCTTCATTACTTTGAGCGTCGCGTACCACACCAATAATCGTTCCTTTTGCCAAAACTCCGGAAACGGAAGCCGTAATCAATAAAACTGATAAAATAATTTGAATTTTTGTTTTCACTTTCTAATCCTCCATGATCTTTATTGGACAGTTCCAAAGTCAGCGGTAATATTTATGTTTCTTACAGTATCTCCTTCAGCAGAATTAAAAACACCGGCGAAAAGGTCACTGATTATAGTTGGCGCGAAAAGGGATTGGCCCACACGATTCCAGGCGACAACCATCAAATTCGCTCCGGGGGCAACATCAAACGCAAAAGGCATAGAGGTTTTCGGCGTACGCGGATTGTCAATTAATTGAATATCCATAGTGCTCAACAAGTTGCAGACGTCCAGACCGCCAAGAACACTGGTTGGTTCGGCGAATACGATTCCAAGATTATCTATGTCTGAAGGCCAGTCCCCGGTAAAATTGATAGTACCTTCCACTCTTGAAATGCGGTTTACTTTTCTGAGACTGATCTCAAAATCAACGTTTTCTATTGTGCGGTTATCATCTGTTACTGAAATTGGAATCAGCGTGCCATCACAGAAAGAGCCAACGATATTTTCTTCCACTTCAATGGCTGCATGGTGGGCTTTCCAAATGGCAAAGATAGCGTCAAACTCGCCCAGCTGGGTCTCCATTTGGAAGGGAATAGTTTGAGTTTCCAGCGAATCGTCAAGGACATCGCTGGGTATGGTGTAAAGAGAAATCGGATTAAGGCCTTTCATTAAAGCCAATACTAAAACATCTGTGAAGTCCGGAACTTTTGTAGTAATGGTAACTTCGCCGGAAACGGTAGCAAGAAATTCCGGGTCTAAACCTTTATCATCACAAGCAAAATAGAGTATCATTGATAGAGCAAGCACGATTAAAACAGCAAAAG
>JAJDAE010000184.1 GCA_029262035.1 Candidatus Zhuqueibacterota bacterium
GTGTTTAATCAGTGTTAATCCGTGGCTAAAATCTACTTGCATAAAAGTTCGAAACGTCTGCTTTTGGCGACCAGAGTAGAGAAAAATATCAGTTATAATTTATCCAATTCTTCTTATAAATCTCGTCTAAAAATAGAAAGCGCCAATAACCAAATCTCAATGAAAAACCGCCGACAAAAAAAACTCATTTTTTTGCATTTTTTAGGGAACCCACCCAGGGATTACATCGTTTTAAATCGGTGACTTTTTAAGTAATACTCCAATTCGGCTCCCAGCCGAATTTAAAAAACTTAATTGCATTTATTTTGAACTAATTCTGAGGTTTAAAAAAATAACATGAGGCTACGTTATGTCCAGTGACAACAAAGTGATGATAGAAGCCAAAGGTCTGAGTAAATTTTACGGACCTTTTGTGGCAATTCAAGATATTACATTTGCGATTCCGGAGGGAAAGATAGTTGCATTTCTCGGACCCAACGGCGCGGGTAAGTCTACAACTATGAAAATCCTGACCGGTTACCTTGCGCCCAGCGCGGGTTCGTGTGCAATCGCCGGACTGGATATTCGCACACAACGCCTGGAAGCGTCCAGGCAACTTGGGTATCTTCCGGAAAACGGCCCGCTTTACCAAAACATGACGCCGCTGGAATTGCTGAAGTTTTTTGGCGAAGTACGCGGTATTGAGGGCGATGCATTGCAAAATCGGCTCGATGCAGTAGTTGAACAGTGTTCGCTTGATCTGGTTCTGGAAAAACCCATCGACAAACTTTCGCGCGGCTACAAACAGCGTGTGGGTTTGGCGCAGGCTCTCCTGCACGATCCGGCCGTCCTAATTATGGATGAGCCAACTGCGGGCCTGGATCCAAACCAAATTCGCGAGTTCAGAAAAAACATCAAAGAACTCGGGAAATCTAAGACCATTCTGATTTCAACCCATATTTTACAAGAAGTAGAAGCAATTGCTGATTACGTTTTATTCGTAGATAACGGAAAACTCGTTTTTGAAGGCAAGACTGATGAGCTTAAAAAGAATGGCTCGCTGGAGGAACCCTTCTATAAATTAACCAACTTCGGCAAGACGCCGGCAATTGCAAAAAAGGAGGCGGCTGCATGAATTTGAAACTTGGTAAATTTGAATTAAAAATAAACCAGACTGTGGTGGATGCCATTGTAAAACGCGACTTGCGGATTTACTTTACCAATCCAACCGGTTATGTTTTTATTACACTTTTTATTTTCCTGAGCGCATTTGCGGCATTCTGGCAGGAGCGCTTTTTTCTAAACAATCTCGCAAACCTGGAACAACTCAACCAGCTCTTCCCGGTTTTACTGCTTTTATTTGTGCCGGCGCTAACAATGGGCGTCTGGTCGGATGAAAGTAAGCAAGGTACGGACGAACTGCTTTTAACTTTACCGGCCACCGACCTTGAAATTGTGCTCGGAAAATATTTGGCCACCCTGGCAATTTATACAGCCTCGCTGGTTCTGTCATTTTTTAGCCATATCATTATATTGTCCTGGCTTGGCAGTCCTGATCTTGGTTTGATCATCGGGAACTATGTCGGGTACTGGCTGAGTGGTGCGGCTCTAATTGCCATCGGCATGCTGGCTTCCCTGCTCACAACTAACGTAACCATTGCCTTTATCCTCGGCGCCATATTCTGCGGTGCTTTTGTAATGGTAGATTCGGTTGGTGGCCTGTTAAGTTCCGGCTTCCAGGACCTGGTTGCTCCACTCGGCGTTTTCACACATTTCGGTGATTTCGCTCGTGGGATTGTTAGTTTTTCCGGATTCCTATATTTTCTCTCAGTAACCGGTCTGATGGTTTACCTGAACGTGCTACTCATCGGCAGACGCCATTGGCCTATGGAAGCCGATGGTTACCAAATGTGGATGCACCACGCCGTTCGCTCGATTGCCATCGTTATTGTGCTTATTAGTTTGAATGTCATTCTCGGCCGTGCCAGCATCCGTCTGGATGTCACGGCGGAACAACTGCATTCTCTGGCTGATGAAACCGAAGATCTTATCGACGAAATCCCCGATGAACGCCCGGTGTATATTGAAGCCTTCATCAGCAAAGAAGTACCACAGCACTATGTTCAAACCCGTTCAAATCTACTTGGTTTTCTGAATGAAATGGATGCCGTGGGTGGCAGCAATGTGCAGGTTGTCATCCATGATACCGAACCATTTTCACCGGAAGCAAAGGATGCCCGTGAAAAATTTAGTATCACACCGCGAGAGATTCCCGATGTGGGCAGCGCACGCGCTAACACCATCGCCACCTTCCTTGGCGTTGCTTTTAAATGTGGTGCGGAAGAACAAGTTATTCCGTTTTTTGACCGCGGCTTACCGGTTGAGTACGAACTCGCGCGCAGTATTCGAGTGGTCGCAAAAACCGATCGCAAAAAAGTTGGCATCCTGACCACTGAGGCAAAACTGTTCGGCGGTTTCGATATGCAAACCATGCGCAGCAATCCGCCGTGGCCCGTCGTTGACGAACTCAAGAAACAGTACGAAGTTGTACAGATTTCTGCTACAAATAAAATTGTAGAAGAAATGGACGGCCTGATGGTTGCCTTACCTTCTGCCCTGCCACAAGAAGAAATGGACAACCTGAAAGAGTATATTCTGCAAGGCAACCCCACTCTGCTCTTGCTCGATCCCCTTCCAATTACAAACCTTGGATTGGCGCCATCCGAAAAAGCCGGTGGCAACCAGAATCCATTCCAAAGAAATCAAGGCCCTCCTCCCAAAGAGAAAGGCGATATCCACCGCTTGTTGACTGATGTTGGTGTAGGCTGGAATAAAGCACAGATCGCGTGGGATGCCTATAACCCTCATCCTGAATTTGCTCAATTACAGCCGGAAGTTATTTTCGTTGGCCAGGGCAACCAAAACCCCGAAGCCTTCAATATGGAAAGCCATGCCAGCGCAGAGCTGCAGGAATTAGTATTTCTATTCCCGGGATACTTACAAAAACCCGCGAACTCTAGTTATGATTTTACACCACTTATCAAAACCGGCGAACAGTCCGGTGCACTGAACTACTCACAGTTGGTGCAACGCAGTTTTTTTGGTACGCAGATGGTTTCTCCGCGTGGCCGTCGGCCTAACAGTCTGGATTATACCATTGCCGCGCACGTCAAAGGGCAGGATACGACCGAAGATTCAACAACAACACCCAAAGCCGTAAACCTAATTACAATTGCCGATCTTGATTTCATTTCACAGGAGTTTTTCGAAATTCGTAAACGCGCAAGCGGAAATCTAAATTTCGACAATGTTTCCTTTTTCCTGAATTGCATGGATGTACTAGTTGGCGATGAGTCGTTTATTTCTTTGCGTAACAAACGCGTTCGTCACCGCACATTGGAAACGGTGGAAGACCAAACCCGTCATTTCACTTCCCAAAGAAATAAAAAAGAACAGGAAGCTGAAGCTGAGGCCTCAGCCGCTCTTGCCGCAGCCCAACAGCGCTTGAATGAAAAAATTGGCGAGGTTCGACAAAGAACAGACCTTGATCAGAAGACAAAAGACATTATGGCAAGAAACCTGCAGGAAGTTGAAAACCGTAAATTCGAGGCCTTAAAAGCCAGCATTGAATCCGAAAAACAAGCAAAAGTCAATGCCAGTAAAGAAGATATGGAAGCCAAAATCCGCAGCATTCAAAGTAATATTAAAACACTGGCCGTACTTTTACCACCAATTCCGGTGTTCGTGCTTGGTGTCTGGATTTTTATTCAACGGCAAAAACGTGAACGCGAGAGCGCTCAGGCAGCGAGAAGAATGAGAGCATGATTTTCATGGGTAAGCCCCTCCTTAATAAGGAGTGGTTGGGGTGGTTGAGTCAACGAACTAAAGCCTAACCACCCCTTTATCCCCTCCTTGTAAAGGAGGGGAAATGCGAAATAAAGAAAATAATGGAGACTTTTAAATGAACGAAATTAAGAAAACAATTATCTACAGCGGCGCTGCGATTCTCATCGCCCTGCTTGCTTTTATTACAACCCCCAGGCCGGCGACTCCGGATGCCTTTCTTGACAAGGGGGATGAATTCTTTCCTGAGTTTACCGACCCGAACACAGCAGCCTCGCTTGAGGTTATTGACTTTGATAGCGAGACCGGTGAAGCTGTGCCGTTTAAAGTTATGTTTCAAGGCGGCAAGTGGTCCATTCCATCGCATCATGAGTACCCTGCTGATGGCGCAGATCGCCTGGCAAAAACAGCAGCCGGAATCATCGGCACCCAGAAAGATGAATTCAGGTCAGATAACCCGAATGACCATATCTCACTTGGAGTCATCGATCCGCTGGATGAAACAGCAACTTCTCTTGAAGGCCGGGGACAGCGTATCACCATTCGTGGTCAGAACGACCAAATTCTCGCGGATTTGATTATCAGCAAAGAAGAAATTGAAGGCCGACAGAAGTTCCGCTACGTGCGCGTGCCGGATAAAAACCGTGTCTACGCCACCCGCATGGATATTGATATTTCTACAAAATTCAGTGACTGGATTGAAGCAGATTTGCTCTTAGTTGATAAAGACAAAATCGACGAAGTCACTTTAAAAGACTATTCTATCAATGAAAGAACCGGCAGTCTGCAATCCCGGGATAATATTTTTCTGACCAAAGATGGCGACAAGTGGAAGGCAAAAAAAATGTCTTCGAAACAAGAAATAGTGGATAGCAAAATTAAGGAGCTTATGAGCGGTATCGATGAGCTTTCTATTGTTGGGGTACGTACAAAACCAGCAGGTTTATCCCAATCGCTCACTAAAATGAATAGCGAAGGCCTTGCAATGAACACCGAAGCAGTCATGTCTTTGCAATCACGCGGTTTCTATTTTACCCGTGATGGCTCGTTGGTGTCCAACGAAGGCGAGGTAGAAGTCAGCACGAGTGAGGGTGTTTCGTACACCCTGCGTTTCGGCGAAGTTGTATTCGGTTCAGGGCTTGCAGTAACTGCCGGTACTGAAGATGCAACAAAAGAGGGATCCGGTGAAAACCGGTATTTGTTTATCACAACCAGCTTCGATGGCAGCTTGTTCGCAGAACCGGCTAAACCCAGGAACACCGAATTTATTGCCAAAGCTGACAGCTTGTGGAGCGATGCCGACAAAGCCAATAAAAATTTGCACGATACTCACAACAAGTGGCTAGCAAAAATTCAAAAAGGCAAGAAAACTTCAGACGATTTGAACGCACGTTTCGCAAAATGGTATTATGTAATTTCTTCCAGTAATTTTGATAAATTGCATCTCAAGCGTTCGGATTTAGTGCAGGAAAAAAAGAAGGATTCATAAAACGAATACGGAATTCTTATCAAATAAAAAGGCCATTGGATTTTTCCAGTGGCCTTTTTTAGTTTGAAGTCAAAATATGTTTAAAGATATTATTCTGGATTCCAATCACGAGCGGAATGAACTATGGCCGATATCCTTACAATATCTTCCTTTATCTCGTACATTATTCGATATGAACCATAAATAATTTCTCGACAATCCTTTTTACCAATCTCTTCGATGATACGGCCACTATTGAAGTAACTTTCAAGTCGATCGGTAGCTTCTATTAGTCTTTCAACAAAAACTGCTGCGCGATCAGCAGAGTCCTTAGCAATATAGTCATAAATACTTTTAATATCATTTAGTGCCAACTCAGACCAAATTACCTTAGTCATTCTTTGTCCAGCTTCTCATAATTTTTTTAGCCTCGTCATGAGGGATGCCTTTTCCACTTTCAATCTGCTGAATACCGCGCTCAAATTTAGTTTTTACGTATAAAGCATGAATGATGTCGTCCATATTTGCTTCTTCCGGAAGATTATCTATAACATTTTTTGCGATTTCTTTTATGGTCATTCTGCAATACTCCAATATTAAACCAACTTTTACAACTTAGAAATAATCTCAAATAAAATTTCAAATTATTATTTTAGCTTCGCAGCCGCGCTTCAATTTACATCATGCTATAAAAAACAGACAAAATAAATATGAGTAAACAAAATATCGGAATAAACTTGTAAATATGAAACATGGTATCCGCAACTTTCCTTCTACTAAAAAACCACATTGATTTCATACTATGATCCAAAAAAGGATTAGATGTTCTTTCCCAAGTCTCTATGTCTACTTTTTTCAATCTATAATAGGCCTTGTATTCAAATATAAGATAAATTGTTAAACTTAAGAACGGCAAGCACACCTTTACTAATTCTATCATCACTCTAAATTTCAATTTAGCAGTAGTACAATTTTAAAAATTGTCTATTCAAATGTAAAAGTAAAGAACCAAAAGCGCTAAGAATTAATTTAAGATACCAATTCAATCCGTATGAATCAACCGAAACAACCCATAGCCCTTTTTATCCAGAAATACAAACTGCCGGTCCAGATTTTTATAGAACCAAATTTCATAACGTGATGGATTATCGGGTAAAAACCTATGTTGGATTTCCGTGGGTTCGCCGTGAATTATAAAAACCTTTCCGCGCTCCGTATCCCAGCCGGCACGATCGTACAAGGTGTTCGAAAAGTTCCGAATGGTGTAATCAACACGATTCCTGAATTCTTCGCGAATTCCATTTTGAGGCGACTCAGGATTTGGATTTCTCTTCGCCCAAAAATCTTCTACTAATAATTCTCGTTGTGTACTATCAGCCGACAAAATCTGCTTAACCTCTTTGGTGTCGGCAACATACTCCAGCGCAGAAATTCCAAAATCACCAAATTCTAGCTCCGCCAGGGTTTTAGACGGTTTCCAATATTTAATTTCAAACGGCTGGCGGATAACCTGCTTTTGGCCGCCTGAACGCGCTTCGATGATAAGCCAGTACCTGCCGGGCAGGGTGACATATTCTTTAAGCGGTAATAACTTCCTAACTATATTATCCGTAAAATAGGCGACCTCATTATACGACACTTTAGCCTCGCCGCGTTGATTATAAATGCGGTAGTCCAATCGCACCGAATCTTCAGTAGCTGAAAAAACTTCAAAATATCCGGAGAAACGCGTGCCCGGTTTCTCATACTTTTTCACGATGTTCAGAATATTTAACTCTGGCCGTAATCCGTTAAATGCCAAGCTATCCATGCAAACTAAATTGCTGATAGCAATTCCTTGGTTCAGAGGATATAGTACAAGTATGTTACTGCGAGCCAGATGATGCTTTGTATTGAGGTCTATAATCTCAACAAAAACTTCATACCCACCACTTTCTAAGACAAAAGTAAAATAATGCCTGTTAACTTTATTTAGAGCAATGGTTTCATCATACTCATTTGCAATTAACGTACTTTTCAAACTCTTTGATGACTTTACGTTTCTGTTCAAATCAAGAGCCGCAACGTTCATCTCGTAAGAGGCGCCAAAGCCCTCTTCAATTTGAGTAAATTGTATTAAGTTATTTACGAATTCAACAACAACTGTAACCTGCCACTTATTTTCTGAATCAAGCACGAAACGATCAACTTCAAACAAAAACATGGGCCGGTCAAAATTTGCATGGTATTGAACTCGTTCCTGAGGATCACTATTATTAATCGCTCCGGGAAAAGCAACTGGTAAGGTAACAAAAAATAAAGTACCAAAAATCATACAAAAAACAATTCTTCTATATTTTAAAATCATAATAAAGGCGCAATTCTTTTAAATTCAAACATTACATTATATCGGGTGTTTGAAATAAAAGTATAAATGCAGCTCACCTGATCACCCTTTAGTAACCAAAAATCCTTTGCTATTTTTTTAGAAAATTCTAATATTAAATAAACGGCAAACCATTTAACCACTTAACACAGCCCAAGCACCTGCATAAACTCTCTTAGTTCGTACATTTCAAACTATTATAATCATTTTTATTAAATAGATAAGGAGGTTGAATAAAATGAAAGACTTAACTACTTCATTTATTCTTTTTGTTCTGGCTGTCTTAATATTAACCCCTACATTCTCCCCGGCGCAAATACCACGCACAATCAGTTATCAGGGGGTGCTCACAAATGAAGCAGGCGACCCGCTGCCCGATGGCAATATTTCCATCACATTTAAACTTTACGATGTCGCTGAAAATGGAGAAGCGCTTTGGGAAGAAACCCAGGACACAGAGTTAAGTTCGGGTTTGCTAAATGTTACTTTAGGCGCTGAAGCCGAATTAAACCTCCCTTTTGACAAACCTTATTGGCTTGGTATCGCCATAGGCGAAGAAGATGAACTAAGTCCCAGGACAGCCCTTACCGCCGCGCCTTATAGCCTGAACTCGGGGGCAGTCGTGCTTGAACCTGAAGCTGGTCAAAGTTTTATAATTCGAGACGAAAACGGTAACGTGGTACACACTTTGAGCACAAACGGAAATTCCGAACATGCAGGTACAGCTACTTTCGACGGCGGTATTCAAATAAAATTTGGAGCGGATTCATCCATTGTCATGCAGCAAAATGGCAGCTATTTACTTTTCGGACCTGACATTACACCAGCTCAAACAGATAAAGAAGGTACTGAAGCTATTTCAACGAGTCACATAATTCCAAGAACCCGGCTGCGCGTAACTGATATTGCGACCCCTCAACTCACAAGCAATCGGGTCGCGTCCGAATCAGACGGCGGTGTCACTGCAGTAGAAGGTAAGAATATTGAATTTGGCAATGGTGTTGAAGGTGTCTCGAAGGATGGGAATGGGGTATCTGGTGAAGGCACAGGCTCTGGCAGAGGATTGAGTGCTATTTCCCGAGGGACGGGAGAAGCAATTATTGCAACCGCACATGGAACCGGAGATGCTATCGTTGGGACGGCGCTTAGCTCTGGCGCAGGCGTAACCGGCTTTAGCAGCAACAGCAATGGCGGCCACTTTACGAGCCAAAATGGAATCGGCCTTTTTGCCAAAGGAGCTGAGAAAGCTGCAGTATTTGATGGCGATGTTGATGTAAAAGGCAAATTAAAAATCGAAAACGTAGAAGCAGACCCAGCCCAGGAAAGAATATTGGTGTGGAGCAGTGATATGATTGTGCGCTACCGCACTTTACCCAGTGCCGTGGGTGATGAGGATTGGCTAATTGATAGTGAAACCGGCGCCATAACTACAGGCTTTGATGTGATCATTAAAGATTCAGCAGGTAAAGTCACCACACGCTTTGATAAGGATGGCACCTCCTTGCATACAGGCGTGGAAACTTTCGAAAACGATGTGATTTTGAAAGGAGCCGACGGCAAGGGCATCAAATTGGTTGATGCAGAAGGAAATACTATCGCAGGTTTTGGCAGAGAGGATTTGGATACAGGCCAACGAATTGGCGTATTCGGGAAAGCAGAAAATGCAGGCGACCTGGCAGGAGTTTTTGAGGGAGATGTGGATGTACTCGGTGAAATCGTAGCCAGTAGCTTGCATATTGTCAACACAAGTGGCGATTCATTAATTGATTTTTTTGCGGATGGAACCTCAAGGCACAGAGGCGTGGAGAGCTACGAAGCCGGAATTAAAGTCCTTAACTCAGACGGCAGTGAGGCGGTTTCCATTATGCCAAATGCAGATCCCAACACCGAGTACACAATTAAAGTCAAAGGGAATCTCGAAATAGATGGCCTTTTACAGGCGACATCAAAAGATTTTAAAATCGATCATCCTTTGGATCCTGAAAACAAATATTTACGCCATACCAGCATTGAAAGTGATGACATGAAAAATGTTTACGATGGCAAAGTGACTCTTGATGATAATGGTGAGGCCCGTGTGCAATTACCAGAATGGTTTCAGGCGCTTAATATCGATTATCGCTACCAGCTTACCTGCGTAGGCGGATATGCACCTGTTTACATCGCACAAGAAATTACAAACAACAGTTTTCAAATTTCCGGCGGCAGCCAAGGCTTAAAAGTCTGTTGGCAAGTCACGGGTATCCGCAATGACAAATGGGCGCAAGAAAATCGACTGCCCATTGAAATGGATAAAAACTAACCTTAGCCGGGAAAAAATCATGAATTCTCTTAGAATAATATATGTAATAATCTGTTTTTTCGGAGCCAACGCTTTCGTTCAAGTACAGGCCCAAACTAAAATCAGAAATTCAGTTATTGGAAGCGGTGCGACTTCTACCGGCAATGCTTCAACGAAGCTCCAGGGCACGGTAGGCCAAACGATTATCGGCAAAGTTTCAAATATTAATAATATCGAAAGTGGTTTTTGGGCGCAAACAATTGAACTGGTGACCAGTGTTGAATCTATAGCCGGACCTGTTGTCCCAGCTGAGTATCAACTGCACCAAAACTACCCAAACCCGTTTAACCCAACGACTACAATTGCTTTCGATGTGCCAAGGCAATCTCATATTACCCTAAAAATATACAATATTTTGGGAAACGAGATGGCAACACTTGTGGATGATGATTTCACTCCAGGTGGATACAAAGCAACTTTTGAAGCAAGTGATTTGGCAACCGGCGTCTACTTCTACCGCCTTGAAGGTGATGGTTTTGTGGCAACAAAAAAATTGGCATTGGTCAAGTAGAATCCAAAGTTAATATCCAAAGAGACAAGGGTGGGATAAATTTCCACCCTTGTTTGTTTTAGTCCCAC
This sequence comes from Candidatus Zhuqueibacterota bacterium, assembly GCA_029262035.1. Lineage (GTDB taxonomy): Bacteria > Zhuqueibacterota > Zhuqueibacteria > Oceanimicrobiales > Oceanimicrobiaceae > JAJDAE01. Next base: position 10,576 of record JAJDAE010000184.1, read on the forward strand.
CCAATGCATTCATGCGGCTTTTAATAACTTGTATTTTTGCTCAAATTTAATTATTCTTCGTTTCTAAATTTAAGAATTGCTAAATGACGTTCTCATATAAGACTGCCTTAAAAATCCTACCGCTTGCCTTTATACTTATCATATCACCAATATGGGCATCATCCAAGACAAAACCCTTTGACTTTAGTGCTGCCAAATTGCCGATGTATTCAATCACTCTGAAAGAATCTCAGCAGCATGTAAATATATTGGCATCAGAAGCATTTCAAGGCCGTGCTACGGGAACTGAGGGTGGTTTTCGGGCAGCACAATACATAGCTGACCAATTTGCAAATTACAACTTGCTGCCAGGTGGAAAAAACAATCAATATTTCCAAAACTTTGAAATTGCTCGCCCTCTTTCACCAGACGAGGATATTCTGAAAACTCAAAACATTATCGCAATGCAACCCGGAAGAGATCCCGAACTTTCCAAAGAAGCTGTTATCATTGGCGCTCACTTTGATCATCTTGGGAAGAAAAATGGTAAAATCTATTTTGGCGCCGACGATAATGCCTCCGGAATAGCTGGATTGTTAGAAATTGCAGAAGCCTTTAGTAGAATGCCAATTAAACCTTTACGTACCATAATTTTCATAGCTTTTACGGCTGAAGAGCTTGGGCTATTGGGTTCAGACCATTACATGAAAAATCCAACGTTCCCTTTAAGAAAAACCGTGGCCATGATTAACCTGGATATGATTAGCCGGAATGAACCGAATAATGTAACCGTTATTGGCAGCAATCGCAGCCCGGGACTTGACGCGCTGAATAAAGCGGCAAATGAAGAAATCGGCCTAACCCTGGAGTATGGCGGTGAAGGGTACTTTACACGCAGCGACCAATATAGTTTTGCACGCCATGACATCCCTGTTATTTTTTACAATACTAAATCGCACAAAGACTATCACAGAAGTACAGATATTTCGGAAAAAATCAATCCGGAAAAAATTGCGCGTATCTCAAGGTTGGCATTTCTACTAGCATGGCAGGTCGCAAACATGAATGAGCGACCTGTCTACCACCCACTTTTCAAAACAGTCAAAACCAAGGGACAAAATGACGTTAACTGATTGGGATATTAGCTGGGTATATGGTTTATTTGCTATCGGCATGGCGCTTCTTTTTGGCGGTGGCAATCTGTTGGTTGAAGGCAGTTCAAAAATAGCCAGAGTTCTAAAAATTCATCCTATAATTGTCGGGCTGACAATCGTCGCACTCGGCACTTCAATGCCGGAGTTTCTGGTGAGCATGACGGCCGCTATTCAGGAAAAACCTGATGTCGCGCTTGGTAATATTATTGGCTCCAACGTTTCAAACATTGCTTTAATTTTGGGTGTATCTGCGTTGTGTCGCCCAATGAGCGTACATTTAAAACTTCTAAAATTCGAAATACCTTTGGTGATTGGTATTTCTCTTTTTTTCTGGATTATTTGCATGAATGGCACTTTGGGAAGACTGGAAGGTTTACTTCTAACCGCTGGTTTTGCTGCCTACATTTATATTATAATCTCCAAAGCCAAGGCTGAAAAGGCAGCAAACGCACATAATGAAGCGTTCAATCCTATTAAAAGTGAACGAAAAAAAATTGCCCTTTACTCAATCTACACGGTATTGGGGATGATATGTTTAACATTTGGTGCAGATTGGATTGTGAATTCCGCCTCAGAAATCAGCCGCAGACAGGGTGTTTCGGAACTCACTTTGGGGTTAACCATCGTAGCTCTGGGAACGTCACTACCTGAACTTGCAACATCACTAACTGCTGCCTTAAAAAAAGAGGGGGACATCAGCATTGGCAATATTATCGGGTCAAATATTTTTAATATGATGGCCATCGCCGGCCCGAGTGCATTTGTAAACCCTCTACCTGTTGCTGATGAGTTGATTTACAATCATCTGCCAATAATGCTTGGCCTGACAGTTCTGCTTTATCCAATCCTAAAAACAGGCCGCGTTATAAGCCGATTCGAAGGTGCGATTCTGCTGCTTTGTTATTTTATTATCATGACATTTTGGATCATTTAAATTCGCGAAGTATAGAATTGACAGCCAAAATCAAATTCATCATAAATCCAAAAGCTGCGGGTGGCAATGCATTAAAAAGCTGGAA
>JAJDAE010000185.1 GCA_029262035.1 Candidatus Zhuqueibacterota bacterium
ACTTTGTTGAGATATTCTTCTGTCAGGCCTCGAATTTTCAGATTGGAAATTTCGTTCATGACCGTGTCTCGCAGCTCATCCACGCGTTCGGGATCGCAACCGAAGGAAATGGAGATGCTGTATTCAGAATTAGGATAACGTGAGCTGCTCGGCCTGATGCGCACGCCATAGGTACCGCCCAAATCCTCACGCAAAATCTCACGTAGTTTAATGTTAAACGCGGCCACCATCGAGCTCAAGTGGTGGCGGTTTTTACGGTTCCAGACGAAATCACCATGAAAAACCATCGTTACCTGACTTTTCTGTTCCACGCCTTTTTCAACTTCTTTGCTGACGATGCCTTCGGGTTTTTCAATGCCCACATCGCGCCAGGTTTCTTTGCGATCTTTGTCCGGCAAGCCACCGAGATATTGCTCAACCAGGGGTTTCATTTCTGCGGTTTCAAAATTTCCCACAAAGAGGAATGTGAAATCGCTGGCATCAGCAAAACGGTTTTGATAGACATTAAAACATTTTTCCAAATCCATTTCAGCGAGTACATCTTTTGACCATGGACGTGTCCGGAAATGATTGTTGGAAAGCGTCACCTGAAGTGTGTCCCCGTAAGCTGCTTCCGGGCTGGCATGCTGGCTTTCAATATAGCTGTTCACGCGATTTTGAAAGGAAAGAAATGCCGTGTTGTCTTTTCGCGGCGCGGTGAAATAAAGGTAGATCAACTCAAACGCTGTTTGGATATCCTGCGGAGTGGCGCTGCCGGAAATCCCTTCATCGAGTTGACCGATAAATGGTGATACGCGTACCAGTTTTCCGGCCAGTTTCTTTTGCAGAGCAATGCGGTCGAAGCTGCCAACACCGCCCTGGCGAATAATCGCCGTGGACGCAATGGCCGAAACAAAATCCGAATCCTTCACCAGCGAATGGCCGCCGGGGCTGTACGAGGTAAATAGAATTTCATCATTTTTAAAGTCCGTTGGTTTCAACACGACTTTGATGCCGTTGGAAAGCCGCCATTCAGTTAATCCCAGCTCGGAGATTTTCTTCTCGCGGATAACTTTGCCGGTCTGTGGTGGATTTTGTACCAGCGGCACATCCGGTACGTCATCTTCGTAGGCGTCGAGTTTCATCGCATCGACTTTTTTGAAGATGGTATTGATGGCGGCTTCAGAAGGCAGTTCCAGGCCATCTTTTTCCGGAGCGCTGATGCTGACCACGCGGTTGCCGTCCGTAATCCATTCATCCGCCAGCCGGTTGATTTCTGCCAGTTTGATGCCGGGGATAAATTTTTGGTATATCTCGTTCTCAACTTCGATGCCCGGCAGCGATTCATTTTGCAGGAAGTTGCGGATGTATTCTGCCGCGTAACCATCGGACTCGGTTTTGTCACGCTCTTTGAAGGCTCGCTCCATTCCGCGCAGCATCTCGGATTTTTCACGGTCGAGTTCAGACTGCGTGAAGCCGTGCTGCTTTACGCGCCAGGCTTCGGTAAGAACAGCTTCTAATCCGGTTTCGAGATTTCCTTCCTGTACCGCCGCGCCGAGCACATAGAATTCTTTGGTGCGAATAAAGCGCCCCTGCCCGGAAAATCCGGATAGAAATGGTGGCTCAGGCTGTTGCAGCAACTCGCTCAGGCGGTTGTTTAAAATGTTATCGTACAGCGATTCAACCAGCGATTGCCGGTAGGCCCTCACCGTGCTTTCGTCTTCCACGTCCTGTTTAAAATAAACAGTGATGTTGGAACCTGTGGCTTCGGCGTCTGTGGCCGGGGCGAACAACGTTTCTGCATGATTGGGCACGGCATAAAATTTACGCTCGCGCGGATTTTCTACCGGTTTGATATTGGAGAAATATTTATCAATTAAGCTTTCAATTTCCGCCTGGTCGAAATCGCCCACGGCCACCACTGCCATTAAATCCGGGCGGTACCAGTCGCTGTAAAAACGGCGTACGGTTTCGTAGGAGGCATTTTCGATGATGTCTTTTTTGCCGATGGGCAGCCGGTCGGCGTAGCGGGAATCGTGAAAAAGTACAGGGAATTGCTCATCGCGCATGCGGGCGTTGGCGCCGCGGCCAAGCCGCCATTCTTCAATTACCACACCGCGCTCTTTGTCGATTTCCTCTTCCTCAAACGCGATATTGTGCGCCCATTCTTCCAGAATTTGAAAGCCTTTGTCAACGATTTTATCGTCGTCTGTGGGCACCTGCAGCATGTAAACGGTTTCATCAAAGCTGGTGTAAGCGTTGATGTCCGGGCCAAAACGCATGCCGATGGTTTCGAGGTAGTCAATGATTTCGTGCTTGGCGAAATTCTTGGTGCCGTTAAAAGCCATGTGCTCGACAAAATGCGCCAGACCGAGTTGGTCATCATCTTCCAGCACCGAGCCTACATTTACGGCCAGGCGAATTTCTGCGCGGTTTTCCGGTTTCCGGTTTTCACGGATATAATATTTTATGCCGTTTTTCAGCGTGCCAATTTTAATTTTAGGGTCGAGCGGCAGCTTGTCTTTCAGCTTTAAGTCCTGCGCAACCGCGCTAAACGTGAAGAGCAGCGAGAATAAAAACAGAGTGATTCGGGACATTTTCAAATTCCTTTTTTTATGATCGAATAAATTACAAACAGTAGTACGTAATTATTTCGTTTGGGTTCAGAGTTGGGAGCAGTTTATTCAGTTTTGGTTTAAAAACCAAATAAAAATCTTTTAATAAAGTTGATTTTATCAAGAGATTATTGCAGATTGAAAGCCAGAACCTTCTCGTTTCAACATTTGTTCTCGTGTTCTCGTGTTCTCGTTCCAACGTTTCACGTTGGAACGCCTTACAGGACGCTCCAGCGTCCAATATTAAAAACAAATTGCAACCCAAAAAGAAAGACCCAAATGGCCAGAACCCGTTACAAAATCTACCAAAAAGAAGCCCCACATTTTCTCACCTGCACAACGGTCAACTGGCTGCCATTATTCAGCCAGCCTGAGATAGTGGACATTTTATTCGCATCACTCAAATTTCTGCAAGACAACAAGCGGCTTCTGATTTTTTCGTATATCATCATGGAAAATCATTTACATCTTATCGCTTCGTCAGATGATCTCAGTAAAGAAATCGGAATTTTTAAATCTTATACAGCACGCCAAATTATTGATTATTTAAAGGCAAAGAAGGCGGATTCTATTTTGAGGGATTTGAGTTTTTATAAACTTCGGCACAAAACAGACAGGGATTACCAGGTTTGGCAGGAGGATAGCCACCCGCAAATGATACAAGGCGAGAAAATGATGCGGCAGAAAATTGAATATATTCATTTTAATCCGGTTAAACGGAATTATGTTGAAAACCCGGAGCATTGGCTGTATTCAAGCGCCAGAAATTATGCGGGGTTAGAGGGCAGGTTGGAGATTTGCAAAGATTGGTTTTAGTTTTTTGGTATGGGACGCTGGAGCGTCCCGGATGCATTCCGACGTGAAACGTCGGAACGAGAAAATGTCTGGGGATGCCTCAGTCTTCATGCTGAGCGGAGTCGAGGCAAGTTATTTTAAGCAGTTGTGTCACACTTCGACTCCGCTCAGTGTGAAGATATTTGACTTGCCGCACAGTCTATTTGCATAGGAAAGAGAAACTTCCTCTGCAACAAAAAGCAAAAAAATCAGTCTACTACTTCAAAACTTCCCTAAAAATTAAGGACACCCGTTATGCTGCAAAATTATTTTAAAATTGCATTTAGAAATTTATTGCGTCACAAAGGCTACTCGCTGATTAATATCACCGGCTTTGCGCTGGGTATCGCATGCTGTATCCTGATTATGCTCAATGTTCTCGATGAACTCAGTTACGACCGCTTTAACGAAAAATCAGATAGAACCCACCGTGTAGCCCTCAGCGGCCGGGTGGGTGGTAATGATTTTGATATCGCTGTTTCCTGCGCGCCCATTGGTTTCACCCTGGTGCGGGAATTCCCCGAAGTTGAACAGGCAACACGGATACGGAATACCGGTTTCCCTGTTATTCGATATGAGGACAAGGTGTTTAGCGAAGAGCGGTTTTGGGGCGGCGATTCAACTTTTTTTGATGTGTTCACCACTAAATTTATTGCCGGCACACCTGAAGACGCGTTGACCAAGCCCAACACGGTTGTGTTAACTCAGTCCACCGCGCAAAAATATTTTGGCGATGAAAACCCAATGGGTAAAATTTTGAATGCCGATAATCGCACGGACTGGGAAGTGACCGGCATTGTTGAAGATTTTCCAGCCAACTCCCATTTTCATTTTGACTTTATGGGGTCACTGACTACCAATGGTGACAGCCGGAGCACAATTTGGCTAAGCAATAACTACTATACTTATATTGTTTTAAAAGAAGGCGCAATACCTGAACAGGTTGAAGCAAAATTTCCAAACCTCATTAAAAAATATGTGGGTCCACAGATTCAGAAAATAATGGGTGCTTCTCTGGAAGATTTGTTCGCTGCAGGAGGCGCGTACGGGTACTTTTTACAGCCGCTAAATGATATTCACTTGAATTCTGACCTGGATAACGAAATTGAGCCCAACGGCGATGGCGGTTATGTGCTGCTGTTTATGCTGATTGCCTTTGGGATTTTGCTTATCGCCTGTATCAATTTTATGAACCTGGCTACAGCAAGGTCGGCAAACCGTTCCAAGGAAGTTGGTATTCGTAAAACGCTCGGCTCCAATAAGCTTCAGCTTATCCGGCAGTTCCTGGCAGAAACCGTTTTTTTAACTTTTATCTCAATTGTTTTGGCATTTATTTTCGTTTATATCTTTTTGCCCGGCTTCAACCAAATGGCAGGTAAGCAGCTCAGTTTTGCAATTTTTGATGTTTGGTATTTTGTGCCGGCAATACTTGGTTTCACCTTCCTGGTTGGTTTGGTCGCAGGCAGCTATCCCGCATTTTTTCTTGCAGCTTTTGAGCCGGTAAAAGTCTTAAAAGGCAGCCTGTCCAGCGCAGATAAAAGCGGCTCTCCGACTTTGCGCGGTATATTGGTTGTATTTCAGTTTGCAATATCCATCATTCTGCTCATTGGGACTATGGTTGTGAATGACCAGTTAAATTATGTGCAAAACAAAAAACTGGGTTTTAATAAAGAGCAGGTTGTCGTCGTTAAAAAGACGGATGATATCGGCAGACAGATTGATGTTTTTATAGAGACATTGCATAGGAACAGCAATATTATTTCTGCGGCAAACAGCAGCACTCTGCCGGGAAAGAATTTTAATACCAATATCCATAATCTGCCCGGCAGCGCCGGCGAAGAGGCTTACTTAATACATGAAATGCGTGCCGATGTTGGGTTTATAGAAACTTACCAAAGCGAGGTTGCACAAGGCAGGTACTTTTCAAAAGATTTTGCTACAGATTCAACCGGTATTGTAATAAATGAAACCGCGGCAAATTTACTTGGTTTTGGTGACGATGCCATTGGGAAGATAATAAATGAAATGGGGAACAGACCGGAGAACCAAACTTCACTGACTGTGGTAGGTGTTTTAAAAGATCTTCATTTTGAATTTTTGCATCAAAAAATACGCCCCATGGCGATTAAACTTTTTCGGAAAAATGGTTTTGGCAGATATGTATCCGTGCGCGTTGCACCGGATAATGTAAAGGAGACGTTGGCGTATATTAAAGAAACCTGGCATCAATTTGCGGGCGCCCAGGCTTTTGAGTATGCTTTTTTTGATCAGGACTTTGCCAAACTCTATGAGTCTGAAGCAACCACGCAGCGCATCATGACTTTGTTCGCTACTCTCGCGGTTATTATCGCCTGTCTGGGATTGCTCGGCCTTGCTTCTTTTATCGCCGAACAGCGCACAAAGGAAATTGGTATCCGAAAAGTGCTCGGTGCGTCAGTTGCTAAAATCGTCTTTTTATTATCCCGGCAATTTACCAAATGGGTTGTGGTCGCTAATATTATCTCCTGGCCAATTGCCTATTTTTTAATGAATAGTTGGCTGGAGAATTTTGCTTATCGAACAAACCTTGAATTAACCAGCTTTATTTTAGCCGGTTGCGCTGCATTGTTCATAGCCCTCTTAACAGTGGGATACCAGACTGTTAAAGCGGCGTATAGAAATCCGGTAGACTCATTACATTACGAATAATATTTTCAACTTCTGTCCGCCATTACTCCTTGGCGGGCAGTTATTTTACTCTATTTAAGTCACTAGTAGCAGTAACCCGCTTTCCAAACGGGCACGCATGAAATGCGTGTTACTTTGAGCCATTTATAAATAGTATATTCTACAAATAAAAAATGATGCCATTCAATCTAAACACAAAAAGCTTGACAAAAGAAACAAATAGGTGTATATTCACGTAAATGGATTCTATGAAAGAAAAACTGGATCTGGCAAATTGCGGGGCTTGCGCTTGCATGAACTTGCGTAAAACATCCCGAGCCATTACACAATATTATGATCGGGCTTTGCAGCCGGTTGGACTACGGGCAACGCAGTTTACAATTTTAGTCGCTGTTGCCAAAGCTGAGTCCATTACCATTTCCAAATTAGCGGAATTTCTTGTTATGGATAGAACGACTCTAACGCGCAATATCAGACCCTTGGAGCGGGAGGGCTATCTCGAAATAAGGACCGGCTCTGACCAGAGAAAACGTTATTTGTATTTATTGAAAAAAGGTGAAACTGTTTTAGAAAAAGCTTTACCCTTGTGGCAGGTAACGCAGCAAAATATCGTTAGAGGACTTGGCATAGATAATTTTCGAAAAATGCTAATCACTGTGAATGACACTATTAGCCTGACAAGATAAAACTATTTTTTTACCCGGTTAGGTGTATATACACTTTATTGAAAAGGAGGAAATGATGACGGTAACCCAAAATAAAATTACTAATGGCACACAAGTAAGTGATACATCTGTCGCAGCGCTGGACTCTGCCTGGTTAAAACAACTTTGTTTGGAGGCAGGCGCTGATGATGTTGGGTTTGTTGAAATTGACAGGCCGGAAATTTCTGATCAACTTGATGATATTTTAACTGCGATGCCTTCTACGAAAACCCTCATCAGTTTCGTTAAAAAGATAAACCGGGAAGCTATCCGAACGCCCTTTCGCTCTATTTCAAACACCGAGTTTCATTATATAGATCATGAAATAGCAGATATTGGTCATAAAATTGTGTCGAAGCTTGAAGCGATGAAGATCGCCGCCCTCAATCCGGCTATGGGTTTTCCGATGGAAATGGACAGGTTCCCGGGTAAAATATGGGTGGTGTCGCATAAGCCGGTGGCGGTTGCTGCCGGACTCGGGAAAATGGGGATTCACCGAAATGTCATTCATCCAAAGTTTGGGAACTTCATTCTTCTGGGTACAGTCTTGATAGCAGAGGAAGTTAAATCGCACAGCAAACCTATTGATTACAATCCTTGTCTTGAATGTAAATTGTGCGTTGCAGCCTGTCCCACCGGCGCGATTGGCTCGGATGGTTATTTTGATTTTTCTGCATGTTACACCCACAATTACAGGGAGTTTATGGGCGGCTTTACAGATTGGGTTGAAAATATTGCAGACAGTAAAAACGCAATTGACTACCGTTCTAAAGTAAACAGCCCGGAGACAGTGTCCATGTGGCAATCGCTTTCATATGGCGCCAATTACAAAGCAGCGTACTGCATGGCCGTTTGTCCGGCAGGTGAGGATGTTATCAGTCTTTATGAAGAGAATAAGAAGCAGTTTCTGGAAAACTATGTAGACCCTCTCCGGAATAAAAAAGAAACAGTTTATGTGGTTCCAAATTCGGATGCAGAAAGATATGTTGCCAAAAGATTCAAAAATAAAAAAATCAAACAGGTTGGCAATGGTTTACAGCCGCAATCCATTCGAGGTTTTTTAGATGGTCTGCCACTGGTTTTCCAAAGAGAGATCGCAGCGGGATTAGATGCAATCTACTTTTTTACTTTCCATGGTGTAGAGAATGTCTTGGCCACAGTTAAAATTAAAGAAAAAACCGTTGAAGTGCTTGATGGTCACCAAGGTAAAGCTGATTTTAAGTTAACCGCCGATAGTCAAACCTGGTTGAAGTTTTTATCCAAAGAAACCAATATTGTGTGGAGTATTTTGCGTGGAAAGATCAAAGTTAAAGGCCGGTTGAAATTGCTGCTCGAGTTTGCTAAATGTTTTCCTGTTTAAAATTCAGTTGTAATCTATAAAATAGTTTTATAGTTTTAACGGTTATATTGAGGCGGCTTTTCAAATCTTAATCATACCAATTAATACCTTTAATGATCGGTAAAACTGTTTTACACTATAAAATTCTCGAGCAGCTCGGCGAAGGCGGGATGGGCGTCGTTTACAAGGCTGAAGATACCAAGCTTAAGCGGTCGGTTGCCATTAAGTTTTTGTCGCCAAGTTCCACCCAAAATGCCGAAGCAAAGGAGCGATTCCTGCGTGAAGCCCAGGCGGCTTCCATGCTGGATCACAGTAATATTTGTACTATTCACGAAATAAATGAGACGGAGGACGGCCAGCTTTTCATTGTCATGGCCCACTACGGGTCGTCACTACAAGAGAAAATAGAAGGTGACGGTATTGAGCCGCCCACTCCCATGCCTGTAAATGAAGCCCTCGACCTGGCAATTCAAATTGCCCGGGGACTGGCGAAAGCCCACGCTAAAAATATTGTACATCGGGATATAAAGCCAGCAAACATTCTCATAACTGAAGACGAGCAGGCTAAAATTGCTGATTTTGGTCTGGCAAAACTGGGACGACGTTCTGTGCTCACACAGGAAGGCACTACTCTGGGCACCATTTCATACATGTCGCCTGAACAAGCCCAGGGAGCAGAGGTTGATCACCGTACAGATATCTGGGCTTTGGGGGTGATTTTGTATGAGATGCTCACCTGCAAATCGCCCTTTCCCGGAGAACATGACCAGGTTATTCTTTATTCTATTCTAAGTGAAACACACAAACCTTTAACTGATCTACGCAGCGATATACCGCTAAAATTTGAACAGATTATCAATAAGTGTCTGAAGAAAGACGCAGGCGATCGTTACCAGGAAGTAAATGAATTGATAGTAGATTTGGGCAGATTGCGCGGCGACTCCAATCCTGCAGATTTAGCAGTTCAAATGCCGGGGAGGGTTAGGAAGAAACGTTCGTTAGTTTTACTTTTGTCCGGCATGATTCTCGGTTCGGCTATCTTGGGGGCATTTCTCCATTTCGGTTTGTTCAGGGAAACAGCCGGCGTGTATAGCGCATCGGTTGCTGTTTTACCATTTAAAAATCGGTCGGTGGATAAGTCGCAAGAATATTTTTCGGATGGATTGACCGAGGAGCTGCTTAACAATCTGGCGAAGATAAAGTCCTTACGCGTGCCTGCCAGAACATCTTCTTTTGCTTTTAAGGATAAGGATGTAGACATAAAAACCATCGGCGAAAAATTGAATGTCGATTATGTGTTGGAGGGCAGCGTGCGGCGGTCCGATACAAAATTGCGGATTTCCGTGCAATTGGCTGCGGTGGATAATGGCTTTCATATTTGGTCGGAAACTTATGATAAAAAAATAACCGATGTTTTTGACATCCAGGATGAAATTGCCGGAGCAATCGTATCGGTTTTGAGAGTGAAATTGCTGGGTGAGGAATCACAGCAAATCATTGCTCACGGCACGTCCAATTCACAAGCGTATGATGCGTACTTGCTGGGCAGGCATCATCTTCGAAATCGGGACAAGGAGAGTTTAGAGGCTTCAATAAACGCATTTGAAAAGGCCATACAACGGGATGCAACTTTCGCCCAAAGTTACAGCGGATTGGCGGATGCGACCTATCTTTTGAACGTTTATTATTATAGCCGATCGGATTCATTGCTGTTATCTAAAACTGAAAACATGATGCGGCAAGGTTTAGATATAAATCCCGATTTGGCAGAAATACAGACGACTTATGCAAAATATCTTTCTAACCAAAAAAAGTTTTCGGAAGCAGAAATAGCATACCAAAAAGCAATTGAACTCAATCCGAATTATATCCAGGCCTATCATTGGTATGGAGGCTATTTATTCAGAGATCGCCTAAAGTTTAACGAAGCCCTGAAAATTCATGAAACAGCCATTCAGCTTGATCCATTGTCCATTAGTTTGCTAAGCAATTTATCGCTTGACTTACAGGCGCTTGCGCGCTACGATGAAGCGCAAAAAACGAAAGAAAGAATTATAGAAGTTGATAAAGAGTCACGTTTCGGGTATGTGAATTTAATGGAGCATTATTTGAAAATAAACGGGGACGCCTTTAAAACAATAGAGATTGGTTTAGATTTGTCTGAAAGACTTTATGAAGAAGTTCCGGGTGCTTACGATCTTATGAAATCTGCCTATTTGGCGGTAGGTGATTTGGAGAAGGCCGAGAGCTATTGTCAGCAATATATCCGGGCAACCGGCGATAGTTCATCGATACTCGATCTGTACTGGTACGCAGATAAATATGATGATTTGCAAAGTTACCTTACTCGTTTAAAAAGCCGGGAAAGCACTTTTTCTAATAACAGAACGATTGCCTTTTATGAATGCCAGCTGGGTAACTACGCCATGGCCATCGAATACTACAAAAAAATCTACCCGGCTTTGTTTGAGGAGCCATTGGTTACGATTAGGAATTATTATTATGCTCCAGTGGTTGCTTATGCCTTTCTGAAACTGGGCGAAACTGAAAAGGCCACTGACTTAGCCAAAAAAGCACTGGCGTTTTATGGAGATCTGCCGAGATTTGGCTGGCCTTATGCTTATGATGAGAATGACATCATAGCCAATATTATTCTTGGTGAAAAGCAAAAAGCCATTCAGGCCTTAAAAGAAGATTTGGCGGGAGGCGGACGCCCCTGGTTGTGGTGGTTTGGTAAATTCCCTGTATTTGAGGAATTATTAAAAGACCCCGGTGTGATAAAATTCGTTAAACAGGCGGAAGCTGAACTGGTAAGGCAGCGCATAAAAACAGAAGCTCTATAAATGATATTGCACAGACTTAGTTTAAAAAGTAGATAAAATATCTCGCTCCCGAACAAGCCGTCCGGAAACGAGATATCAAATACGGTGTTAAAGCTCCAACTAAGTATTGCTGCCCTTGCGAAGTGAGAAACGAATTGGAATAGCTACCCACACTTTGACTGACTTGTCTCGCTGCTTGGCGGGGGTCCATTTTGTTGCCATTACAGCATTCCGGGCTGATTCTTCAAATCCCATTTTGGTACCTGTCTCACTCAAAATTTGGGTCTTAACTACATTCCCGCGTTCATCAATGAGAGCGCCTAAAATAACCGAAGTTTCAATTCCCGCTTTGCGTGCGAGTTCAGGATATTTTAAGTTTTTCTGGATTGAGGCATATCCTCCAATGGGTTGCGGTGGTTCATCATAAGGAACAAATTGATACCCCCCTTCCATATCCATTGGTTGTTCCGGTGGTGGAGGAATATCAGTTAAATCCAACTCAGTAGATTCAATAGTCAGATCTTCAGGTATTTCCTCGCTTTCCGAAGGAATCGGAATGGATGGCCTTGGCGGGGGCGGTGCTTTTTTGATCTGTTCAGTTGGGGGAATATCTTCCACGATAATTTCGATACTTTTTGCTTTAATTCCTTTGGGTGCCATACTCAATTCCGGAATTGCGTGGAAGATCATTAATACGAGAAACAATGAACCGATAAAGCCTGCCTCCAAAGCTTTACGGTATATCAGTCTCAAGTTTGCTTTGTGACTCTTCTTCCTAATCATGCGGTAACCTCCCTTTAGTGAAAGATTTAGGTTACTTTATCTTGGAAATTATAAAAGCAAAACTTGTACCGCAATATTCATCCATAACTAAGTGTTTATTTGGTTTGAATTTAACTCGAAAGCAAAAATGTAACCTTTGAGGGAATTATCCTGAATTTAAGAAAATTTCTACTATTTATTAGAAAAAGTAAATGAAAGTTATATTTGGAAGAAGGGAGAAAATAAAAAAAATGAGTGTGGCACAGAAGTTCCGGAGATTCCGGAGCAAGTACTGGCAAGAAGGCCCTCAATGAAATTTATTAAAAGAGTTCGTCTTTAAATGACTCGTAATTACTCCATTATTTCAAAATTTTTCAATGAGCGTTCTGTTAAACCTTGGGAGATATCCCGCCAAGTCTTAGTTGCACGGTCATCCTTATAAAACTCAATTAATCTGTGACCGGATTCAGATACGTTTTCCAGATAAAAAAGGATTAGCTCATGTTTTTTGTTTTCTCCGGCTACCGTTACAAACCTTGACATCATCAATTCATCTTCTATCTTAAATCCTTTATCTGTCAAAAATTTAAAAGTAAGGGCAGCCTCACCTTCAGAATTATCAGCTATAGACTCTGAATTGCTGTAGGCAGATGTATTTTGTCTAAATTGATGATGTCCCATTTGCGTTGCGTTTTTAAAACTGTATCGGTAGAACTCATCGTTAGAAGGCAAGAATCCCTCAAATTGTGCGATAAACATTCTTTTGATTTCATTGTTCTCTGAATCTACAAAAATGTATCGTTCACCCTCTGCAATATCTCTTATTTTGAAATCAAAATTACCCTGATAAATAAATGATTTATCTATAGCAATTTTTATTTTGGGTAGATTTTGGGAAATCAGAATTTGACCGTTGACGTAACGTTCCTGTTCTACTTTTCCCGAACTATTTTTCTGGCAAGACCAAATGAAAAGTATTATTAGTGTAAAAAATATCCATCCGTTTTTCATGATTTTATTTGCCCTTCCTTATAAAGATCTCGCCATTAAAAGTGGAAAAGTAATATTCCGGACCGCCGCCGTTAATTTTACCATAAATAAAGCTTTCCATTTTCAGACGAAATTTCCCGCCCTTGCCACGGTTGTCTTCTTTAAGCAAATTTGTTTTTTCCGATAATTTTACATCGTAATCACTGAAAATTTCACCCTGCTCGGATTTAATTTTTACGTCCGCCTTAATGTTGCCTGCAAACGTAATATCCACATCACCGTTAAACGAGGCGAATGACATTGGCTTATCAGGAGTTATCTTTTTAAAAGTGACCACAATATCTCCATTTGTGGTATTTGCAACCACCGAGCCTGAAATATTCAGTGCCTTAATTTCACCGTTTACATTGTTGATTTCAATTTCACCCGCGATATTTTCCACGAAAATATCGCCGTCGTTAATTGTGCTAAGTTGTAGCGATGTATTAACCGGCACCTTTAGGTTGATATCTATACTCCGCGAATGCGATTCCGCGCTGATAGACATTTTGTTGTATTGCTCTTCAACTTCAAGCCCTGTGGAAGAAATGTTCAATCGCTTCATCCCTCTGGCGCCACTTTCTTCCTCCTCTTCCTCATCGGTACGGTTGATTGCCTCAATCATGACTTCTTTGCCATTATAACCCACCACTTTAATTGAGCCGTTGATTAAACCAACTTCAATGAATCCGGGACGAGAGGGTTCACTGAAAGGCACAGAGACCTTATCACTGCCTTGTGCAAATGAAACACTAAATAAAAAAACTAAACTTAAAGCCAAATATTTGATTTTCATGATTTTACTCCTATTTTTTAGCAATATAAATGTCACCGTTAAATGCATCGAATTCGAATTCGGGGCCACCGTTTCCAATTCGCACTCCGGTAGACTTATCTATTTTGTAGGTGAATTTTTGTCCCTCTTTTTTTCTTATAGGCTGTCGGGATTTTAACTTTGTTACTTCGAAGTCGGAATACACTTCACCATTAAATGTTTTTATGCGCAAGTCAGCCGAAAGCCCGGGTAGAAACTGAACATCGACCACACCATTTAATGAGCCAAAGTAGCAGTGTTCATCGGGGTTTTGAGTAAATCGGATTTCAACATCACCGTTCAGGGCGTACATTTTGCCGCTGCCGGAAATACCTCTAGCCGTAATGCCGCCGTTAATATTTTTCACATCAAAGCTGCCGTGGGTATTTTCAATTCTGATGTCACCCCCATTTATTGTTCTAACGAAGAGGTCAACATTTTTGGGTACTTTGAGTTTAAAATCAAAGCTGGTATCGAAGCCATAGTAATTCCAGCCACGATGATTTATTGCGCCATCATGTGTGCGGTAGGGCGCTTCGACATACAAAATAACTGCATCCGGTTCCGACTTAATATCAAGGTAGATTTTTTTCTCGGCCTCCTTAATTTTCTCCTCGGAACGCGCAGTCACAACTTTGTGAACGATCATTTTAATTTGATTTTTGTCATGCGTGGATATTTCTATCCGACCTGCAATGTTATCAAGAACTAGCCTCTTTTGTTTTTTGCTATCAAAAGTAAATGTTTTATTGATGGTTTCTTTTTTCTTAGTCTCGCGGGCACAGAGAATGTTTGCTGAGAGTGCTGCGAGTATTAAATACAGAGTTAATGAATTTTTCATCTTATGCTCCCCTATTTCAGCCGCTCAATGGCCTGGCCGGCGTGGCTTCTCACGGCCTTGTCATAATCATCGTTATTTTGTAAATACTCCAAAGTTTCGATAGATTCCTTTTCATTTTGTGCCAGCAAGACATTGATTAATGCAATTTGCAGCAGGGGCGATTTCTGTTGTTTCAGTGAGTGCAGAACCCCGCTGCGAACGGTATCAATGCCATAAAATGGAGTGAGGGCCTCGGCTGCTGCAAGCCGCACGTTTACATTTGGATCGAAGTTCAGCGTGGTCAACAAGGCACTCAATACATCCGGGTTGGGGTCGTCAAAATTATGGCTGTAGCCAATGCCGCGCAACCGCTCAACCGGTGATTGATTTTGTAGTAATGAGATGGCAACCATTTGCTTCAACCCGACGACTTCACTGTTCAGGCGCTGCATATCCTGATTTGCCCCATTTTTAAATTGCCCACCAAAGAAAATACCCACAACCAATAAAGCCAGCGCCAAACCAAATTGTATAACCGGTTGCTGCGGCCAGAATTGATTCAACCATTTGTTGAGTACATTCCGTAAACTCACTTCAGGTTTTGCTGCATTTTGCCCGGCTTTATAAGCTTCCAGCATCGCATAAAATCTTGTGCTGACACCTTCAGAAGGTTCTTGTTCTTGCATAGCCTGGAGTTCTGCCCATACTTTTTTTAAATCTTTAAAGTCTTTGCCAAACTCAGAGCCTGCAATTCCCTGCTCAAATTTTTCTTGTTCCGACTGGCCTAATTCACCTTTGAGATAATCAGAAAGTTGATCGATATATTGCTGTTTATCTTGTTTCATTGGCTATATCTCCTGACAATTCAAAAAATGCATCTTTCAATTTTTGTAAAGCCCGGTGTACCCGCGCCTTAACCGTACCTTCTTGACACTCCAGCATCTCGGCAATCTGCTTGTATTTAATATTTTTAAACCGGCTCAACAGCAGGACTTCTCTATCTTGTTCGGGGATTTGTGCAAGCGCTGTTTTGACTAATTGAATGTCTTGTTCGGCTTCCAGTATTTCCCCCGGATTTTTTTCAGTGGAAATTAAAGAATCGTTTGCTTCATCATGTTTGTCTGAATCCCTGCTTTTTTTTCGGAAATAATCAGCACGGGCATTTCTCGCAATACGGAACATCCAAATGGTAAACTCGCTGTCACCGCGATAGGTTTGGTGATATTTCAGCATTCTGAAAAATACTTCCTGAACCAAATCTTCGCTGGCCGTTACACTGCTTGTGAGCCGCAAGAAAAAGTTGTACAGCGTCTTATGGTGGCGTTCAAATAAAATACCAAGCTGGTCAAGGTTACCGGCTCGAACTTGCAACATCAATTCTGTATCTGTGGGAATATTCAAATTCCAAACCCTGTGAAGTTAGTGCCTTTTCACTAATAAACACTTCGATTTCGGAAAAAGGTTACACAGAATCAAGGAAAAAGTTTGTTTTGGGCTTTTGTGGGTTGGGGAGGAGAAGTTTTAGAGAAGCGGGATCCAGGTATTTCTGCCGTAATTTTAGCAAGGTCAGAAAGTAGTTCCTTGCAGTTCAGATAACGTTTTTGCGGTACTTTGTGAAGACATTTGGTCAGTATGTGTTCCAGCAAAGGATAATTTTCAGGATACACTTTTTTGATGTGTGGTATTGTGGCTAACAATGTAGGTTGTTTAACATTCGATTCGGCCTTGCCGTTGAAAGCAAAGTCTTCAATGAGCATCAGTAAAAAAATCGCACCAAGTGAATAAATATCTACCCGGCCATCGATTTGTACACCGGGAACATAAGTTTCGGGCGCGATAAAATAAGACAGATATACCGCTTCAGCGTCTTCAATTCCTCCCCTTGAAATGAGCCAGTTAAAACCGAAGTTGTCAATTTTTAGATAATCTTCATCTATATAAATGGTATCGGGGTTAAGCAGGCCGTGAACAACTCCATTGAGATGCGCGTTACGCAATACCTTGGTCATTTTGATGATAGAATTGGTACAGTCAAGCAGGGCGGCAGGATACTCTTCATGAATATGAAGCGTGACGGATTTTCCTCTTAAGGCTTCAGATACAATAAAACAGATGTCATTTTCCGAATTGAATTTAAAAGCCTTGGCCGCATTTTCGTGGGAAATCAAATTGCTCATTTGTGCACTTTGAAAGAAGAGTTTCTGTATATGCTCCTGTGGTGCAGAGGTTTCGTTTAATACCTTGATGAAAAATCTCTCTTTTTCCCTGAAAGATTCTACCTCATAAATATCAAAGCAAAATTTCCTGCAAATTTTACGAAGCATTCGATAATTTTTTAACTTTGGATAGTTCATTTTTCTATATTAAAAACAATCTCTATTTAGTATCGAATTATTTAAGGGAAGCCTTTAATTTAATTCGAATTTAAAAGGTGAAAGCCGTCAGAGTCATTCGGGCGGCTTTCATGAAATTTTAGAGGACCAGTAATTAATATATCGGACAATATGGGTTTGACTTGCTACTTTTTATGTTTACCGGCTGGAGTCATTGTCAAAGGATAAAGGATAAGGGAAGAGCAATGGGTTGGAATAGAGCAAGTTTGAAACCAAGGTAGGAGATATTTATTGCATTATTGGGTTGGCAATAACTTAAAATTTTAGAATCATTCCCATTCTAAATCGCCTGCCATGTTCAGAAGATATAGGATCAAAAAGTCGGTAACTTTGAATGCCTGTGTTGTCAATTTGCTCAATTGTATTATCATCATCAAAAAGATTTCGAAATTCAACAAAAGGAGTTAGCTTGCCGTTTAAAAATCTGGAAGGTTTAAGTTTTAAACGAATATCTAATAGATTCCGCCACGAGAGTCTTGAACTGTTTGGAATTTCACTTTCCGGAGAAGTAAACGGAAGGGGACTTAACAGCCGGTAAAGAATATTAATATCTAAACTTTTCGTTTTATAATCCGCATTTAGAACGATAGAATGGCGTTGATCCCAACTTAATGGGAATTGTTTTATTTCATTTTCAGCGGACTGTTTGGCGGCATTGTTAAAGTCCTCTTCCGCCGATGAGCTTGTCCCCCTTGCTTTCATGTAAGTATAATTAATGCGGGTTGCCAGATTATGTGTAAGCCTTTTTTGAAGAGTGGCTTCAAAACCTGCGGTTTGCCCTTGCGCCGAGTTGATATACCTCGTGTATCCTTGTGTAATTAAGCCGTTATTTCGCAAACTGTCGGAAAGTAGCACGGTTTGGGTATCGATTAAATTTCGATATTTTTTAATAAAACCTGTAAATACGAACAGCAGATCATTCGAAACAATTTTTTTATAGCTGAATTCTGTTGAAATAGTTTTGATTGGTTCAATCGAGGCGTTGCTCACATAAGGGAGATAACCTTCTACATTTGCTGAACTATTCACGTACAGGTAGTACAGGGAAGGCATCTGGTAATACCATCCATAATTTAAATGCAACCTTTCATCTTTTGATAGCGGAAGCGATATACCTAGTCTTGGGGCAAGTGGTTTGTTTTTGCTTGATTCATTTGCAAAAAGTCTCGAATTTATAGAATTGCCGGCATTCTTTACGCCTTGGTTTTCTTCTTCAAAGTCAGCTTTGGGATCGAAAACATCATAACGTAAACCTAAATTTGCAGTTAACCCTTTGTATTTAAGCTGGTCTTCAAAGTAGATGGAGTAGTATTGCGGTTTGTAGCGGAAATCATCTTGTATTCTGTTATAAACTAAACTATTGCCATCGAAGGTAGCAGTAGGATTGAAATTTAAGTTTTTTGAATCAAGAATATAGTTTTGGATGTCTATCCCGGTTTTAAAAAAGTGCCCTTCTGAGATTTGTGCAACTAAATCAAATTTTAAAAGCTGTGTTTCCTCAATAGTTTTTTCATCCCATGGTTGGGTACCATCAATTATGTTACTACTTGGATTTTTAGGATCCTCGAAAATCAGGTTTGGGGCACCATCGATAACCTCTCCGAGTACGCGCCGCTTGTTGCGGTACTGTGCAGCTTTAATCGACGCAAATACGTTCTGGCTGAGAGTGTGGGTTAGGCCGATACTGAAGCGGTGGCTATAGTGCTTTCTTTTGGCTAAACCCTGGGGATTTAAAGCCCACTGCGGATCGAATTGCCGCCATTCCCAGTTGGAGGCAATTGCCTGAAATGATAAAATTGTGTTGTTGGAAACCTCGAAAGAGATTTTGGAATTGATATTGTAATTGGTGAAAATTGGAGAACCATAATGAGTTGATAATTGGTTTTTATGTTGTGTGTCGCTATAATTCATATCTCCGGAAAAAAAGTATTTGGCATTTATTAATGGTCCGCCTAATCCAAGAATCAGTGGCCCACCCAAATTAAATTCCAGCCTTCTGGTTTTATCATTTTGAAAAAATTCATTATCTAAGAAATCACCATAAAATCTAAAGTCACCCGAAGGTCTGTTATAACCATTTTTAGTAGTTACATTGATAATGCCCGCTGATGCATTCCCGTATTCTGCGCTAAATCCGCCCGTCTGTACCATCATTTCTGTTATGGAGTTGTTGGGAACATAACTGGCTAATGCTCGGGAAAAAACGCCCTGAAGCGGTAAGCCGTCAAGCAAATAAATAACATCGGTTTCGCGACCACCTCTAATATGCGTACCAACCACCCCCGGTAAAATGGCAACTGCATCAAGGTATGAATCTATCGGGAGACCATCGTTGATTTCTTTTCCTGAAATAAAATATGTTGATGAAGTTATATCTCTTTTAATCAGTTTATTTTCTTCGGTAATCGTAACTTCTTTAAGCGAAAGTACTTCAGCTGAAATTTGGATATCTAGGTTGGTGGTTAAATCAACATTAATGGACACCTCTTTAATTTTGAGCTGTGAGTAGCCAATCATTTCAATGTTGAGATCATAATCGCCTGCCGGAAGATTGTAGATTATGAAATGACCATTTCGATTCACCATTGCTCCCATTGTTGTTCCCTCAACAAGAACAGAAGCCCCTGGCAAAATCTGACCGGTCTTCTTGTCTGTAACCGTGCCGGAAAGTGTGCCGGTTATTCCTGCAAATACAGTAGAATACGCAAATGCACAGGAAATAAGAAATATTATAAATATATGTTTTTTTAACATTTTTCGAAAAGTTGGTTTCTATTAAGTACACCTAAATGCAAAATATATGCCATACTGAGGGATAAAAGTAGAATTAGTCAAAATGAATTACGTGTTCAAAAAAATAGATATTTTAGTTAGAATTTTTATTAAATTAGCCGACTGACGTATATAATTTAAAGCTCTTTTCGCTGGTACTTAGATGTGAAAAGTTACGGCGATTGCACGAAATAAATTTTTTAGTGCAATAGTTTACCTGAAATAGGAAAAATATTGCACAGATATTATTCGGTTTATAAGGCAGATGTTCGATAATAATACACTTTCATTTCTTGAAAAGTTGCAAACTTTTGGCTGGAAGTTGAATTTGGAAAATATTTACAGTCTATTAGTTTATATGGATAATCCACATGTTAACTTAAAATGTGTCCATATCGCCGGCACAAATGGCAAGGGTTCAACTTCTGCTTTTCTTGAATCAATTCTAAGGACTGCCGGTTATAAAACCGGTCTGTTTACTTCGCCCCATTTAGTAGAAGTAAATGAGAGAATCCGGGTGAACGGGGTTTGTATTTCGGATGCCGACCTTACTAAATATATGACTTCGCTTGAAACAAAAGTTAGAGAGGAAGAATGCACATATTTTGAAACGCTAACCGCAATCGCGTTTAAATATTTTTGTGATTGTAAGGTAGATTTTGCTGTAATCGAGGTTGGGTTGGGGGGACGTTTTGATGCCACCAATGTTGTCGATCCGGTTTTAAGTATTATTACTGAAATAGATTTTGATCATGAACAATATCTTGGTGCTGACATATCTTCTATTGCCAAAGAAAAAGCAGGTATTATTAAAAAAAACAGACCGTGTTTAGTTCAAACAAAAAAGAAAGAAGCATTAGTTGAATTTAAAAATGTGGCTCGTGAAAAGGATGCTGACTTTTTTCCATTGAATAAGATTTGTAATATTGAGTACAAAGCTGAGGGGGCTGGATATTCGAAATTTAATTTGACCATATTTCAAAAAGAGAGCAATGACCTATTGCTGAATATCCCCGGTAAGGTACAGGTTGAAAATGCGGCGTTGGCGGTAAGTGCTGTAAAGCTTCTTGAAAACTCCGGACTTCCTGTTTCCGAAAATGCCATTTTAAATGGTTTGAAAAATACTTTATGGCCCGGAAGATTGCAAATAATTCAGGATTCGTCAACGATACTTTTAGATGTTGCTCACAATGTTGCCTCCATAAAAAATCTGCTAGATTATATTGAAACTTTCTTCAAGGACAAAGAAATAGTTTTTGTTTTGGGATTGTTGGGGGATAAGAATAGGAAAGAGATTGTTAATTTAATCTCTTTTAAAGCCAAATCAGTTTTTGTTGTTACGCCAGCCTCAAGTCGGGCAACGCCAGCAAATGAGTTAACTGAAGATTTTCAGAAGTTATCAGTACCTGCGCAAGTTTTGACAAATTTTTCTCAAATTTTAGATTTGACTAATGCAGACGATTTGGTTTGTATAACAGGCTCTCATTATGTAGTAGGTGATTTTTTAAAACTCTATAAAAAGACTTGACAAATAAAATTATATTATTTACCTTGACAGGCAATAATTAACCTTATACTAACGAAAATTCCCAAAACCTAAGATTCCCTTCAAAATTATTTCTTGCTCAATCAAGTAAATTCGCTGAAGAAGTTTATGTTTAGTATCAATGTGGAATTGTCAATTTTTATTTTAGGCAGAAGATTATATAAATAGACGTTTTCTTTACGATAACCCCAAGTTAGGCTTCTTAGATTTTGGAGAGTATTTGACTTATTTTCTTAGACCTAAGCAATTTTAAAAGCAATGAATAACTCCATACAACTGGCCTCACTCTCATATCAGAAAAATTATTAGCAACTTAAAAAAATATTATAAAAGCAGGATTACTTAGATGGAAATTGTAGAATTAAAGTCATTAAAGATTTCTGAACTCACCAAAATGGCGCAGGAATATGAAGTAACTGGCGCCAGTGGTTTGAAAAAGCAAGAGCTTATTTTCAGAATACTTGAAGAACAAACGAAAAAAGAAGGCCTTATATTTGCTGAAGGGGTGATCGAAGTGTTACCCGATGGCTACGGATTTTTAAGGTCAGCAGATTATAACTATCTACCGGGGCCGGATGATATTTATGTTTCGCCTTCTCAAATAAAACGGTTTGGTCTTAAAACAGGAGATACTGTCTCCGGACAAATACGACCCCCTAAAGAGAGTGAACGTTTTTTCGCCTTATTAAAAGTAGAAGCTATCAACTTTGAAAATCCTGATGAAGCAAAAAAGAAAATTTTGTTTGATAATTTAACCCCCCTTTATCCCGATGATAAAATTAATCTGGAGTATAATCCAAAAGATTATTCATCAAGGGTTATGAATTTGTTGACCCCGATCGGTAAGGGCCAGAGAGGTTTAATTGTAGCTCAGCCCAAAACGGGTAAAACCATTTTGCTTCAAAAAATTGCAAATTCCGTCTCAGAAAATCATCCTGAAGTGAAAATGATAGTGCTTCTGATTGATGAGAGACCGGAGGAAGTTACCGACATGGAAAGATCGGTTAAGGCTGAAGTGATTAGTTCAACTTTCGATGAACCGCCAGATCGACATGTTCAGGTTGCAGATATGGTTTTGGCAAAGGCCAAAAGATTGGTTGAATTTGGCCAGGATGTTGTCATTCTTCTGGATAGTATTACGCGGTTAGCAAGAGCACACAATGCAGTTGTGCCACATAGCGGTAAAATTCTTTCAGGTGGTTTGGATGCCACAGCACTTGAAAGACCAAAAAGATTTTTTGGTGCAGCAAGAAATATCGAGGAAGGCGGCAGCTTAACCATTATCGCAACTGCTTTGATCGATACAGGCAGCAGAATGGATGAAGTTATCTTCGAGGAGTTTAAAGGTACAGGTAATATGGAGTTGCAATTGGATAGAAGACTTTCCGAGCGTAGAATATATCCATCTATCGATGTTAACCGTTCAGGTACCAGAAAAGAAGAGTTGCTCCTCAAGGATTTCGAACTCAACCGAATTTGGATTCTGCGTAAATTTCTGGCTGATTTAACATCTGTAGAAGCTATGGAATTTTTACTACAGCGAATGCATGGAACCAAGTCAAACAAAGATTTTCTGGACTCTATGAATACTTAGGAAGATTAGAAAATTGTCCTTGCTTTTACTAAATTATTTAGATATATTTGAAATCGTTTTATGTAAATTTGAGTTCAAACTTTCGTAACAAGGGAGACAATAGTGAAACCCGATATACACCCTGATTATAATTTTGTTGTTTTTAAAGATACGTCTTCGGATTTTTCATTTTTAACGCGTTCTACCAAAAGTTCTAAGGAAACAATTAAGTGGGAAGACGGTAAAGAGTACCCGTTGATACTACTTGAAATCACCAGTGGTTCGCATCCTTTCTATACCGGTAAGCAACAACTGATCGATTCGGCTGGAAGAGTTGAGAAATTTATGAAGAAATATGGTAAAATAACCCCCAAAGCAAAGGCTGCAAAACCCGAAAAAGCAAAGGCTGCAAAGCCCGAAAAAGCAACGGGAGTTAAAGAAGAAGCAGCAGAAGTAAAAGAGGAAACTGCAGAAACAGATTCCTAGCAAATTTCTGAAAATTTAAAAGCGGAATGGGAGCCCAGAATTGGTCCATTCCGTTTTTTTTTAGCCTGAAAAGAGTATTTTATGGAAGAAAAAAAGTTGCAAGTTGGCGGGCAAGCTGTAATTGAAGGTGTGCTTATGCGTTCGAAAGATGCCTACGCTATTGCAGTACGTCGCTCTGATGGTTCGATTCTTGTTAGAAAGAAAAATTTTATTTCGTTTATAAAAAAATATAAACTTTTTGCGCTGCCAATTTTTCGCGGTGGTTGGGTTTTAATAGAATCGCTAATTCTTGGAATCCGCGCTTTGACTTTTTCTGGAGATATTGCTGCGTTAGGGGAGAAAGAAGATAATTCAAAAGACGAAGGAGAACCGTCTGGCTTACCACCGAAAAAGAGTCTTTTGCAGAATATCTGGCTTGTCCTGACCGTGGGTTTTTCTTTCGTACTCGGGTTATTTATTTTCTTTTACATCCCGCTTATTTTAACTGATCTTTTAGGCGCTGAAACGGGATTTATGTTTAACTTGATAGATGGCGTACTTCGCTTAACGATGTTTTTGCTTTATTTGTCACTCATTACCCTGATGAAAGATGTTCGCCGGGTTTTTGAATATCATGGCGCTGAACATAAAAGCATTTTTGCATTTGAATCAAAAGTAGACCTGACCCCTGACAACGCCATGAAAATGACGAGGTTTCATCCTCGTTGTGGCACCAGCTTTTTGTTGATTGTTATGCTTGTCAGTATTGTGGTTTTTATGTTTTTGGGTAAACCTGAAACGGTCTCCGAAAGACTGATTAGATTGGCTTTTATTCCCGTTATTGGCGGCATTTCGTATGAATTAATTCGACTCTCGGATTCCGGATCAAAAAATAAATTCTGGCGGCCTTTTATACTACCTGGCTTATGGCTTCAAAGGTTAACGACTAAAGAGCCCGATGAAAGTCAGCTGGAAGTTGCTATTGTTGCTCTTAAAAGTGCGCTGGGTTTAGATATAAGTACGCATAAAGACGTGGTAATGGAAACCGAAATGGAAGCAAAAGCACAACCTTCAACAATCTGATTTTAATATGCTTGAAAGACTACAACAAATAGAAAAACGTTATACCGAGCTTTGTGATCAACTTATAGATCCCGCTCTTGCTCAGAATGTTGAGAAATATCGTGAGGTTTCAAAAGAACAGAGCAGTTTGGAAGAAACCGTCAAAGCTTATACAGTTTACAAAGATGTTTTGAAAACTATTTCTGAAGATGAAGAGGTCATTGCCGAGGGTGAGGATAAAGAACTCAGCGAGCTTGCCGAGGCTGAGCTTGCCGAAATGCTTGAAAAAAAGACCTCACTTGAAGATGATCTCAAAGTACTAATGCTGCCTAAAGATCCTAATGATTCTAAAAATGTAATTGTTGAAATTCGTGCAGGAACCGGAGGTGATGAAGCCGGAATATTTGCCGGAGATCTTTATAGAATGTATATTCGATTTTCCGAAAGAAAACGATGGAAAATCGACATGCTGAGTTCCAGCCCGCAGGGAGTTGGTGGGTTTAAGGAAATCATTTTTATGATGTCTGGTGAAAATGTGTATGGCATTATGAAATATGAAAGCGGCGTACATCGAGTGCAGCGTGTGCCAAAAACCGAAACACAAGGCAGAGTTCATACATCAGCTGCCTCAGTTGTGGTTCTTCCGGAAGCAGAAGAAGTTGAACTTAAAATTGATCCAAACGATTTGAAAATTGATGTCTACCGGTCGTCCGGGCCGGGTGGGCAAAGTGTAAATACCACGGACTCTGCTGTGAGAATTACGTATATACCAACTGGTATGGTGGTAACCTGCCAGGATGAAAAATCACAGCATAAAAACAGAACCAAGGCCTTGAAGGTTCTAACGGCCAGACTGCTTGAGCAAAAGCACCGCGAGGAGCAGGAAAAATTAAGTGAAAGCCGACGGTCCATGGTAAGCACCGGTGATCGAAGTGCCAAAATTCGCACTTACAATTTCCCGCAGGGGCGATTAACCGACCACAGAATATCTTTAACACTCTATCGCTTAAATGAAATAATAGATGGCGACTTGGATGAAGTTGTCACGAAATTGAACCAGGCCGACCAGGCTGAGTTACTTAAGAATGCCGGTTAAGGGGATGGCTACAGCTTCCTCAAATTTGAATATCCTCAATCTTTTAAACTCCTCAACTGACTATCTTGAAAAATACGGTATTGAAAACTCAAGGTTAAATGCAGAACGTATTTTGTGCAGCGCTATAAATCTTAATCGTGTTCAGCTTTATCTGAATTATGATCGCCCGTTGACTGACCTGGAATTGCTGGATTTTAAAAAGCGTCTCAAACGCAGGGCAACTTCAGAACCCCTACAATACATTTTGGGTGAGACCGAATTTTTTTCATTACCATTTAAAATAAACTCCGATGTGCTGATACCCCGACCCGAAACAGAATTACTTGTGGAAAGTGTTTTGACTTGGGCTAAGGCTACTAAAAAATTGAATTCGAAATTATCTGTCTTGGATGTGGGTACCGGTTCCGGTTGTATCGCCATTAGCTTGGCAAAACATATTGAAAATTGCATCGTAACTGCTGTAGATATTTCTGCTGAAGCCATCGAGGTTGCGCAAGACAATGCTCGTTTAAATGAGGTTCATGAAAAGATAAATTTTTCTCAATTAAATTTCCTAAATTCAAATGATTTGGATGTATTAAATGAGAACTATGACATTGTTGTTTCTAATCCGCCATATATTGCAAAAGATGAATTTGAAAATCTGCCCCTTGAAGTGAAAGGCTTTGAACCGCCGGTTGCTTTGCATGATAAAGCCGATGGCTATTTGTTTTATAGAGCATTAGCAGATTTCTCCCCAAGCAGATTGAAAAAAGATGGGTTGTTGACCATGGAAATCGGGTTGGGGCAGGCGGAAATTGTTAAGCAATTAATGCAAAAACATTTTACTGAAATTAAAATTGATGCCGATTTTAACGGCATTGATAGAATTGTTTCTTGTCAATTTTTACATTTAAGTTAAGGAGGACTTTATGATTAAACCAACTATTTTTAGAGAATACGACATCCGCGGAATCGCCGATGAGGACTTGACCGATGAAAACGTTTTGCTTTTGGGAAAGGGTATCGGAACTTTCCTCGCGCGGCAAGGCTCCAAGTCGCTTGCTATTGCCAGGGATGTTCGGCTTTCATCCGAAAGAATTCGTAACGCTTTGGTTGCGGGGCTAACTTCAACCGGGCTAAATGTTTACGATGTGGGCATAAGTTTAACACCGGTTCAATATTATGCAATTCTCGAATATGAAACCGGCGGCGGCGTAATGATTACGGGCAGCCATAACCCAATTGAGTATAACGGACTTAAAATTTCTAAAGCGGGAGTGCTCCCGGTTTATGGTGAACAAATTCAAGAAATAAAAACTCTCATTGATAATAATGATTTTGAAACCGGTGTCGGCGAAGTAATCGTTAAGGATATTCTGCCTGACTACATTTCAATGATTAAATCTAAATTGAAACTCAACAAAAAACTCAAAATTGTTATCGATGGTGGTAACGGGACATCGGGGTTAATGGCGCCGCAACTGTGGCGTGATATGGGCTGTGAAGTTGTGGAGCTTTACTGTGAACCCGATGGCCATTTCCCAAATCATTTGCCCGACCCAACCGTACCCAAGTATGTTGTCGATTTACAGAAAAAAGTTTTAGAAGAAGGTGCAGATCTCGGCATTGGATACGATGGCGATACCGATCGAGTCGGCACAATTGATGAAAAAGGCCGCATGGTTTTTGCGGATAAATTGCTCGCGATCTTAAGCCGTGAAATTATTCAGAAATACCCCGGCGCTCAAATTGTTTTCGATGTGAAATGTTCACAAGCGCTTACGGAAGAAATTGAGAAATATGGCGGTAAGCCACTCATGTGGAAAACCGGCCATTCGATTCTTAAAGCTAAAATGAAAGAAACCAAAGCCCCGCTTGCAGGTGAAATGTCGGGTCATATTTTTTATGCCGACGATTTTTATGGTTTTGATGATGCCATTTATGTGTCCGGCAGATTGCTTCAAATTTTAGGGAATTCTGATAAAACACTTTCAGAAATTGTCGATGAAATTCCGGTTTATGAATCAACTCCTGAAATTCGTGTTGAAGCTACTGATGAAGACAAGTTTGACATTGTAGATAAATTGGCTAACTACTTCAAAAGTAAGTACGATGTTATTGATATCGATGGCGCCCGGGTTTTATTTGGCGATGGTTGGGGGCTGGTTCGTGCCTCAAATACTCAGCCGGTTCTTGTTTTGCGTTTCGAAGCAAAAAGTAAGGAGCGCTTGGCTGAAATTATAGAAATCTTCAAAGGCAAACTCAAGGAATTTCCTGCAGTTAAGTTTTCTGACGAAGATTTTACTTTTGCTTAAATCTGGATTTACGCTCACGGATGAGTCTTTTTTGCAAGGTTCGCATACTTAAAACCTGCTCCTCGCTTTTGACTTCTTTTATGCGCGCGTTATTTCCTTTTAATTATCAGAAATATATTGTTGTTTACTTCGACCATCGCTAAATATGTTTCAGTAATTTCCGAACAATTAGGAACAAGCTGCTTGAAAATAATGTAGTAAATAAGTATTATCGAAAAAAATAACGAGTGTTGATGAAGAAAATAATTTTAAGTCTTTTGTTGTGTTTTGCTGTTCAATTAGCAATTTCGAGCGTGCCAACCATGTCGGTTAAAGAAATTCAACCAGGCATGAAAGGCGTTGGCCGTACGATTTTTGCCGGGGATAAAATTGAAGAATTTGAGTTTGAGGTTTTGGATATCATTCCAAACTTCAGGGCAAAACGCGAATTAATTTTGGTCAAGCTTGTTGGTGAAAAAGTTGTACATACCAATGTTGTTGCCGGAATGAGTGGTAGCCCGATGTACATAGATGGCAAGTTGATTGGCGCGTTGTCCTACCGGATGGGAATTTTCCTGAAAGATCCTATTGCAGGAATTACGCCCATTGATCAAATGTATGAAATTCTGGATCGCGAAAAAAATCGCCCTAAAGAATTGGCCCTAAACACCGGGAAAAACTTTGACTTTGTGGATATGGCGGTTGGTATAAAGCCGGTTACTTACAAGTCCCTTACCCCACCGCAACTTACCCACATTGCGCGAGCAAACCAGGTTACTTCGGAAATAAAACCCATTAATTTACCACTTATTCTTTCGGGGTTTAGCACCAGAGCGCTTACAATTTCAGAGCAAATTTTTGGCAGTTCAGGTTTTGAAATATTTCAAGGTGGCGGCGCGGTTTCTGCGGAAGAAGACTTAAGCGGAGAAACTTTAGAACCGGGTTCCGCTTACGCAGTTGTGTTGGTTGATGGCGATTACGGTTTGCAGGCTACCGGCACCGTAACCTATGTTGATGAAAATAATGTAATCGGAATGGGTCACCCATTTTTGAATTCCGGTGCTGTTGGTTTGCCCATGGCAAAGGCGAAAATTTTGACTACCATTTCAAGTCTGATGGCATCAACTAAAATGTCTGCCCTTACGAGTATTGTTGGCTCGGTACATCAGGATAGAACAACGGGAGTAATGGGGGTTTTAGGTGAAGAATCCAAAATGATACCCTTTAATTTGACGTTTGCTTCTGAACTTGAACCACTTCAGGAGTTCCAATTCCGGGTTGCAGAAGAGCGCAGCTTGCACTCCTTAACTCCATTGATTTTTGCCATTATCTTAAATAACGCCATCGAGTCTGCCCGACTTTCAACAACCAGTCAGACTTTAAAGTTAGATGGTAAAATAAACTTGAAAGAACATGGTTCCATTCCTCTTAAAAATTACTATGCAGGGGGTGCATCCTCGAGTTTTGTAACCGATGCAGTTCAGGCGACAGGAGAGGTCGCTGCTGTGTTGGGTAGTTTGCTCTCAAATAGTTTTGAGCAGCCCGAGATTAAATCCGTTGACCTTAAGTTCGAGGCGTTACATAAAAAATATATGGCCTTTGTAGATAGACTTGAGGTAAATAAAACCAGTGTAAAACCTGGCGAAATTGTTAAGCTAACTGTTCATTTAAGGGAATATCAGGGTGAAGAATATATGGTAGAGCATTCTGTGAAAATTCCTGACGGCCTACGAGCGAGGCGCGTAAATATATATGCAGGAAGTGGCGCTACTTTGACACAACTTGAAGCAAGAACATCTCCACAAAAATTTCGTCCTGAAAATTTCAAACATCTGCTTGAATTAATTAACAATCGCAGAAAAAATAATTACGTTTTTTTTCAACTCAGACTTCCGGATAAAGGCATACAGCTTGAGGGGAAAGAACTTCCCGGTTTACCCCCCTCTGTTTTCTCCGTAATTAAGTCCCAAAAATCGGTTGGCAACATGAAGGCACTTCGGGACAGAGTGCTATTAGAAGAAAAAGTAGAGACAGATTATTCTGTTGCTAGTGGCAAATCCATTTGGTTAAAAATTGAACCTAATTAGAAATTAAGTTATGAAAAATTTATTTTTGAAAATACAGCTTTCGCTTCTCTTTGTATTGGTTTTTTCTCTGGCAGAGGCGTCCACTCCTAAAATTAAAACCTATAAAAGTCAGCGGGATTTTAGCGCCGGCGAGCCCAGTGGCGTTTCGATAAATGCAACTGGTGAAGTTGTCCTGGCTCCACAAGTTACCGAGATTTTTAAGTCGGACTCCCCTTTTATTTGGGCAACGGTATTGGATAATAAAGGCAATTTATATGCTGCCGGTGGCACTAAAGGACAAGTTTTTAAAATTGATAAGCAAAAAAAATCTTCCTTATTTTTTGAAGTGGAAGAGGTGCAAATTTTCGCTTTAGCGGCAAGTAATAGCCACCTTTATATAGCAAGCTCCCCCGAAGGGAAAGTTTATAAAGTTGCACTCAACGATAAGTCCGGTAAAGGTACGGTATTTTTTGAACCCGAAGAAATTTATATATGGTCAATGGTATTAGATGGTAAGGGTAATCTATTTGTCGCAACGGGTGAAAAAGGGAACATTTATAAAATAGATAGTAGTGGCAAGAGTTCACTTTTTTATGAAAGCGAAGAAGATCATGTCCGCAAGCTCGCTTTTGATAATAAGGGTAATCTCATCGCCGGGACGGCTAATAAAGGTCTGGTGTTGCGCATTGATTCTTCCGGCAAAGCCTTTGTAATTTATGACTCGCCATTGGTTGAAATTACCGATGTTTATATCGATGATAAGGGAAATATTTATGTGGCAGCTACCGGGGATACGCCGCTACGTGCAACGCGGCCTGTTGTAACTGAGGAAGCGGGGCAAAGTGATGAAGACGAGATGGGTGAAGAGGAGGCCATTGAAATGGTGCTTCAACCAATTGTTGCCGGCGGCGGCGGTGGAAGAGCTGGAAAGCGAATCGGAGAATTATATAGAATTGATTCTGAGGGCACTGTACGCACATTCCAGACTTTAAAGTCGGAAAGAATTTATTGCATAAGCTCACTAAGTAACGGACAGATTGTTTTGGGTGCCGGCGATAAGGGACTGCTTTATGCGTTAAATTTTGTAGGTGAAATGACAATTCTTACAAAATTTGAAGAAACTCAGGTAACTCATATCACACGGGATCAACGAGGATATTGCTACATTGCAACATCGAATGCCGGCAATGTTTATTCGCTGGATAAAAGCGTTAATAAAAGTGGCCATTTATTGTCAGAAGCTTTTGATGCCGGCATGCAATCGAGCTGGGGTGAGATTAGCTGGGAGACTAGAGATTTAGCCACGGGCAAAATTGTTTTGCAATCACGTTCGGGAAATTCTGAAAAGCCGGATAAGACCTGGAGTAAATGGTCGGCTGAGTATGAAACCGGCGATGGTACAGCTATAACCAGCCCAAAGGCACGGTATATTCAATTAAAAGCCATCGTTTCTTCTAATGATGAGAAGAAGTCGCCCGGGCTGAAAGAATTATCTTTTTCGTATCTTCATAAAAATGTAGCGCCTGATATAAGAAAAATTTATATACACAATCCCGGCACATATTATCAGGAAGCTACAGAAAATGGTAAATCGAACTCAAATTATTCCGGCAGCAACGGTCAAGGCGATTATCAAGCACCATCTGCTGGCCGTAAATCGCACAAGCAAGGGTATCGCTCCATAAGCTGGATTTCAAGCGATGATAATGGTGACAAGCAAAGTTACTCTGTTTTTTTTAAAGGCATAGAGGAGAAAAAATGGAGAATTTTGGTTGAAGATTTCCACGGGATTGCTTTTTCGTGGGATAGTGAACTAATGCCTGATGGGGAATATTTATTGAAGTTAGAAGCCCGTGATGATGGTTCCAACCCACCTGCAATGGTCTTAAAGACCGACAAAGTCAGTGAACCATTCACTATTGATAATACCGGGCCGGTGGTTTCTGATTTGGTGGTAAAATCAACAGCAAATGAAACATTGATATCTTTCACAGCGCGGGATAAATTTTCAAATGTAAGCTCAGTTGAGTATAGTCTGAATGCGGAAGATTGGCAATTAACTTATCCGGTGGATGGTATTTGCGATTCAAAATTAGAAAAGTTTGAAATACGAATCCCTGGTAGCACGAAAGGTCTTACTTCTGTGGTGATAAAGGCCGAAGATTCGGTGAAAAATCGTGGTTTTGGCAAGAACTCAAAAACCCTCTAAATAACAAGATAGAATTACAGGAAGGAAATTAAGTAACGTATGGTAGATCAGCAAGTTATGGAAAGAATAAAAAACTGTTTGGCGCAAGGGCAGAGATTCGCAATTACAACCCATGTCAACCCTGATGGTGATGGTCTTGGTGCCGAAGCAGCGCTTGCGAACTTTTTGGAAGAGAGAGGGAAGGATGTTTATATATTTAACAGCAATCCTGTACCCGATAATTATGACTTTTTAAATCCTGACAAAAAATTTTTGACGTATGATCCTCGTAAACATCAAGAGATCCTTTTAACTGTTGATTATATTTTAATTGTAGATATAAGCGACTGGCAACGTTTGCGTCAGGTCGGGCGCGATATTCGCGATATTAGTACAACCAAAATATGTATCGATCACCATCCGTCACAGGAAAAAGTTGGCGAAGTCCGTTTGATAGATCAAAATGCCTGCTCCACCGGAGAAATTGTTTACCAACTCATTGAGTACTGCGGCGGCCCTTTTAACAAAACGATTGCGGAAGCGCTTTATACCTGTTTGGTAACTGATACGGGTTCATTTAAATTTTCTAATACTACGGCTAAGTCATTCGAAATTGCCGGTAAATTGATTGAGCATGGCGCTAATACCCATGAGCTTTATCAAAAAATTTATGAACGCCAGAGTTACAATAAGGTCAAACTTTTTGCGTATGTTTTAAATAATCTGCACTTCGAGAAAAGTGGGAGAGTTGCCTGGTTTGCCGTGACTTATGATGTTATTGAGAATTTGGGTGTTCAGCAAAATGATACCGAAGGTTTTTCCGACTACCCGAGAGTAATCGATGGTGTTGAGGTGACGGTGATGTTTGTTGAAACCGAAAAAGGCACAACCAAAGTGAGTCTTCGTTCTAAAGGAAATGTTATTATTAACAAAATCGCCCAGGAGTTTGGTGGAGGCGGACATCCTTTTGCGGCTGGTATTATGTTAAATGGTGGATACAAGGAATATAAAGATAAGCTTCTTTCCGAAGTGTACCGATTATTTACGTGATTTGAAATATTGACTTGTAATGCAATCACAAACTGCTACAATCGAAGCGTTTAACTATCTGCTGCAAGAAATCCAACCCGAAGTACAAGTTTTCAGAAATAAAATTGTAAACTCCGAATCTGATTTTCTTGATTTTTTTAAGAATTTTGTAAAATTAGAAGGACTCGATTTTTTTGAAAATGATAGCAGCATTGTTATCAAACTGAATGTCAGTAAACCCGATAACCCCCATATCGCATTAAAGTTTTCCATCTCAGAGGTACAAACTAAAAACGATGATATTGCAAACCTGAGTACTATAATTGGGATTATATCTTTTGTGAAAAATAATCCTACTTTGCTTGCAGGCAATCTCATAATCTTAATTGAAAAACTTGCGTCTGGCTCTGAGTTTTTATATGAAAATGATCCTGACCATAGAATCGCTTTAGTCGTTGCACTGGACAACAACCCTTTAGTAGAAAGTGATAGTATCGCTTTAAAAAAAGGTACTCTCATACCGGCACAATATGATTTTCGAATAGGAATATCTTCAGCATTGGCAAGCGATCCCAAATCTGTGTCGTCGGTTGATGTGATCGCCCTTGCGGCGCAGGTTATTACCAGTTTATCTCAGATTCCAACCAGAAAGATAGATCCACTTCATCTTACGCATGTCTCATTTAATGATATAAATACGACTCGTAAACAGTTCAGGCAAGGGGTTGAAATCACAGGCGTAATTAAAGCATTAAATGAAACAGCATGGATTCGGATGAAATCTATAATGGAGTCAACGCTTGCCGCAATTACAAAACCAAATGATTGTAGTTATGATTTTTCCCTAAAAAGCACTGAACAGATATTTCAAAATGATGCTGAGTATAGTCAATTTTTATTCAAAAGAAGTAAGGAAGTACTTGGTAAAACAAAGGTTCAAAGTCTTGAACATTTAAATAAAAATTTTGATAGGTGTAGTTCTTTTTTTCGAAAGTTTCCCACGGTTATTTTACATGTCGGCGGCTTGGATAGCTCGAATGGCCGTAACCCCATATCTACTCTACAGTTAGGTGAAATTGACCAAATTTCGACGACAACAATAAAGGCTATCTGTTGGATGATTCTGAAATTTTAACTAGCCTTAAGACGTTGTTATTTTGAAGTTTATCCATCCTTATTAAAAAGCAGTAATATCATTTTTTTCGTTTGCATTTAGCTGTTATTTCGAGTAGTTTGATTCAAGCAAAATCGGTAATCATTCTTCAAATTTTATATTCAACGGATTGAATTCAAGTGGATTTCGACATAACCAAAACTTCCGAACTCGCGCGATCGAAAGCAGATGTTAGCGATTTTTCTTTGCCTTTAAGTGATTCCTATTTTAAGACTCTATTTAACAATTTACTAATCCCTGCCGTAATTCTTCAACCTTGTGGTACCATCTATTACGCAAACAATTCTTTTTTTAAATTTTTTGATTTAGAAAAAGCGCGATTAATTAAAAGTAGTTTGCTTGACTATATAACATCATCTACACAAGATGGCCTAATCAGGTTATTGGATGAACCAAATTTATTAAAAGGTGCAAAACCTGCTTCACTTTCGTGCCGCTTTATTGATGGTAACCAGACGACTGTTGATGTTGAATTGTCCCTAAATTGGATCCAGGAAATTGAAGGGATATTGGTTTTAATAGAAAAGAAGGAGTCATGCACCGAAAATGCATCCACTTCACAAAAAGATACTGAAGAACTGGAAAATTTATTTTACATGATTTCACATAATTTGAAATCACCAATCGTTTCAATACAAGGTTTTGTGAAATTACTTTTAGAGTGTTTTGATAAAAAGCAATCACCGGAAGAACGTCACTTTATTGAAAGAATTCAAAAAAATGCATCCCGTTTAAACGAAATGGTGCAGGACGTCTTGCAGTTTTCGCGCTTGTCTCAGAAGGCACCGCAGCTGGAAATTGTGTCGTTGATTCAGGTTTTAAATAATATTAAGGTGGAAAGCTTTTTTCGTCTTAACGAAAAAAAAATATCACTAAAAATAGCAGAAGATCTTCCCGAAGTTAAATTAGACTCCGAGGAGATTTCGATTATTTTTCAAAATTTGATCGATAATGCCATAAAGTATATTGGGGATACAAGAGAACCTGAAATTGAAGTTGGTTGGGAGAAAAGGCCTCGCTTTTATGTTTTTTGGGTTGGTGACAATGGCCCGGGTGTAAGAGAAAAAACTCACGATTTGCTATTTAATATGTTTGAAAGAGCAGATAGTACAAAAGAGATTGAAGGTACCGGTGTTGGTTTAGCAATCGTTAAGGGGATCGTTGAAAAATATGGTGGCCATGTCAGGTTGACCTCAACATATGGAAAGGGAACAAAGGTGTATTTTACAATTCCAATATAAAGAGTAGTTTTCAAATGGATTTGAACAAAATATTTATTAAAGATAAACAGTTAAAGAAAGATGATGTAAATCTTTATTTGCACCTTATCGCTCATGAAATTCGCAGCCCGCTGGTTTCAATACAAGGGTATACTTCTTTACTCCAGGAAAAGTATTTAGAGAACCTCCCGCCAGACGGCCGTGATTATTTAATGAGAATTGCCTCCAATTTAGAACGCGCAGAAACGTTACTTACCGATATTACACAACTTGCCAAAGTCGCTATTGTTGAATCTAATTTTCAAAAAATTGCAGTTAAAAAGCTCGTTGAGACGGCATTGGAACCTCATTGGTTTCGGATAAAAAAATTGCAATTAAAAATCAATGTAGCAGAAGAAATGCCTGAACTCTATTGCGATGTTAGAGCCATGAATATTGTTTTTTCAAATATTATTGGTAATGCGGTGAAATATTCCCGTGATAAACGAGTCGGGAAAATTGACATTGGATATATTGGCGATGAGATATTTCATAAGTTTTTTATTAAAGATGATGGTGTGGGTTTCAAAGCCAGTGATCGGAATAAAGTGTTCCTTTTATTTAGCCGATTACGTAATAAGAAGAACGTTAGCGGCTCTGGTTTAGGCTTATCAATCGTAAAACAAATAATTGAAGGACATGGCGGCGAAATATGGGTGGAATCCCGCAAGAATCGAGGGTCAAAATTCTTTTTTACCTTGCCCAAGAATTCTCCTGCTTAGGCACCTTGGAAAGCCATTTAATATCTATTTGCTAAATGGTACTCACTAGAAACGAGTTGGGTTTAATTTTATGAGCAATATAGTAAAAGTTCTTGTAGTAGAAGATGATTTGGAGCAAGCGGAATTGATGGAAAGTTCCTTGCAGCGGTTCAATTCTGAATTTAGTGTCGAAATAACGGATTCTGGTGAAGCTTGTATAGAAAGATTGAACGATTCTAAGTTTGAGGCTATTGTCCTGGATTTTCTTTTACCTGAGGGAAACGGGCTGGAAATTCTGGATAAGATTTCACGCAATGGCTATGATACACCTGTGGTACTTGTTTCCGGCCATGGCAGTGAAGGAGTTGCTGTGGAAGCGCTTAAAAATGGGGCTTACGACTACCTGGTAAAGAATAGTAGTTTCCTATCGCAACTCCCTAAGGTTGTTCAAAAAACAATTGAGCACCATCGTCTGGAAAACCGATTAAGAGAATCCGAGACTAAATATCAAAATATTTTTGAAAATGCATCTGATGCCATTTTAATTATCAATCCCAATACAAATCAAATACTGGAATCCAATCGTAGATTTGCGCAAATGACCAGCCTTTCTGACGAAGAAATATCTTTGCGAAATGTGGCAGAGTTTTTTCCAATAGCGCAAAGGCATCATTTTGAAACCGTACTTCAAAATACGGTTAACTTTAAGATTTGTAATGATGATCAGTTATCTATTTTGGATAGTCAAGACCAGGAAATTCCGGTAGATATAAATACCAGCCTCGTTAAATTAGAAGATGCCGATTATATTTTGTGTACGATAAAAGATATTGCAGAAAAGAAGCATCTTCAAAATTTGATTTTGAACAGCAAAAGGCGGCTACAAAGCACTTTCGATAGTATTGGAGATATAATTTTTGAAGTAAATGAAAATTCTGAAATTGTAATAGCTAATCGCAAATTTTCTGAGATGTGCTCCCTGGAGCCGGAAAAAGTTATTGGGAGAAAGTATTACGAGCTGTTTTTTCAATTTGGCGAGTTAAGCGAGGAGTGTCCTATTAAGGAAACCTTTAAAACACAGCAGCCTGCCTTTAGAGAGAGCCAGCATAATGATGAAGTTTACGAAACTCACACCTACCCGAATTTTTCAGTCGATGGTCAGGTAGAATCAGTCGCAGTATTTTCGAGAAATATTACTGACAAGAAAAAGTTAGAGAATTCACTCATTCAATCTGAAAAACTGGCAACCATTGGTTTGCTTGCGTCAGGCATTGCGCATGAACTTCGCAACCCTCTTAACGTAATTGAAACAGCCCGTTATTATATTGATGAATTTTTAATTGGAAAGAATCCGGATATCTCTGTAAAGTTGGATATTATCCGCCGGAATGTACACCGCTCTTCTAAAATTATAAATAATCTTCTCGAATTTTCACAGCACTCAAAACACAACCGTGAAGAGATTGATATAAAAATGCTGGTTGAAAGTACAATCGCTCTGATAAAGAAAGAACTTGATGCAAAGAATATTGAGTTTGTTTCCCGATTCGAAAATGACTATCCCTGTTATTTTAGTATGGACTCGTTAAAACAGGTTTTGCTTAACCTTATCATCAATGCAATTCAGGCTATGGAAAAAGGTGGCAAATTGACAATATTTGTTGAGCAGAATAAAGCAGGATATGTTGATATAAAAATATCAGACACAGGAACCGGCATTTCAGACCAGAATCTAAAAAAGATTTTTTCTCCATTTTTTACAACGAAAAAGGCTGGAGAAGGGACTGGATTGGGACTTTACATTACCCATATGATTATAGAACGTGACGGCGGAAAAATATCTGTCGAAAGTGAAACGGGAGCCGGTACCACATTTACTGTTAGTTTACCTCAAAAAAATAGAGCCACAATTGACCCGCCAAATGAAATTGAAAACATCGTGAGTTTATAGCTTTTACAACCTTTGTTTTTGTTTGACAAAAATACAATTAATTACTACATTCATGGCTATTCATAAGGTTTTGTGATTAATTGTGAGGCTTCCTTTGTCTTTAAAAGAAATTTGTGCACCAATCCAAAAAGACCTTGAAAGGTATGAGGTTGAGTTTAAAAATTTATTGAAATCAAATGTTTTCCTGATCGATAAAGTTATCCAATACATCATTGCAAATAAAGGTAAACGGCTTCGGCCAATCCTGGTAATTCTTACAAGTCGGTTACATCTCACCAATGGCGCTGATTTGGAAAGCCGTAACCTGAAAGCTGCGGCGATCATGGAACTGCTCCACACCGCAACTTTGGTTCACGATGATGTTGTGGATGGCTCTAATCAAAGGCGTGGTGTACCCTCCGTAAATTCAATTTGGAAAAACAAAGTCTCCGTTTTGATGGGCGATTACCTGTTTTCGAAGTCTCTGTTGGCAATGCTGAGCCTCAAAAGTATGCACGCCTATGAGATTATTTCGGAAACCGCCGAACGAATGGCAAAGGGTGAGCTTTTAGGGGTTGAGAGAAGTAAAGATTTTTGGATGGAAGAGGAGGTTTACTTTAGACTGATTGGCGATAAAACAGCTTCATTGTTGGCGGCGGCTTGCCAGTTGGGAGCAGTGTCTGTATCAGAAAACCCTGAAGATTGGCAGTCCATGAAAGAATTTGGAGAAAACCTGGGGATTGCTTTTCAAATCCGTGATGATTTGTTGGATATTCTTGGCAAAGAGAAAAAAACAGGTAAACCGCTAGGCAATGATATTCGCGATAATAAAGTAACATTGCCGCTTATTCATGCATTGCGCCAAGCTCCGAAAGGAGAAGCGAGACGTATTATTCGCCTGTTAAAACGTAACGCTAAAAAGCGCACAAACCGCACCGATATTAAAGATATAATCTCATTTGTCGAAACTCATGGTGGTATTGAATATGCAATGGAAACGGCAAATAATTATATTGAACAGGCAAGAAATTCTCTTGCTCGATACCCGGATACGGCTTATAAAAAATCTTTAAATGAGTTGGTAACTTTTATTACAACCAGAGAAAGCTGATACGAGTAAAATAGTCCAATACTTCTTCACCATTTTCAGAGTTTTGTTGCTATATTGCTGTAATTGCGAATTAAGAGTTTTAGTAAGTAATATTAGATTTATAATAATTTAGATAGGAAGAATTATGCCAAGGACTTTAGTGACAGGCGGCGCTGGCTTTTTAGGCTCACATCTCTGCGAATATTTGTTAAAAAAAGGCCACGAAGTAATTGCAATGGACAACTTATCAACAGGGAATGTTGAGAATATTACACATCTGCAATCCGAGAAATTTAAATTTATAAAACATGATGTAACAGAGTACATTTATTGTGCCGGCCCCATCGATTACATTTTACATTTTGCATCGCCTGCCAGCCCCAAAGATTACCTGGAAATGCCAATTCAAACTTTAAAAGTTGGTTCGCTTGGAACCCATAAAGCGCTTGGCTTGGCAAAAGAAAAAAATGCCACATTGTTACTTGCTTCAACTTCTGAGACTTATGGCGACCCACAGGAACATCCGCAAAAAGAAAGTTATTGGGGGCATGTTAACCCCGTAGGCCCACGAGGCGTTTATGATGAAGCTAAGCGTTTTGCAGAAGCAAGCACCATGGCCTATCACCGCTTTCATGGGGTTGATACAAAAATAGTTCGTATTTTCAATACCTACGGTCCGCGTATGCGACCTAATGATGGCCGCGCAATTCCGGCATTTGTGCCCCAGGCATTGCGTAACGAGTCAATCACAGTTTTTGGTGATGGTTCGCAGACTAGAAGCTTTTGCTACGTGGATGATCTAATAGAAGGAATTATCAGATTACTTCTTTCAGATTATCATGAGCCCGTAAATATCGGTAATCCACAGGAAATGACGATTAAAGAACTGGCGGAAAGTATTGTAAAAGTTACCGGTAGCCGCAGTGAAGTTATTTACAAAGACCTACCTGTTGATGACCCCAAAGTTCGCCAGCCTGACATTACCAGGGCAAAGTCTGTTTTAGGTTGGGAACCAAGAGTTAGTTTTCAAGATGGCTTGGAAAAAACAGTCGATTGGTTTAGAACACAAAAACTCTAATACTTGTATTCAGATTATTTAATACCACCACTTTTATAACTACAATTTTTTTGATTTAAAATTATTGGTCTGATAGTTTAAGTAAGATTTATCAAACCGGAAAATTTGCTTCTAAAAAATCTCCTCCTTGACTTTCACAAAAAAAATCTTTGATTTACAAGTTGTTCTAAATGAGGATTAAGTTTTTTGGATTCAAAAGAATTAGCGCTTAAAGTAGCAGAGTTGTCTCTCGAAAAAAAAGCAACAGATGTAATTATTATGGATTTGCGTGGACTAACTTCCATGACAGATTATTTTGTGATTTGTTCGGGTGATACAAACACGCAGGTCAAAGCCATTTCCGATCATATTTTATCGAAACTCCGCGAAGAAAAGAGCCGTCCGCTTCATAACGAAGGCTTGTCCGGGCATGAGTGGATTTTAATGGACTTTGTGGATGTGATGGCTCATGTTTTTCAACCGGAGAAAAGAGAATTCTATGCCTTGGAAAAATTATGGGGC
Source organism: Candidatus Zhuqueibacterota bacterium (assembly GCA_029262035.1). Lineage (GTDB taxonomy): Bacteria > Zhuqueibacterota > Zhuqueibacteria > Oceanimicrobiales > Oceanimicrobiaceae > JAJDAE01. Next base: position 40,585 of record JAJDAE010000185.1, read on the forward strand.
GATGCAAAAATCATCGAAATTAAAGATGAAATACAATGAACGGAGTTGAGTATTTAAAGGAAAAGCTCACGGAGGCTTTGCAGAAGTTGGATGTTACCGGGCCGGATGTACCTCAAATTATGCTTGAGCGCCCGAAGGTTGCTGAACATGGTGACCTTTCAACTAACATTGCCCTGCTGCTTGCGAAGGTATTAAAACGTAAACCCCGTGATATTGCTGAGGAAATTCAAAAATCATTGACCCTGGATGTTGATATTGTGGACGATGTAAATATTGCCGGACCGGGTTTTATAAATTTTAGATTAGGTGACGGTTATTTTCACAATGTTCTCGGTGACATTTTAAGTTTGGGAAAAGACTTCGGGAAAGATACCTGGGGTAATAATGAACGTATTCAGTTTGAATTTGTAAGCGCCAATCCCACCGGACCGTTAAATATAGTTAGCGCCCGAGCGGCGACTGTGGGAGATGTATTGTCAAGCATTTTGACTTCAGTTGGTTTTGAGGTGGAGCGAGAGTATTATGTGAATGACGCCGGCCGCCAGGTACGCTTGTTGGGCATGTCGGTGAGTTCGAGCTATATGAAGCTTACCGGACAATCGGAACCGTTTCCCGAAGAAGGCTATCACGGTGATTATATTAACGATTTGGCTAAGTCATTTTTTGATGAACATGGTGAAAAGTTTGCACAACTGCAACAGAGCGAGCGGTGGAACGAGCTTTCCGAACTGGCACTCGAAACAATTTTAAGCGCACAAAAAAAGGTGCTTGCCGATTTTGGGCTTGATTTCGATGTTTGGTTCAGAGAAAGAGTTTTGCGCCAATCCAATGATCATCTCAATGTTTTAAACAAGCTCACTGAAAATGGCCATGTGTACGAACAAGATGGCGCCAAGTGGTTCAGGGCGACTGATTTCGGAGATGAAAAAGATAGAGTACTCGTAACCAGTGAGGGGGAACCAACTTACTTTCTGGTTGATATTGCGTATCACGAGGATAAATACAAACGTAAGTTTTCCAAATTGTATGATTTATGGGGCCCCGATCATCACGGCTATATTCAAAGAGTGAAATCTGCGTTAACCGCTCTTGGGCACCCGGAAGACAGCTTTGAAGTCATCATCATTCAGCAGGTCAATTTGATTCAGGATGGCGAAGTAGTAAAAATGTCCAAGCGTGCCGGTAAGATAATTGAAATGCAGGAGCTGCTTGACGAAGTTGGGGTTGATGTTGCACGTTTCTTTTTTGTAGCGCGGCGTACCCAAAGCCCGCTGGATTTCGATCTCGATCTGGCAAAGAAGACATCCGATGAAAATCCGGTTTATTATGTGCAATACGCGCACGCCCGGATTTGCAATGTCATTAAACACGCAGAAAGCCAGGGTGTAAAATTACCCGAGACCGCGAACTTTTCCTTACTTAAAGAGGAAGAAGAGCTTAATTTAATTAAGAAATTGTTAGAGTTCCCGGAAGTTGTTTCCAAGGCTGCTCAGTATTTAGAGGCACACCGGGTACCAAATTATCTTCAGGAGGTTGCGGCAACTCTGCACCGGTTTTATCATCATCATAAAGTTGTAACCGATGATGTTGAGTTGACTAAAGCACGACTTTTGTTAATTCAAGGCGCGCGAGTGGTTTTTACCAACGCGCTCAATTTAATGGGTGTAAGTGCGCCTGAAAGAATGTAGAGCAAAATTGAAAATGAACTAAAGTTTTAAATTGCCTAAAGTCCATAAACAGATATCTGGGCAACGCACAAATAAGTATATTTCAAACATTTTAGTATACCACCAGGGAACGGTACTTTAAAAAAATAAGGATCAGAAAATGAGCATATTGGTTGTAGGTTCGGTTGCTTTAGACACGGTAAAAACACCTTTTGGAGAGGTGACAGATGCACTTGGCGGTGCAGCAGTTTATTTTAGCGCGGCGGCTTCATATTTTTCCCCCATCAATCTTGTAGGGGTTGTGGGTACGGACTTTGATGAAAATTCACTCTCATTTTTAAAACCGAGAAATGTAGATTTGCGCGGCCTTGAAAAAGCCGAAGGTAAAACATTTCGCTGGGGCGGCACTTATGGCGATGATCTAAATTCACGCGACACAGATTTTACCCATTTGAATGTGTTCCAGGAATTTAAACCGGTTATCCCGGATGAGTATAAACAAAGCGATTTTATTTTTCTGGCGAATATTGCACCCGAGCTTCAGCTCGATGTTTTAAACCAGGTGACATCACCAAAACTGGTTGCTTTGGACACCATGAATTTTTGGATTGAGGGCAGTCTGGATGCGCTCAAGCAAGTGCTTCCCAAAGTAGATATTTTGATTATTAATGACTCTGAAGTGAAGCAACTGGCTGAAGAATCCAACCTGGTTAAGGGAGCGCGTATTATTCAAAATATGGGTCCGAAAGTCATCATCATCAAAAAAGGTGAGCATGGCGCACTGATGGTTTCAGAAGATTTTTCTTTCTTTGCTGCGCCGGCATATCCGCTGGAAGATTTGTGTGATCCTACCGGTGCCGGCGATACATTTGCAGGCGGTTTCATCGGCTATCTCGCAAAATGCGGCAACCCCACAAATGCAGATTACCGGCAGGCGCTGATTTACGGCAGCACACTGTCTTCTTTTTGCGTTGAAAAGTTTAGCCTCGATAAATTAGTTGATTTGTCGCAGGAGGAAATTGCCGAACGGTTTAATCAATTCTGGCAAATGACCAAATTTGAACCGGCAAAATAATGCAGAGGTTTGTAGTTCAGCCTTTAGGCTGCCCTTTAGGCGCGGGCACGCTAAAGCGTGTACTACATACCTAAAACAAATTTAAGGTGAAAAATGCAAGTCACCACAAAATC
>JAJDAE010000186.1 GCA_029262035.1 Candidatus Zhuqueibacterota bacterium
GCCGAAACCATAACCGATGCTGCTCTTATCCAGGTTAGCGAGCCCGACGAAACCGGCGGTATTAATTTCACCCTGAGCGAAGGCGGTAAAATTAGCGGCCGGGTTACAGATGAAGATGGTGATGGTATTTCAAATGCATACATCGAAGCAGGTCCTACTCTCTGGTTTATTAAGCCGGATTCCGTCTTTTTTGATTCCATTTTGGTGGATAGTTGGGGCTCGGCAATCAGTGATGAAAATGGACACTACACAGTCACCGGCTTACACAGCGGAGATTACTATGTTTCGGTGCATGCCGGCGATGCCATAGGACGCTATTTTCAGTTTTACGATAATGCATATTCAATTGACGATGCCACACCTGTAGTTGTAGTGATTGAACAGGAAACCATCGGTATCGATTTTGAATTACCACTCACAAGTTTTAAAGGAGAAGTCAAGGGTACTGTTACCGACCGCGATGGGAATCCTCTGCAGAATGCTTTTATCAGAATCACCACAGCAGACGACTCATCCTTTGCACTCCGGGTGCCGCTGCCTTATGGCACAACGGATGAAAACGGCCAGTATCACATCAAAGAAATTCCTTACGGTAATTATTATGTGCTGGCAAATTACAATAACCAGTGGCAATATGTGGAACGTTGGTGGCCGGACGCCGAAGATAGAAACGATGCGGAAATCGTGACCTTCCAAAAAAATGATAATAAAAAAGTACTTGATTTTAAGCTGCCACTGGCTGTGGAGACCGGGATGATTTCGGGTACTGTTAAAAACCAAACCGGTGCACCGCTCGCCTACGCATTTATTGAAGTGACCAATGCACCCGACGTGCTGGCCGATCTGAAGCAGCAAATTTGGGCCTACGCCAATAGCGATAGCAACGGGTTTTTCCAGGTCAACGGTTTGCCCGAAGGTGAATACATCGCCAGCGTGCAATACTGGCAGGATGACAATTTTGGGCAGCAATGGTACGATCATCAAGACAATTATGAAAACGCCGACCGGCTTGTACTCGTGGAAAATGACACCCTGACCGGCATCAATTTTGATTTAGAAGTAAAGCCCTATTACGGCGCTATTACCGGCGTTGTGGCCGACGAAGAAACAGGTGAGCTGCTCCACCGCGCATACATCGAGGTTACCCCTACCGACTTTCAACTCTATTTTCGTCCATTTTATTCTTGGCCATATTATGCAATTACCAACGAAAGTGGAGAGTACAGTTTGGAATGGTTGCCACAAGGCGAATACGTTGTAACAGTTTACACAAACGGCGCTTTTGAATATTATGAAAATGCCTTCTCACCGGAAAATGCAACCATGGTGCAAGTAATTGGTGGTGAGAGGACAGCGGTAGATTTTGGTATCACAAAGAAAAACGACGGCTCCGGGGTAATATCGGGCCAGGTTTACGACGAATTTAATGATGGTTTTTTAGAGATTGCCATCGTCAAAGCTACACCGGTTCAATCCGCAGTAACCGATCCCAACCCGGAAGCAGTCTATACGGCTGTTACCAATTTTGAAGGCCATTATGAAATCACCGGTTTGCCGCAAGGTGAATTTATTGTCTACGCTTATTCGCCCAATCATATTGGTGAATATTACGACAGTGTGTTTGATCCCGCTGAAGCAAATATTATCAAGGTTGACGGAAACCAGAATTCTGGTGTGGATTTCAGCTTGCATCCGATTTACTTTTTAGCAACAGATTTCAGAAGTTTGGAAGGCAGTCCCACAGTTAATGCCACCGTTCTTGGAAAAATTTCAGATATAAATAATACTCCAATATCCGAGGCTTTTGTTTATTTGATGAACGAAGCCGGCGTGCCGGTTTCATTTGCCAGAAGTAATGCACAGGGGCACTATGAATTATCGAATATCGCTCTGGGCAGTTACAAATTAAAAGCAACACATGTTGGTTTTGGCAGTAAATTTAATGGTGATGCAACCACCTTCGAAACCGCTGAAGCGCTTGAAATTAATAACGGATCATACGAAGTGAATCTTGTACTGCAAGAGGGTGCAGTTACAAGTGTTGGTGGGAACGACAACAACCTTCCCAAAACCGTCCGGCTTTATGGTAACTATCCGAATCCGTTCAACCCGGCCACAGAAATTTCATTTGACCTGCCGGGAGAAACAGATGTGCGGCTTTCAGTTTATAATCTCATAGGGCAAAAAATAAACGAACTCCTTAATGGAAAGTTAGGCGCCGGTAACCACCGCATAAACTGGAACGGCCAGGACAATTCCGGTCAGTTTGTGCCAAGTGGCATTTATTTTTACGTATTGCAAACAAATACAAATCGTTTATTAGTTAGAAAAATGACTTTACTTAAATAGACGGGATTAACCTTGCGAAGGTTTAAACCTTCGCAAGGTTAAAACATCCATGTAGACACAATGAAAAAACTTATCCTTAGTACAATTTTTTTAGGACTTTTAGCAGCATGTAACAATCCATTTGCTGATAACGATGGTTCCAATAAAGCCGTCTATAAGGCACCGAAGGATGTTTGCGGTGAAATAATATTTCAGGAAAAAATCGGAGAAGACTTCCAGCAAGCGTTGGACGAAATTTTGAAAAGAAAAATGATTCAGGGGTGGGATAACATTTTTCTTGAAACGAAAAAATTACGAGTCGTCACTAATTTACGCGGAAATGAAATCAACAAGAACCTCTACCTTGTGGTCGTAAAAGACAAGGATACCAACAGGAAAGTTCACGCCTGGAATGAAGTCATAGATGACGTCGGCAATCTTTATTTCATAAATTGGTGCCCCGATTGATACTACCATGAATTTTATTGAATCACTAATTTCAAAAAAACTATATAAATGTGGGTGTTTAAAATGAAAAATATTATCTTAATCATATTTTGTTTCGGAATCTTCATAGTATCATGTAATAATCCATTTACCAATAATGGCGGCTCCAACACACCGGGCGAATTCAAAAATTATACCTTCGAACAGCAGATCATTTGTTTCTGCGCGCCACCGGCGGGTATCTTTTTCAAACTAACAGTTCGGGATAGCCAAATTGTTTCTGCTGAAAACACCGAAACCGGCGAAATGCTCGAAGCACGGCAATTCAATTTTTTCAAAACGATTCACGAGTTAGTTGAACTGGTTAATTCCATAGATGAAGATTCTGTCGCCATCCTCGATGTAACCTATGATGACAAGGAGGGCTACCCGACTTACGTTTACATCGATTACAGCGCCCAAATAGCAGATGAAGAAATCGGTTATAGAAGCAGAAATTTTGAACGTGAATAGTTAAAAGAGGCACCAAAAATGCTAAAAATAATCTCCATCATGGTCTTGCTCGCCACGTTCACCTGTTCTTGCGGCAGCGACAATCCGTCAAACTCCGACAACACCCTGACTACACTTGAAAAGAAGCTGGTTGAGGCAGATAACAAATTCACCCTAAAACTTTTTCAGGAATTGGTTAGTACCGGGCCGGATACAAATATCTTCGTCTCTCCGCTTAGTGTTTCCATGGCACTGGGTATGACCCTAAACGGCGCTGCCAACCAAACCCAGGCAGATATGGCCACTACACTTGAGTTTGCCGGACTTAGCCAGGATGAAATCAATCAGGCCTATCGCAACCTGATCGACTATCTCGTAAGCAGTGATCCGAAAGTTGTTTTTTCAATTGCAAATTCAATTTGGTATCGGGACAATTTTGGCTTTGAAAATGCGTTCCTGCAGTCTGCCGAAGATTACTTTGATGCGCAGGTTACCGGTGCCGATTTTGGTCAGCCAGTTGCTGTAGCCGAAATGATCAACAATTGGGTCGATGAAAACACCAACAGCAAAATCCGGAAAATCCTAAATCCGTCGGATATCAGCAACGACTCTGTTATGTTTTTGCTAAATGCTATTTATTTTCTGGGAACCTGGCAATATGAATTCGACAAAAATTATACGTCTGATGGCTATTTCGCCACACCAACCGGACAAAAGCTTTGCAAAATGATGATTCAAACCAAC
>JAJDAE010000187.1 GCA_029262035.1 Candidatus Zhuqueibacterota bacterium
AAAGGTTCGCGACCCGGTGTGATTGTGGTACACGAATGGTGGGGGCACAACGATTATGCCCGCAAGCGCGCCAACATGTTGGCAGAACTTGGGTATACCGCTCTGGCGCTCGATATGTACGGCGATGGCAAACAAGCTGATCATCCCGACGATGCCATGAAATTTATGATGGCAACTATTGAAAATGCAGAAGGCTACAAAGCTAAATTTAATGCCGCTTTAGATTTATTGAAGCAGCACGAAACAACCAACCCTGACCAAATCGCAGCAATTGGCTACTGCTTCGGCGGCGGTGTGGTATTGAGCATGGCCAGAAGCGGCGTGGATCTTGATGCTGTGGCTAGTTTTCATGGTGGGTTACAAGGTCTCGCACCTGTGCAAGAGGGAAATGTCAAAGCTAAAGTTTTGGTCTGCACCGGAGCGGCAGACCCGATGATTCCACAAGAGCATGTTGATGCTTTCAAGAAAGAAATGGAAGCCGCCGGCGCAGACTTCAAAGTGCATAGCTACGAGGGTGCAAAACACAGTTTCACCAATCCGATTGCCGACTCAATGGGTACGAAATTTAATATGCCAATGGCTTACAATGAAGCTGCCGACCAACAATCCTGGGAGTCCATGAAAAAGCTTTTTAATGAAGTTTTCACGATGGCTTCAAATAATTAAAAGTTAATAATGTGCGAAGAATCTTTTTCAGTCTGATTCTTCGCACATTTAATTTATCACTTCTCGTTTTCATGTCTGACTTTCTTAATTACCCTTTGAAAGACAAAATTTTTATTTTAAATTGATTCATTAATTCAAAAACGGTAGTGGGCATCAACATTGATTGAAATCATTTTCAAATCACTTTATCTAAGCAGAATAGTAGTAATGGTTGTATTAACGGCAATGAGTTGTGAAAAACTCCCCACGGATGTGGCCGAGCCAGCTCCAGCTTTCATCCGGGGCATCACTTTAGCCAACTGGACTACCGACGGCTACGCATCGGAATCATCTCGCAACGCAATTCTCGCTCTAAGATCAGCGGGTGCAAGTCACATGGCCATTCTGATAACCGGCTATCAGGACACGAAATCCTCCAACAAAGTGCTTGTTGACCCATTGAGAACGCCGACACAAGCAGCAGTTTCGCAAGCAATCGGCTGGGCACAATCCAGCGGCTTGCAAGTTACATTGAAGCCGCAAATACTCTCAAACGATGGCGGCTGGCCCGGCCAGTTGAAGCCCTCCGATCCGGAAGCGTGGTTTAATTCTTACATCGACTTTTTGCTGCCCCTCGCCCAACTGGCTGAATCATTCGGCGCGGCTCAATTCATCATTGGTACGGAGCTTGGCCAAACCATCCAGAAGAAAGAACTCTGGCAGAAAACCATTAACAGCATCAAGTCTGTCTATAGTGGCCAGCTTACTTATGCCGCTTCGTGGGATGAAGTCAAAAAGGTGCCATTTTGGCAAGAACTGGATGTTATCGGCGTAGATTTCTATTTTCCTGTCGCGAACAGAAAAGATCCAAATCAGCTTGAAATTCTTGCCGCATGGCAACCCTGGCTACAAACCCTGGAGTTACTGAACAAGCAGACCGGACGCGACATATTGTTCACGGAGATCGGATACCGCAGCATAGACGGCGCCGGCATGAAGCCATATCAATTCAATAATCCGGACCCGTTAGATTTACAGGAACAAGCAGATCTCTATTGGGCGGCTCTGCAAAGCACCGCAGATATTCCGTGGCTCAAGGGAATGTATTGGTGGAACTGGCTTGCGGACGGCTCGGGCGGGCAAGGCAACAGCGACTATACACCTTATGGCAAACCGGCGGAATCCGTTTTGACAAAGTCATGGAATCCTGAATAATGCGCGTCACGATCTGTGGAGTTATCTTCATGATTCTTACCTTTATACCGATGTCGGCAAAGGCGCAGTTTGGATCTGCCAAAACCAGTTTGGTGCCAACCATAAAATCCGGCGCAATCGAGGCTGGATTTTCGGGTTCTCTAAATATAGTTGAAGGCATCTCGAACGCATCCGCTGCCGTTCGGGGCGGCACATTTTGGAATTTGTTGAGCGGATTGGCCGGAGCAGAGTTGGAAGTTGCCTATTCGCATGTAAGTTCACTTGATGTAATAGATCTACAGGGATTCCTCTCCTGGCAAAAAAAATTGGGGGAAAGCGCTGTTTATCCTTTTGTTGCCGTGGGTGGTGGATTGCGTCAAGAATTTATTGGCAGTTTTCGATTGTCCCGATATCCCATAGGCTTTGGCGTCGGTTTGCGTACGTTGATAACACAAGGTTCGGCAATACGGGTTGAATACAAGTTGAAGCGAATTCTGAGCGACCCGGTTTCCAATTTCACTGAGCACCAGCTTCTTTTAGGTATTTCGATTCTATTTAAAAATTAATGAAATTCCATGTGATGACTCTGAGTTAGGTGGGATAGATTTTTGTCAAATATATGTTTGATGGATGAAAGAAATTTTGAATCATATTAGTGGGAGAAAACGGTGAAGAAACTAATTTTAGTTATCATGTTGATTTTATCCATGATATCTGCCGCACAGTCGCAACAGGAACTGACACAGTTTTTTAACAGGACGAATGCCTTTCTTAAGGCTCATGTACACAACAACCTGGTGTCCTACGGTGAGATTAAAAAGGACCCAAAGCAGATTACTGAACTGGTGAAATTGCTGGAAAATTTTGATGTAAGCAAGTTGTCGGATGCCAATTCTGAAAAAGCATTTTGGATCAATGCTTACAATATTTTGGTTATCAATACAGTGGTAACGCACTCGCCCATTAAGTCGCCAATGGATGTTGCCGGCTTTTTTGACGGACGAAAACATCAAGTCGCCGGAGAAAAGCTGACCTTAAACGACATCGAAAATATCAAGCTGCGTGAAAAGTTCGGTGATGCCCGAATCCATTTTGCCTTGGTGTGTGCCGCTTTGAGTTGTCCGCCTATCATCAACCAAGCCTACCTCCCGGAGACACTTGACGAACAATTGAACCAGAGAGCCAGGATCAACCTGAACGATGATAATTTCGTTCGCGTGGTCAAGGGCGAAAAAAAAGTCTACTTATCTGAAATTTTCAAATGGTATAAGAAAGATTTTGGCAGCATTTTGCAGTTCGTGAATCAGTATCGAACGCAAGCCATTCCGATAGACTATTCCATCGATTACTACACTTACGACTGGCGCCTGAATGAAAGTAAAGAGATCAGAACCGGACAATTCCTGATTGAAAGGGACAACTTGCAGGCCTACACGTCCTCAACACTGCTCAGACCCGGTGAAATCGAAGTCAAGACTTTTAACAACCTCTATACGCAGACGGCTTTCTATAACGCGGACGGTGAAAAGGTTGATTTAAATACGCGGTCCACTTTTTTTACAAATATTACCAGCTTCCTGATTGGCACAACACCAAATATTAACTTGGGTTTTGATGTTTATTTCAAATCCGTCCGTAACGCCGGCGAATCCAGTTCCCCCCTGTCGGTATTTAAATTTGCCTCGGGTAACAACTCACGAACAGCCCTGACTGCATTTGCGCCCAAAATAAAAGTATCCCCATTTTCCGGCTTGCAAAATTTATCTTTGCAAACATTGGTACTGATTCCGCTGGTTTCCAATCTTGATGAGAATCCATTCCTCGATTACGATGCTGTTCAATGGTGGACGCAGATATTTTACGACAAAATGTTATCGAGCAAATTTTTGGTCTATCTTGAAAATGGCTGGTTCTTCCGCTTCGACAGCGAGGAAACGGTTGTTAGCTCACCGTTAAAGGTAATTGGCAACTACTATCATTCCGACAAATGGACCGTTTATCTGCCAACCGAGTTGACACCTACCTGGGATGGCTCTTCCTGGTCAAGTTATTATTTCCAGGGCGGGCTGGGTTTAAAATACCAAATTACCGCCAATCTTGAAGTCGAGACTCTTGCTACCAAATTCTTCAAGGGTAAGGATGCGGGCGCAGGAGTTACATATAATATTGGCTTTCGAATAATCAGATAGAGTCGGGTCGCAATGAGAACCAAACCTGGGCATAGGATGAAATTAATAATCGGAGTACTATTACTGCATGCATGTCTGAATGCAGCCTGGACGCAAGAAAAAATCGCGGCTATCAGTTTCCCAAACCTTGGCAAGACCGACCCCGATTATTTACAAAATTTTCTAGATGTTAAGACTGGAACATTCCCGGACTCTGCGCAAATTCAACACGATGTCCAAATGTTGAGAAATCTGCAACTTTTTTCTGATGTATCCTACTCACTGCGAGACACATCAGGCGGTCAGGTTCTTACATTTCACTGCAAGGAGTTGGCTACGCTGCTGCCAATTGGGAATCTGGGCGGGGTAACGGGTAATTTTTGGTTACAGGTTGGCGCCAATGAATTCAACTGGTTGGGTCAGGGCAATACCTTGGG
>JAJDAE010000188.1 GCA_029262035.1 Candidatus Zhuqueibacterota bacterium
TATCAAAATTACAGGTCTGGTTTACACCGGTGACCACTTTGATAAAGACTTTGACAATTTCACGTTGATAGGCGCCATTATCGCCATTGAAAAGTTTCATCATAAAAGCACTAATTTTAACGTAACCTACAACGCCACCTACACCACCAATGTTGCCGGTACCGATATCGGCGGCACTCTTGGTTCTCCCACCTTAACGATAAAAACTTGGGAAGAATTGTAACCTGCCTTTGGATTATGCAGGTTTCTTAATTCCCAACTTCTGCATCCGGGACCGCAGCGTGTTTGCATTAAGTCCCAAACGCAGGGCGGCGCCTTTTTGGCCTTCAATGCGCCAGTTGGTTTCTTCAAGGGTGGCCACAATATATTCGCGCTCTACTTCTTCAAGGGTGCGGGTTTTAAGACCTGAAGCATCTGCACTTTTAGTTGATTCAAAACTTTCATCCAATTGTAAAGTCTGCTCACTGGCCAGAATAATTGCCCGCTCAATGATATTTTCAAGTTCCCTGATATTTCCGGGGAAATGATAGTTTTGCAGGGTTCTCATTACTTTTTGCGGTACGGTAGTTATTTTCTTTCCCATTTTTGTACCGCTTTTTTTAACAAAATGCTTGATGAGCAATGGAATATCTTCGGCACGCTCTCGTAAAGGCGGCAGAGAAATGGGGAACACATTTAAGCGGTAAAACAGGTCTTCTCGAAATTCGCCGGTCTGAGTGGCTTGTTTTAAATCCCGGTTGGTAGCTGCAATCACCCGAACATTTACTTTTAAGGTCTGAGTGCCGCCGACTCTTTCGAATTCACCTTCCTGCAGAACCCGAAGGAGTTTGGCCTGCAAGTCCAGGGGTAAATCGCCGATTTCATCTAAAAATATAGTGCCGCGCTCAGCGAGTTCGAACCGGCCTTGCTTGCGTGATATCGCTCCGGTAAACGCCCCCCTTTCATGACCGAAGAGTTCACTTTCAATCAGATTCATGGGTAAAGCCGCACAATTGACTTTTACCAGCGGTCGAGCTTTACGCGGGCTGATGGTATGCAAGGCACGGGCAATCAACTCTTTGCCGGTGCCTGTTTCGCCAAGAATAAGAACGGTTGCATCTGTGCTGGCAACTTGTTCTACACTCCGCAGGACTTTTTTGAAGGCCACGCTGGTACTGATGATTTCATCAAAGTTATGTTCAAGTTTGATCTCTTCCTGCAGATAAATATTTTCTGCCTGAAGTTGATCCTTGAGCTGCTTCACTTCCTCGTGCGCTTTAAGCAGCGCTGCCTCAGCTTGCTTCCGCTTGGATATATCGCGAAACGTGACTACTGCCCCAAGCAGATTTCCGTCATTATCCTTTATTGGCGTGCTGGTATATTCCACCGGAAGGGAACTGCCGTCTTTGCGCCAAAATACTTCGTCAGTAACCAGGTGTACCTGGCCGTCTTTGAAGGCAGCATAGATGGGGCAGACTTCCCGTGAATATGGGCTGCCATCCGGTTTGGTGTGATGAATCAAAGCATGCTGCGGCTTGTGCAACATCTCCTCTTCCGTCCATCCCAGGATTTGAACAGCAGCGGGATTCACAAAGGTTGTGTTGCCATCTAAGTCCAAACCATAAATGCCTTCACCGGCAGAATTCAATATAAGTTCATTTTTTCGACGCCCACCCTGTACAGCTTCGAAAAGCTGGGCATTTTTAATTGCAACAGCAGCCTGATTGGCAAAAATAGCCAACCTGTCAATTTCATTTGGTTTCATCTTTCTCCGGCTAAACATGGCAATAACGCCCAAGAGCTCATCTCTAAAAAGAAGCGGATAACCAGCCACTGAACGGAGCCTATTTTCCCGCAACCATGATTTATTCGGTACTCGTTCGTCCCCCTCTGCATCATTTGTGACCACTGCTTTCCGACTTTGGGCTATTTGTCCAATTTTGAACGCGCCAAGGGGGATACGGCGATGTTCGCCATCTATTTGTGCGTACATCCCGGCGCTGACCTTAAGATGGAGACATTGCAAGCGGTTTGAACAATGTTCAGCCTTTACACATTCAGTACACAAGTCACCCGGTCCGAGCAACCAAATACGTGCGAAAGCAGCATCAAGCTCATCCACAAGGCCCTGCGTGATAGTGATTAAAACCTCCTGCAAGTCCAGACTGGAAACCATTTTAAGAGCTATGCGCTCAAGACTATTTTCCTTTAAAGTTTTATTCATTTTGTGGAAACTTTCGACTTGTTAAAAGATATAATTGGTTTTAGAATCACTGAAAGGCCAAAACAGCAGCAAGCGAAATTCACACTTGCCCTGACTATTTAGTGTCCATCCGGGGTCGTCATTCCCGAATGTTCTTGTCGGGAATCCATTTATGGTTCGTGCCTGGATTCCCGCTTGAGGAAAAAGTTGAAGCGCGAAGAATCTTCTGCTTGCGAGAGAGATTCTTCGCACACCAATGGCTACTTTGAGAAGCTGTCTCCGGGGCTTTGTGCTCAGAAAGACGCTAATATGTAGTTTTAGCTCAGACACTAATTAAAAGCAATGTAGATAAAAGGTTCAAAAATATCAACTAACTTAATCACCCTTAATTTAATTGACTTCACAGTACAAAATTTGTATTTTAAAAACTTGAAACAATCCATGCTGAAGGGAAAATAAAACAAATGTTACGAATCGGAACCCGAATATTATTGGTCGCGTTTTATTCCGGGCTAATGCTCAATCCTGCGCTGTCTCAACAGCTCAAGAATAAATGGACGCCGAGCTCGGCCATTCAATCCCGCACAATCGGCGAAGTTGCTGTTGCACCGAACGGCAGACAAGTTGCTTACATCGTTAATCAGCCGCTTTTGAAAAACGGCTTGTCAAAGTACAGCAATCAAATCTGGCTGGCAAATACCAAAAGCCGCAAAAAGAGACAACTCACGTTTGGTGACAACGACTGCATGCAACCACATTTTTCCCCGGATGGCAGCTATCTGGCGTATTTAACTGACCGTGATTTTGGTGGAAAATCTGAAATCTGGCTTTTGTCCTTAAAAGGTGGAGAACCGCAACAGCTTACAGAAACCGACCACGGTGTGTTGGCTTATGCCTGGTCGCCAAATGGTAAACAAATTGCTTACACCACCTTAGATCCGCTCACCGAACCTGAAAAAATCAAACTATTCGAAAAGCGTGATGCCTATGCCTTGGTCGGAGATAACAGAAACGCGCACCTTTATACCATTGGCGTGGAGCCAAACCACAACGGCATCCATAAATTGCAACGGCTGACAGCGGGATTTTTTCATATCTCCGCAGCAGCACAAACCAGCACGCCCTTTTCCTGGTCACCGGATGGCAAAAACATCGCCTTCGAACATCGCAAATCCCCACTACTTAATGACTGGAAAAATTCTGACATTTCCATGGTTTCGGTACAGGATAATACACTAACACCGGTTATCACATGGTCAGGCGCCGACGGGCAGCCTGTGTATTCGCCCAACGGCAAATCATTGGCTTTCACCACAGAAGGAGAGCATGGCAGCTCCGGAATTTCAAGTACAATTTACGTGATGTCTACAAAAGGCGACCGTACCAAAAAACTGAGTGCGGGACAAACCAGACAGTCTATCGTGCGCTGGGCAAATAACAGCAACTTTATTTTCTACCAGGCACAAATGAGTACGGCCAACCGACTTTTCCAGTTGCCTGCAAACGGAACGCCGGCAACGGTTTACACGCAGGGCAACGGTACGTTCAGTAATTTTTCCTTGAATGGCAAAAGCGCCGCGTTTGTTTACCAATCCGGCGATAAGACCCCGGAGTTATATTTTACTTCCCTTAGTAACAACGCCCCGGTGCAATTAACCGATTTTGAAGCGGACTACCCTGATTTGAAAATGGGCAAGACCGAAACAATTTCGTGGTACATGCAGGATAGCACACAAGTAGAAGCCCTACTCACTTACCCGATCTATCGTGAATTCGACAAATTGTATCCGACGGTCATCCTCCTGCCTGATAATCCTTACGAGGCTTTCACGCAAACATTCACTGCCCGAACTGATGTCTTTCCGGTACAGGCATTTTCACAAAAAGGCTACGCGGTGCTTCGGATAAATCTTTCTCAGACCAAAACAAATGCGACAACGCGTATTAACCGGCATACTGAGGAGATTATCGCAGGCGTCAATAAAGTTGTCGGTGTGGGTGTTGCGCACCCGGACAGTCTGGCAATTGCGGGTTGGGGCTACGGTGGTTATCTTGCCGCTTTGACACTGACGCAGTCCAACCGATTCAGCGCAGCTTGCATCGGTGGTGCCATGACTTCGCTAAAAGCAACCTTGAGTTCGCCGGATAACTCGCATTCCCCCGTTGAGTTTCTTGAAATGAATGCAGCGAATCAATACGGCGGCCTCTCCCCTATTTTTCATGCTAACAAAATTGATACCCCAACATTAATTCTGCACGGCGAGAATGACAAACGAATTCCTCTCACGCACGCTTTGGATTTCTTCCATGAATTAAAAAGATACGATGTGCCAAGCGAACTGATTGTTTTTCCGCGCACCGGAACACATATCACTGAACCAAGACTCACAGTAAATGCAGGCGAACACATTTTGAACTGGCTGGACAAACATATTCGCCAGAAAAAATTACTGAGCCAAATAACCATAAAATGATGACATTCTTTCTGAATAAATTATTGGTCAGTATTTTATTCATGTTTTCTTTTACTGAATTTTCTCATGCCCAGGATTGGGCTAACTTAAAACAATTTCAAAAGGGAAATGCTGAATTGACAAATCCTAAGTCCGGAGAAAATCGTATTGTTTTTATGGGTGACTCAATTACCAACAATTGGTTCGGCATACGGTCTGATTTCTTCGTTGGGAAACCTTACATAAATAGAGGTATTAGCGGACAAACAACCCCGCAAATGTTATTACGTTTCAGGCAAGATGTTATCAACCTGAAGCCATCAGCCGTAGTTATATTGGCAGGTACAAATGATGTTGCAGGCAATACCGGGCCTTCAACCATTGAAACAATTGCTGGCAATATCATCTCAATGGCAGAATTGGCAGAAGCAAATAATATAAAAATTGTGATATCCTCCGTGCTTCCTGTCTTTGACTTTCCCTGGAACCAGGGACTAGCACCTGCGAAAAAAATCATAAAACTCAATGCGCTAATAAAGTCTTATGCTTTAAAGCATAACATTGTATTTGTAGATTATTTTACTGCTATGGCAGACGACTCAAATGGCTTAAAAAAAGAGTTTGGTGATGATGGTGTACATCCAAATGCAGCTGGATATTCGATGATGGAGCCTCTTTTAGAAAGCGCCTTGGCAAAAGCTTTGAACCAAAGTAAGTCGAATTGAAAAAGGAAGCATCTAAGTTAGTAAATAACATACCTTATGGAAATAGATAGATTGATTCATGACAGATATAAACATAAATATTGACAAAACTTATAACCATTGGCTTGATTCCTCCGATACCGACTTTAAAGCAATGATTCACCTCTTTGAATCGGAGGACTACCATTGGGCTTTGTTTATTGGACACTTGGTGATTGAAAAACTACTGAAAGCAAGACTGGTAAAAGTCACTGGATACCATGCCCCATTTTCTCATGATTTGAGAAGGTTAGCAAAGAACTCTGAAATTGAATTTGATAGTGACCACATAGCTTGGTTAGATACTATAACCACATTCAATTTAAACGCGAGATATGATAGCTACAAACAAAACTTTTACAAAAAATGTGATTCTGATTTCACTGCAATGTGGATAACCAATATTAAAGAGCTAAGAGAATGGATAAAAGAGAAGCTATAAAAATTGCCCAAAAATATGTTGATTCAATTCGTCATCGTTATCAGATAGAAAATGCATTTTTATTTGGTTCTTATGCCAAAGGCATAAATCGTAGGGATAGTGATATTGATTTAGCAATTGTATTCAAGTCTTTGGATGATATTATTGATACCCAGATCGAGCTAATGCAACTGCGTACGGATGACGATTTGCTGATTGAGCCACATCCCTTTTCCTTGTCTGACTTCAATGCATCTGATCCAATGGTTTCAGA
>JAJDAE010000189.1 GCA_029262035.1 Candidatus Zhuqueibacterota bacterium
ACCCTGGATGATTGGCTCAAATCAGATAACCCAAAACTCAAAAATGCAACTCTAAAACTCATTTCATCTGATTTTTACCTTGCACGGGAAATTCTGACAAAGGAACGCATTGAAATTATAATGCAGGAAAGTCCTGAATGCCGCGCCAGGATTGCCGCAGCCATCGGTGTCCTCAACAACCCTTCGCACAACAAGGAACTGAAAAAATTACTGCATGATTCCGATGATGCTGTAAAAATGGAGGCAATCAAGAGCGCGGGTAAAATCCGAAATGAGGAATTTATACCGATCCTAATTGCCTACCTGGACAGCAAATCATTTCGTAAAACCGCACGAGAAGCTTTGGCAAATTATGGTGATAAAATAATTAAGGAGTTGGCAGCCTACGTCAGCGACAAGAAAGTATCTCTTAAAATACGCCTTGATGCCGTTAAAGTGCTTGGATTGTTAGGCAGCCAAAACGCGGTGGATGAATTGTTAGAAAATATATCCGGTCTTGATATTCCTGTCCGCCACCAGATTATTAAATCTTTAAATAAACTTCGAAAAAAATACCAATATTTAATTTTCGATAAACGTGTGGAGGCTGCCTTACTCGAAGAGCTTAAACACTATCATTCTGTAATAACTATTTTGAATAGCGCAGAACAGAATAGTGCTGATGTCGGAGAATCCGGTGGGTTATTACGAAAGGCTTTGAAAGAGCGCCTTGAAGACCATCTCGAAAGAATATTTCGTCTATTGGGGTTGCTCTATCCTGCAAAAGATATTTACAATGCTTTTACAGCAGCCACAAACAGCAACAAAACAATAAAAGCCAACGCCATTGAATTTCTGGATAATATTCTAACAACAAATCACAAAAAACTGTTATTGCCAATTGTAGAGGATTCGATAAGTGAGCAAGTTATCAAAAATGTGAACAGGGCAAACGGGCAAATAATAACCAACGAACGCGAAGCAATAAATCATTTATTTGAGGGAAGCGATCTCTGGCTCATCGCCTGTGCCATTTACACTGTTGGCCAAAAAGGATTGGTAGAAGAATTTAAAACTCAAATAAACAACGCCATGAAATCCCAAAACCAATTGGTGAGTGAAACAGCGCAATATGTATTAAAACAGTTTGCATAAGTTATCAGTGATCTTTATTATTCAAAGTACAGGTTGCTTAAATAAGAATTCAGTTAAATTGTAATTTTTTATAGAAAAAATGTACTCTATCATTGAAAAAGTAATCTTTTTACAGGATATTGATATTTTAAAGGAAGTTAGAGTTGAAGATCTCGCTTACCTTGCGGCAATTGCTGAAGAAGTTTCATTCGATAAGGACGATTCAATCTATGAAATGAATGAAGTTGCAGACTCCTTGTATTTAGTAATCGATGGCAAAGTTCGACTGCATCGCAATGGAGAGGAAATCGCTCTCGCCGGGAAAAGGGAGGCCTTCGGGACTTGGTCGTTGTTTGATGATCAACCTCGGGTTGCAACCGCAACTGCCGTTGAAGAAACGGAAACACTAAAAATCGCCAGGGATGATTTTTATGATTTATTGTCCGATCATGTTCGGATTGCCGAAGCAGTTCTGCGCTCCCTCGCCCGCAGACTGCGTGCGTTAAGCGATCTGGTTCAACCAATTCGATAAGCTTCAAATAGAATTTAAAAGAAAGTTACAAACGGAGAAAACTATATGACGGAAAAATTTGCTACTGAAGATACACCTCATATTTTAATTTTGGATGACGAAGAAATGGTGCTCACGAGCTTGAGCTCATTTCTCGAACTCGAAACAGACTACAATGTTATTACTTTTACAGAAGGTTCAAAGGCTCTTGAGCATATAAAAAAGGAGCAGGTCGATCTTGTAATTTCTGATTACCTGATGCCTGAAATGGACGGCATTACATTTTTGGGTAAGGTAAAGGAAATTGATCCCCAAATTACCAGAATAGTTCTGACCGGCTATGCGGATAAAGAAAACGCAATAAAAGCGATTAACGATGTTGGCCTGTTTCAATATATTGAAAAGCCATGGGATAATGATGACCTGAGAATTGTGATCCGAAACGGTCTGGAAAAACAACAACTGATGCGGGAACTTCAAAAGAAAGTTGGCGAAATTCAGAAGGCCTACGGAGATTTGCAGGGATTGCACAGAGAAATATTAAAGGCTTTCGCCTAACCACTTCGGCGAATAAATATTTTATGTCAACCCAGGCTAACATAACTCACACCCAGCTCATGACTCTTTACGAAGTGAGCAAAAAAATAAACTCCCAACTAAATTACCGCAAGGTTCTTGATGAAATTATGGATTCCGCAATTGAATTACTCCAGGCGGAAAAAGGAGTGCTTTTGCTAAAGCATTCCGGCTCAGGTGACTTAACTGTTGAAGTTGCACGCTTTCTTGATAAAAGAAGCATCGACGAGGTGGTTGCGCTGAGCAACACGGTTATTCAAAAAGTTGAGCACGAAAAAAAATCTGTTTTAATACAAAACATACCGGAGACTTACGGAACTCAGGCGACCTTGAGCCAAAAACGGTACAAATTAAAGTCTGTAATATGTGTACCGCTCTATTGTAAAAACAAGTTGATTGGCGCTATTTACTTAGATACTGCTAACCCGGATCATTTTTTCAAAAACGAGGATATTGCGTTTTTAGAAGGATTTGCAAACCTTGCCGGCATTGCTATTGAAAACGCACAAACTTATAATGAGCTCGAAAAGCTTAACAACAATCTTGAAACCAGAGTTAAGGACGCAACTCACGAAATTCAAAAGCAGCACCTGGAACTAAAAAATGCCTACGAAAATCTTAAATCAACACAAACGCAGCTATTACGCTCTGAAAAAATGGCTTCACTTGGCATGCTAGTGGCCGGTATTGCGCACGAGATAAACACACCCATTGGCGCTATAAACAGTAACATGGATACCTTTTCACGCAGCTTTGAAAAACTGCACGGGCTAGCCAATGCTAAAGGTCAAAACCCAAAAATATCAAAAACGTTGGGGATTTTAGATAAGATTGCGAAAGTCAATTTAGATGCCTGCAACCGTGTTTCGAGAATCGTAAAAACCCTGAAAAATTTTGCCCGACTTGATGAACAAGATTTTAAAAAAGTAAACCTTCATGAAGGTATCGACAGCACGCTGGCCTTGACTGCACACTTAAACAAAGGTCGAATTGAAGTAGTAAAAAATTATGGAGACATTCCCCCGCTGGAATGTTACGCCAGCCAACTAAACCAGGTATTTATGAATGTACTGGTTAATTGCAGCCAGGCAATTGAGGGCAAAGGCACGATTACCATTTTGACCGAATCGGACGATAAAGAGATTTGTCTGAGTTTTTCCGATACCGGCAAAGGCATTCCGGCAGATATCATCGAAAAAATATTTGACCCGGGATTTACGACAAAAGGCGTTGGTGTGGGAACAGGGCTCGGTCTCTCCATTACCCACAAAATTGTGGATGAACATCGTGGCCGGATTGAAGTACAAAGTACAGTTGGAAAAGGAACTACTTTTACGGTGCATTTACCACTACAAAAACCAACTCCTAATGACCAGGCGGATTAAACCGCTTTCACTACCACAATTGTCTGATCATCGTGTGGCAAGCCCCCTGTAACAAAATCCTTCACCTCCTCCAAAATTCCGTTCTGAATCGCACCTGCGGCCAACTGATAATTTGTTTTAAGGAATAGCTCCAAACGCTCTTCACCGAACTCATCTCCCGAATTGGTTTGTGCCTCTGTAATGCCGTCGGTAACGAAAAGAAAGATATCCCCCGACTTGTAGCTAAAACAAAGCTCTTCCATCTCAACACAAAACTTATCCGCTTTTTCAAGTCCCAGTCCCAAACCCTTTGGCGTTAATTGTTTGACTTTCCCTTCTTTTGCATTGAAATAATAAAGTGGCAAATGTCCGGCCCGGGCAAGGCAAAGACGCTTCTTGCTCGTATTAAAACATCCGCCAATAGCCGTAACAAATGACTTTTTTTCCATATCCTGACGAAGCAGTTGATTCGCACGATTAAACAGCTCTTTCGGGCTTAAATCAAATGCATGCAAGGACCGAATGATCCCCTGCAACTTAGACATATACAAAGCTGCTGAAGTCCCTTTGCCGCTGACATCTCCCACAATTATTGTGAGACCATTTGGTACGCTGTTTAAATAATCAAAATAATCTCCGCCAACTTCCAAAGCCGGGATAGAATTCCCGGAAATATCCAACCCATCGATGTCAGGCGTTTGCTGCGGCAAAGAAGCCATCTGAATCCGGCGCGCAATTTTCAACTCATGCTTAAGCCGCTCTTGTTCTGTCAATTCTTCATGCAAAAATGCATTCTCAATTGCTATAGAAGTTTGCTTGGCAACCGCAGCCAGGAAACTTAAATCTTCCAAATGCAGCGGTGTTTCTGAAAGTTTCTCGCCAATAACAAATGTGCCCACCAGTTGATTCTTAAAACGAATCGGAAAAATATGTTTGAACCCGTGCCTCTGAAAATCCTTTTTTATTTCAGATTGAAGGTAATCCACGCTGAATCTCGATTCACTTCTAAACCGTTTTATTTCTGCAACCAAGCCCTCTCCATAATTCAAACAAACCTCATTCCACTCGTCGCCATCAAAACCAAAGGCTTGTTGACAGCAGCAGAATTTTTGATCCCGAAAAAAAATAATACCAACGCGTTTGAGGTGCATCAATTTTGCCAACCGTTCAACCACACCTTTTGCCAATTCCTCCATACCCAGCTTGGTTGCCATAATTTCGGAGAGCTCAGAGGTTGCATTGCTGAGATTGTAATGACCCCGATTAAATTTTCGGGCAATAAACTTATTGCCTGCACGACCTATTTTCACAAAGACAAAAGTACTGGTTAATGCCATAAAAATGATGATCAGTTTTTCCCAGAACTCGTGTGTTTTGGGATCAGGAGGTACATCGAGAATAATAAATGACGTCCCGGTAAATTTTAGATTAGGGATTTCAAAATAAAAAGATGGTAAAATGATCAACATTTTAACAAGAATCATACTTACAAGTAATATCCAGGCTGTAAGCAGAATGGTGTATTGTATACTGCGGCTGACTTTTAAATCTAAACCCAACAAGTGATAGTGACCAATAACATAGAAGTACCCGAATGGAATTATCAAAAGAAACAGTCCCATAAAACCAATCTGGTTGGGGTAGCCTAAATAAAAGACCAATATCGGGAACAAGATCGCTAAGGGAATAGCGGTAAAAGATAGCACTGATAAAACATTTCTAATTTTTCGATACTCTTTACTGCGCTGTTTTCTATAAAAAAAATGGATTACTAAACTATAGCCTATTAACAGCACTATGCTGCTGATTGAAATAATTTGCACCCAAAAATTATTGGGAAGTATAAAAAGTAGGCTGGCACAGAAAAAAGAAAAATAACAGAAAGCAAGAATGTAATTGATGACTATCAATTTTCTATTTTCCAAGATTTCCGGTCTAAGTTCCGGGAAATGGAGTTTGCTATGATTCCAAAAAGCAAATCCCAAAACCAATGCGAAAGATATCGTCACTAGCACAAATTGGGTGAGCAAGCCAGTGGAGCGAGTCTGAAGCATTTGAGAGGTCATAACGACGAAACCAAAACACAGGAAAGCAAGTCCAAGGAGTCTACCGGATACTAATCCGGAGCGGCGCACACCGACAAATGTACCCAAAACCCAGAAAATGAGTCCGGAGAGATACATAACAACAGTGGCTACAGTTATTCCAAACTTAGCTAAAGTAACCGGTAAAACGATTCTTTGGTTATTCCGTATTATATCATAAAGAATAGTTGTGCCGCTTTGCTCACGCCGCAAGATAAAATCGGCTTCCAACTCTGTGGAAAAAGACTGGTCATTTATTTTATAAATCAAGTCCCCTTTCCTCATCCCCGCCAGGTCAGAGACTCCGCCTCGTGTCACATTTTGTATGTAAACGCATTGAGGAATTTCTTCTAAAAAATTTAAGGGAAGAGTATTGGGAATAAAAAAACATTTGTAAACTTTATCTTCAAGAGTCCTGAAAACCTCAATTGACGATGGTACGCCTTTTTGTAAACTACTCAATACATCTTGCCATTTCTCGAAATTATTTACTTTTTTGCCTGCAACAGTGAGAATCAGGTCACTGGTTTTAATTGTATCAATTTCCGCTTGCTCGCCGGAGGAACTATCGTTGGGTATTACATAGTTCGAGACGACATAAAGTAGTGAGGGTGCGTCCCTGAATAAGTTTTCATCTGTGGTGCTTTTGGTAAATTCAGTCAATTTCAACAATGACAATACCAACAAATAGAGAGCAAAGAAAGCGATTGCTACCTGATAAAATTTTGTTGAAAATTTTAAATTAATAAATTTGGTTTTTATGAACACGGTTCGGTAAGCTCAACTATAATAGATGATTAATTTAAATTATTTCAAAATTCAATGCAAGCATATAATTAGTGATTGAACGAAAACTGCAAATTGCCCGTCTTTCTGAGCACAAAGTCCGATATATTACTTTTTATGTCCGCTGTCGCCGTGCGAAGAATCACTCTCCCGGGAGGCTGTTGCAAATAAAAAAAAGGCCGTATAAGATGTCATTCCGGTTGCCCGCTTTTGGGGCATACCGGAATCTCTACGTTCAAAATCTTGCCTTGGCCGTTGAGATTCCGGCATCGCACAAAACGCGAGCCAGAATGACAGGCTATTTTGGGCTCATTTGCAATAGCCTCCCGGGCACGAAATTCTTCGCGCCTCACCTTCTGTCTGAAATGTGGCATTTGAGATTTCGCGCTCAAAATGACAACATCGGTGTTTTCGTTCAGACTAATTAGTGTCGATCCGGAATCGTCATTCCCGAATGTTCTTGTCGGGAATCCATTCATGGTTCGTGCGTGGATTCCCGCTTAAAGCGTGCGGGAATGACGGAAAAAGGCACTTCCCGGATGGACACTAATTACAGAACTTTACTGCTAAAGCTTGATATTATTTGATTTTCTACCACAAAAAGTATATAATTTTCTGTATAGATACTCACTT
>JAJDAE010000190.1 GCA_029262035.1 Candidatus Zhuqueibacterota bacterium
AGTTCGGAATTTGAAAATGGAATAGCATGGTCTTTGAGGGCATGCATAATTAAAATCGGCTGCTCCACTTCGGGGAGATCATTTCGCACATGCTTGACCATATTGAAAAGCTGATTAACAGCATAATATGGGTATCGACGATAACTACCAAGCTTTGGCCTTGATGAAATATCACGCACATCTTCACCATTTTTCTTGTAACGGAAATTTTTAAATCCCTGAAGGACCTTAACACTTGCAACTTGCCATTTGGGAAACCTGACCGGGGCAGCCAGGGTAATAACAGCTGCAACCGGCTGATGTGCGGCAAGATGAAGTGCAAGACTCCCGCCCATTGAGAGGCCGACAACAAAGACTTTATCACATTTTTCTTTCAATTCAAGATAGTGCTGTTTCACGCAGTCAAACCAATCGCGCCATTTATAATTATACATGTCGGCCGAATGCGTGGCATGCCCGGGCAAAGTGGGAATCGAAACAGTTATCGCATTCTCTGCAAGAAATTTGCCCAGTTCAATAACTTCATTGGGACTGCCGGTAAAACCATGAATTAACAGGCAACCGGTTTTACCCTTTTTAAAGAAATAATTTTTCGACATTGGTTCTGCTCTTTAGCCATGATTAAATTAGTGCCTAAAAAAAATAAATATATCTGCTTCTCACTAAAAATTTTAATGAATTAGGCTTAGATTCTGCATTATTCCCACCAGTATAACATGCCAAGAAATCCATAAAAAACAAACATTTTACTTGACTTTCCAAGTAGAATTGGTTAGAATTGGGACAGATTGGGGTAAAATGGGTTAAATTGGAAAACCCTTACTTTAAAATTTCAGGATTTCATGGACTTCTTTCTCGGAAAATTTAATAACACCATTGATGAAAACAACCGCCTGAGCATTCCTGCAAAATTCAGGAAAGTTTTAGATGAAACGGGTGAAGATAATCTTATTATTTCCAAAGAGCAAGAAAACTATTTAATTCTATATCCATATAAATCCTGGAAGTTACAAGTTGCTGAAAAGATAACTGCATTAAAACGGAGTGATGCAAAGGCAAATCGTTTACGCCGATTACTTGGCATGAGCACAATGGAAGCAAAGCC
The DNA here is from genome assembly GCA_029262035.1 of Candidatus Zhuqueibacterota bacterium. Classification (GTDB taxonomy): domain Bacteria; phylum Zhuqueibacterota; class Zhuqueibacteria; order Oceanimicrobiales; family Oceanimicrobiaceae; genus JAJDAE01. The sequence continues at coordinate 1,106 of JAJDAE010000190.1, forward strand.
AGACAAACAAGGACGAGTAAACATACCTTCAGAATATTACGAGCACGCCGGTATCGACAAAAACGTACTCATTATTGGCTCAATTGATACGATTCAACTTTGGGATCCAGACACCTATGCCAGCATCTCCCAAACGCCGGAAGAAAACTCGCTTCAAGAAGAATACGAAGAATTTGGGATTTAGGCCCTGGGGTCATGTATCATGAACCTGTACTCAAAGAGGAAGTTATTCAATACTTGCTCAATGATAAAAACGGAATTTATCTTGATGGCACGCTCGGAGGGGGTGGCCATTCGGAAATTATACTCAACAATCTAACAAAAGCTGGCATTCTTATCGGTTTAGACATGGATAACGATGCTCAGAAATTTGCAACCAAAAGACTCAATAAGTGGACGGATCAATTGGTAATTGCAAAGAAAAATTTTAGAGATTTCGAACTTGTTTTGCAGGAAAAAGGCATTCCAAAATTAAACGGGATACTTTTGGACCTGGGTGTCTCTTCTTACCAAATTGATACGCCTGAAAAAGGGTTTAGTTTTAGTCAGGACGGCGCTTTGGATATGCGAATGGACGAAACCGGCGGCACAGCTGCTGTAGATTTAATCAACACAGCGCCTCTAAGTGAGTTAATCAGAATTTTCAGGGAGTACGGTGAAGAAAGGCACGCAAGCAGAATTGCCAGAGTGATTGTTGCAGAAAGACAATCCAACCCGGTAAATACAACATTTGGATTGACCAAGTTAATCCACCGGGTTTCAGCGCCACAACACCGGGTAAAAACCTTAGCCAGAATTTTTCAGGCATTAAGAATAGCAGTAAACGATGAGCTACAAAACCTGAGGACCTGCTTACAGAAAAGCACCGGTTACCTCAGACAGGGTGGTCGAATTGTCGTCATCTCGTATCACTCCCTGGAGGACAGAATAGTCAAGAATTTTTTCAGAAATGAATCATCAAAATGTGAGTGTCCACCGGAATTTCCAATCTGTATTTGCAATAAAATGGACACTTTAAAAATATTGACCAAGCGGCCGGTAACCGCTTCGGATGCGGAAATAAACCTGAACGCACGAAGCCGTAGCGCAAAATTAAGAGCAGCAGAGTTCATACTCTAATGGAAAACAAAAATGGCACAGTACACCAAGATACCACTTTTAAGAAATCAGGGTGTTGCACTTAAACACCCCAAAAAGCAAAGCAAGGCTCCACTCACTTTTCTTTATATAGTCTTGACTTTTACTTTGATGATAGTTTTTGTCTGGTTAAAAATTGAAACTAATTCAACACTTGGCAACATACAAAAAGCAGAAATCAGTTTAAGCGAAAGTAAAATTGAAAACGAAAAATTAAAGGCGGAAGTTCTACGATATTCCGACTACGAAAGAATTAAGGGAATTGCACAAACCCAGTTAGGGTTGGATTTTGTATCCAATGAAAAAATCATCTCTTTATCAAAAAACTAAATCCCGCAGCAAGCAAGCCGCTGGGCGTAAACCGGTTAAC
>JAJDAE010000020.1 GCA_029262035.1 Candidatus Zhuqueibacterota bacterium
GTCATCAATGAATTGTCTGAAGTTTACGGCAAGGAAAACGCATTCCCGGAGAATGAATTTTTCGAGATTTTCACTGAGCACACTTATCCGGAAATAGCTGACTTTCTGGAAAAGTATATCAAAAGCACCGAACAATTACCCTTTGGGGAGTATTATGATAAGCTTGGTATAAAGTACTCTGCTGAAATCAATACCGGCGAAGAGATAAATTCACCGGGCTTTACACTTCATGCGCCTAACCTGACTTTAACCTTCACCCAGGTGGACTCTATAATCGAGGAGAAGTTCGGGTTAAAGAAAGGTGACATTTTTCGGGCTTATAATGGCACCGATGTCGATCTAAAAAACATACGTTCTGTTTTTGGAGATTTTAGAGGATTGGATGCAGGCATTCCTTACGAATTAAAAATTGAGCGTAACGGCGAAGAAAAAATAATTACTTGTGAGAAAATCAAAAAGGAAAAAATTGAGCGGCATATTTTTGAGTTGCAAGAGAACCCAACAGTTCAGCAATTAAAGTTACGTCAAGCTTGGGCAGGGTTACGCACCGAGAGTTAAACATGAAAAAAGCCGGGTATATAGCCCGGCTTTTTAGTCTACCTGAGTTAATCAAAAAAGAACCGCACACCAATAGCGCCGTTCATTTTAAAATCTGTCTCCGGCACCAATTCCATAACCGGAACCAGTTCCAAAAACAGATCAAGTGTTGCATCTTCAAAATGATAGTTTAACCCGATCGGGAACCTTGCTCCAAGCGAAGAATCATTATCCTCGAACTTTATTTTTCCGCCGAAGCCATAATATAACGGCAGCGCCCCTTCCTCCACAGAAATAAAACTGAATCGATGGATGAGATAATCCGCGTGAAAAGTAAAGGAATCTTCCCCCTGAAATGACCAGGCTGCGGCAAAATCGAGAGCAGTTGTACGGGTAAGCCAGTTTTTGCCGCTAATTCCGGTTGGCTCCCCGACAATTATCCCTAAGCCAAAATCTCTATCCTGAGCCCCTGCTTCTGAAAAAGATAAACAAACAGCTACAATAAACAATTTAATCTGCACTAAGTGTTTTGTTGTTAAATACTTAAAAAGTGTCATATTTTGAATTCTCTTGCAAATTCACGATTAATTTTTAAATTTACTGGCCTTAGAAAAACCTTAGATAATATAACCTTCGATTTTTAAATTACAACATTGAAATTTCAACGATCCAATATTGGAGCAACTTGATTTATGAGCGAGCAATACGATTTTAAAACCATTGAAGAAAAATGGCGTGATTTCTGGCGTGATAACAAATTTTTTGAACCAGACTTAAACGATACTTCAAACAAGACCTATTATCTGAATATGTTTCCCTACCCATCAGGAGAGATGCATGTGGGGCATGGTAGAAACTGGCTGATTGGCGATGCTTTTAGCCGCTACCTCATCATGAATGGCAAAAATGTGCTCAACCCCATGGGGTACGATGCTTTCGGACTACCTGCCGAAAATGCAGCCATCGACCGCGGCATTCACCCAAAAGAATGGACTTTCAAAAACATAGAGACCTTTCGCCAACAATTCCGGCAGTGGGGCGTCGTGTTCGATTGGCGGCGTGAGTTGGCGACCTGTGAGCCCAAATACTATAAGTGGAATCAATGGCTTTTTATCGAATTTTATAAAAAAGGGTTGGCCTACCGCAAGGCTTCGCAAGTGAACTGGTGCCCCAGCTGTGAAACCGTTCTGGCAAATGAGCAAGTTGTAGATGGAGAATGCGAACGTTGCGGCACCGAAGTCCAAAAGAAAGAGTTAACGCAATGGTTTTTCAAAATCACCGATTACGCCCAGGAATTGCTTGATGATCTGGAGAAGCTGGAGCATTGGCCTGAGCGTGTCAAAATCATGCAAAAAAACTGGATTGGCCGCAGCGAGGGCGCATCCATCCATTTTAAAGTTGATGGTCATGATGATGAGTTGGAAGTGTTCACCACCCGTCCCGACACTATTTTTGGGGCAACCTTTATGGTGCTGGCGCCGGAACATCCGCTGGTTGCAAAAATCACCACCGATGACCGCCGCGCCGAAGTTGAGGCATATATTGAAGAGGTTGGCAAGGAAACCGATATTGAGCGGCAAATGACCGAGCGCGACAAGACCGGCAAATTTACCGGTGCATCTGCCATTAACCCGGTCACCGGCACGAAAATACCAATCTGGATTGCCGACTACGTTTTGATGGGCTACGGAACCGGCGCCATCATGGCGGTGCCGGCCCACGACCAGCGCGATTTAGATTTCGCCCGCGAATTTGGCCTGGAAGTCATCCCGGTTATTTCGGTAGACGGCAAAGACATCGATGCTTCCAATATAACCGAAGCCATTTTGCAGGAAGGATTCATGATTAAGTCCGGGCAGTTTAACGGTCTGGCGGCAGGCAAGGAAACCATCAGCAAGTTTATAACTTTCTTAGAAGAAAAAGACCTCGGCAAGGGCGAAATCAATTTCAGATTACGCGACTGGCTGATCTCTCGGCAGCGTTACTGGGGAACGCCGATTCCCATGATTCATTGTGAAAAATGCGGCATTGTGCCCGTGCCCGAAAAAGACCTGCCGGTGCTTCTGCCCGACGTTGAGTTTCTCGGCAAAAAAGGCCTGGCAGAAATCCCGGACTTCTACAACGTGGATTGCCCGCAGTGTGGCGCTAAAGCCCGCCGGGATACCGACACCATGGATACCTTCGTAGATTCTTCCTGGTATTTCCTGCGCTATATTTCTTCGCAAAACGATGACAAAATTTTCGATTCGGAGGCGGTCAACAAATGGCTGCCCGTGGATCAATATGTTGGCGGAATTGAACATGCAATCTTGCATTTGCTGTACGCCCGCTTTGTGGTAAAGGCCATCCGTGATTTAGGACTGATTAATTTCAGCGAGCCGTTTACGCGTTTGTTTACCCAAGGCATGATCACGCACCAGGCTTACCGCAGTAAAGCGGAAGGCCGCTGGATTCCGCCAAACGAAGTGCGCGAAGGCAACCTCCATCCCAAAACCGACGAAAAGTTGCACACCGAATTGGCAAAAATGAGCAAATCGAAAAAGAACGTGGTGGCTCCGACAGAAATCATCGAAAAATATGGCACCGATACCGAGCGCCTGTACACACTGTTTATGGGACCGCCGGAAAAAGAAATCGAGTGGAATGATGAAGGTGTGCGTGGCGGCTCCAGGTTTTTAAACCGGGTCTGGACGCTTGTTCAAAAGTACAAAGACACCATCAAAGCAGCGCCAATTGAAGCTATCGACATGGACAAGCTGGACAAACGCGACAAGCAGCTCTGGCACATCGTCAACGAAAAAATTCATTCCGTAACCCGCGACTTTGAGAAATTTCACTTCAACACCTCGGTGGCCGCAACGATGGAATTGAGCAATGAACTGGCTGATTACACATCTTCGTGTGAGAATAAAAAGCATGAACTGAATGCGCCGTTGCTGAGGCAGGCAGTTGAAACCTTGATTCTTCTGCTCTCACCAATTACACCGTTTGTCACCGAAGAGCTGTGGCGCCAGATTGGAAATAAAGATGCCGTGTTAAAACAAAAGTGGCCGGTGTACGAAGAAAAGGCTTTAAAACGTGATGAAGTCACAATTGTCATTCAGGTCAATGGTAAGTTACGCGACCAATTTCAGGTGCCTGCTGACCTGGCCAAAAACAAAGCTGAGTTGGAGAAAATCGCCTTGGAGCAAATCCAAGGTCGTCTGAATGGGAAAGATGTAAGAAAGGTGATTGTGGTGCCGGGGCGGTTGGTGAATGTGGTAGTTTGAAAGGCTCTTAATATTGCTTTTCACGGGCGCGGTTTTTACGCCCCACCACAAAAACCTTGTTAGCCGATTTTTCTTTCAGTAAGCTGCCCTGTTATATATTTGTGCAATACACTTTTAACAAAAGATTGATATTTAAGTCCTTCACTTTTTGCACGTTTTTTAATTTCATTTAATTCAAGAGGATCGATGCGTATATTCATCTTGGTTTCGTTTTTTACAAAATTAGAAGCAGTAGCTTTAAATTTTTCTTGAATCTGTGTATCTGGTTTAGATAACTTAGTAACATCGACACCCTTGAGAGCCTTTTCAAGATCTTCCTCTTGTTGATCCAAAGGTTTAACTTTTTTTGTTTCAGCCATCATTTATCCTCCAACAAATATTTAAACTTTCGACTTGGAAATATAGTTTTCAAGAAAATTGTATTTTCATCTTCAATATACGGTACGCAATAGGTGTACTGATCAATCTCTATAACCAATATCCGTTGTTCGGGATACTTGCTTGCATTAGGGTGAGGAAAGTCAGCTAAAACCCCTTTTTCATAAATTGCATCAATAACATTTTGAAAGGTCACGCCTCGTTTTTCAAATAAAAGTTTATTCTTTTTATTGCTGAAATCAAAATTCATATAAATATGAACATACCTAATAGTGCGCACAATGTCAATACTTTTATCTATAGAGTTGTTGAGAGGCTACCTTGAATTTGAACAATAAACTAGCCAAGGCATCAATCCTTCTGCTCTCCCCGATTATGCCGTTTGTAACCGAAGAACTGTGGCAACAGGTTGGAAATGAAGGTGCAGTATTAAACAAAAATGGCCCACGCATGATAAAAAGGTTTTAAAGCGTGATGAAGTCACAATTGTGATTCAAGTCAACGGTAAGTTGCGTGACAATTTATAGTGCCGGCTAACCGGCCAAAAATGGAGGAAATTGCCCTGGAGCAAATCCAGGGCCGCTTAGATGGGAAAGATGTGAGAAAGGTGATTGTGGTGCCGGGTAGATTGGTGAATATTGTAGTTTAACGATTCGTATAAAAGCATTAGCGGTTTAGAAGCATCTTGCTACCAAACTGCTTAAGTTCTCCAGACTACTTCTCTGGGTTCCAAATTCCAGTTAAAGCTGTCTCTCTGGCATATTCAGAAAAATCTTTTGCTTTCCTCCCGAGTACTTTTTGTATGTCATTAGTAACAATTGAATTTTTCTCAACTAAAACTTCAGTGAAAAGATAATTGATCAACCATATATAATCTTCCGGGACTTGATATTCCTTCAGCATTTTTTTGTACTCTTCCATAGTAATTGGAGTAAACACGATATCCCGGCCGGTAACATTTGAAATCTCTCCAGTGACTTGTTTAAATGTTAACTGGCGCCCACCTGTCAATTCGTAAATTTGACCTTTGTGTTTATCATCGAGTAGTGATTCTACGACAACGTCCGCAATATCATCTGTATCAATAAATGGAATAAGTGCTTCCCCTTTAGGTAGAGCAACATGTCCGGCTAAGATTGGATCTAGAAAGAAGCTTTCACTGAAATTCTGATTGAACCAGCTCGCCCGAACAATTGTCCAATCCGCTCCTGCATTCATTACTACCTGCTCGCAGAGTTCAGCTTCTTTTTCACCTTTTCCTGATAGTAAAACCATTTTTTGTACTCCACTTTTAACCGCCAGGGCTGTAAATTCCTCGATTGCTTTCCTTGCACCAGGGACAGCTAAGTCAGGCTGAAAAGTTATGTAAACCATGTCTATTCCATCTAAGGCAGCAGCCCAGGTCTCCCGATTATCCCAATCAAATGACGGGGTTTCACTTCTTGAACCAAGACGAACGGTTTCACCAAGATTGGTTAATCGTTCGGCCACCTTGCGTCCCGTTTTACCTTTTCCTCCGAGTACTAAAATCTTTTTTTCTTTCATGGTTGATTCTCCTTAAAATTTATTTATGAATAGTTAATTACTTGCCTGCATTCTGGCAGCATGCTATGATTGACAATACAAAAGAGAGCGAAGAACATATCGTTCTGATCATATTGAGGTTGTTCCATTTACTTTCAAATCCAAGTCGGAAAGAGGCCATCTCTCCAGCGCTCATAGATTGAATCTGCAAAACCTCCAAGGTGTTATTCATTGGTACATTCCCCAGGAAAGTGACGGCCATAATTCCTGCCATATAGAGAATGGTAGCAGATAAAATGTACCAAAATTCTGCGGATAGCTGTGATTTGTAAGACAAGAAGGAAATCAGAGGTAGTAGAATTACCAAGCCAAAAAAGAAGATAAAAAATGCCGGATTCAAAATAGCTCTATTCATTGACTGAAAAGCTTGCAGGTAATTTGCATCGCTTATTTTTGCCAGTCCCGGAGTTACAGAAATCGACCAGGAGTAAAATAGTCCGGCCATTAGACCTAAGGATAATGTTGTTATAATTAAGATAATCGTGTTCATTTTGCCTCCATTTTTTTACAAGGCAAAACTAAAGAATATTCAATTGACAAAATTGAACAAATCCGTCAAAATGAAAATAAGATGTGTGTTTAAGGGGAGACTTGTTGCAGAAATTCCTTTGGGGTTTTTCCGGTATACCTTTTAAATGATCTTATGAAGTGTGATTGATCGGCAAAACGATTATCATAGCCGATTTCTGTTAGGTTAACGTAATCTGTTTCAGTCATTTGTTTGATGGCAGAACGGAACTGAATGATTTTTGCAAATTGCTTGGCAGTTACTCCAATTTCTTTTAGAAAATGCCTTTCCAAGGTTCTTTCGGTAACGCATAGTTTGTCTCTGACTTCTTTGATACTGATTGTACCATTTGTCTTGAGAATGAGATTTATTGCCAGTTTTATTCTGTAATCAGGATTAATTGATGCATTTTTTAGTAACTCATTAAAATAATCTGCAATAACTTCGATAATATCATCCCAGTCGTCCAATTGCTCTAACTTCTCCAAAGTGTGTTTTGTATCTACATTTTCGACAAGCCTAAGATCGTAGCAATCATCCTTTAATACTTTGGGATCGACACCAAGCAAAATTCGGACGGCAAACGGGTACAATCGAATAAGAATTAATTTGAATGCGCCAGTTACATCCAGAGTTATGGGCTCAACAGTTTGGCCGTACAAATAAAAGCCAGGTAGCTTCTTTCCTTTGGGCTGTTGGTAAAACGGATTGGCTGATTTTGAATAGATAATTCCTGCAAAACCATCGGCATAAAAAGGCAGTTTTTTTTCTGTATCAGTGTCATCCATTTCCAGGACACAAATATCCTTTCCAAATGGTTCGATACTTTTATGCATTGGAAGTTGTTTCATATTCTAACAATGAGGCAAATAGAAATAAAAGTCAAGCTTGCAGATTTAAAGGTGCTTAAAAAAAACGGATTCCCAACAAGTATTGGGCGTAGTTTAATATTCTGTCGCACTTGAAACTTGAATCCAAGGGATAAAAAAAAGCGCCCTTGCAATTAAACAAAGGCGCTTTTTAAGGTCGTGCTTCAAAATAGATTCAGTCTATCAAACCTATTGACCTGACTCTAACTTCTAATTGAAGAAATATTTGAGGCCAAGCTGTGCTCTCCAACGCGATATAATACTGGCATCGTCAAGGAAAGTCTCACTTGCAGTACCGGGGAATTGTAATATCGGATTACCTGTGGCATCGTAATTACCGGTAAAGACCAGAGGTGTTTTTGCGCCGGTATTGGCAATTTCTCTTACGCCCCAATCAGAATTAATCAGGTTACCAACATTCAAGATATCTAGACTCAGTTGAAAGGTGTGTTTGCGGCCTCCAACATTAAGAGCAAGATCTTGTAAGATTCGAAGATCAATGTTTGAAAACCAAGGATTTATTCCACCATTTCTTTCGGCGATTTCACCACGGTGTGAACTCAGGTAATCATCTTGTTCGATGAATGCATTAAGCGCTGTCCACTGATCAGCGGCAGAAGCATTAGATTCGTCAAACACAATTTCGCTTGAAGTGCTAGGAATATAAATCAGATCATTCCCGGCAACACCATCACCATTTACGTCTCCCGCATAGGTGTATGAAAATCTGCTCTTACCACCTGCTGTTGACGCCGCACCTTCAGCTACTTCCAGGAAGAGGCCGAAATGCGTCTTGAAATTGGTTGACCAGGACTTACTATAAGTACCGCCACCAATAATGCGATGCCTGCTACCAAATTCCGAGAAACTCACATCCGGGGCATTGGGGTTGCCCTGAACAGGATTGCCTTCAAAGAAAAACTGAGCAATTTCTGTTGAAGTAATTTGATTTTTTGCTTGTAAAAAGTTGTAAGCAAGACTGGTATTAAACCCGCCACCAAAATTTTTCCGCAACTGGGTCGTGAAATTAATATTATGTCCCTCATTTGTATTGTCGAGTACATAAACGCCAGGTGCGTTTGCGTCAGCAGGGGCTCCATATACCGGTCGGCCATCAACCGGGATAGTGCCGGTTGCCTGACCCAGATTTGCATTTCGAATTACAATGGCATTGATATCTTTGCCATAGATAAACTCGAAGGTACCCAGAACGTCCCAAGGAAGGTTTCGATCAATTGCAACATTCGTTGTCCAAACTTGTGGCCATTTAAAGTCGGGGTCAGTTGCGTTAATAGATGTAAAAGGAGAGCCATCACCCTGATTCGCTGAAGTATTTCCAATCCATACAAAAGGAAGGCGGCCGGTAAAAATTCCTGTACCACCACGAAGCTGCATTGAACGATCTCTGTTTACATCCCAGTTAAAACCAACTCTGGGTGAAAACAATGGTTTGATATCAGGAAATTTACCTGCATCTATGGTTTCAGCATTGCCATCCTCATCCAGTAGAGAAAGGGATTGTGAAAAAGTGTTTTCATCAAGATCTGTAAAATAAATAGGCAGATCAACCCGAAGTCCATAAGTTACGTTAAAATTATCTTGAACAAGATATTCGTCCTGTGCATAAAGTGCAAATTGACCAACATGGGTTGGGTCTTCTTTAAACGGCACAGAGGCATCGGTAATCATTCCGCGAAAATCCGGAGGATTAGCCCCATTCACAGCATCAAGAAATTCTGCTGGAGATGCGAAAGTATTGGCAAAACCAAAAAAACCATGACGGAACAAGTTGAAAGAATTCATAAACTCGAAGGTCTCGAAGTTGGCACCTACCGTAAGTACATGATTTCCTTTAAAAAAACTAAAATTATTGGTGAACTGCCACACATCCTGATCGAGAACATTATTGATTGAAAACGGTTCATGCCCCACTGTTGTATAAGAAACACCATCTAAACCAATTTCGATTGTGGGGAAAGGTTCACTAAATGCCTCACGAAAATCACGAAATCTATTATAGCTGGCAAAGAAACGATTCGCCCAACCGGTGCTCCGACTATTGAGTTCTAAAGCATAAGAATTGAACTCATTGTTAATCGCGTATCCGGAATTCTGAAAAGGCAGAGTGTTTTCATTAGGTCCACGTCCGGTATTATTAAAACTGATTGCAAATGGATGAGGTGGTAGCGCACGTTCCGCATCAAGAAAATTATATCGAAACGATAAGTTGTGATTGTTACTGATATTCCAATCCAACTTGAGAAGAATTTTATCATTGTTTGTTTCATGGACAAAATTTTCAAAGCCACCGGTATCATAATTGTAAACCCGCATCATGGCTTCACTGATTTGCTCCATAACCGACCCCTCAACACGCGAAACGAGTCCACTTACTCCAGCTCGTGCCGCAGCAAAATTGGTCGCAGGGTCATCCCTTCTCTCAAGTTCGCCATTGACAAAGAAAAACAATTTGTCTTTAACGATAGGTCCGCTAAGTGTAAAACCCGACTGATTGAACGATAGATCAGGATTTACAACTTCATTTCCGCTAACCTGATCTCCGATAAATCCTTCATTTCTTGTATAAGTATATACAGATCCCTGCAACTCGTTTGTACCGCTTTTGGTTACCGTATTAACGTTTGCGCCTGTAAATCCACCTTGTCGAACATCAAAGGAAGCAACGGAAACCTGAACCTGCTCAACCGATTCAAAAGGAATTGGTTCGGATGCAGTCTGACCGCCTGGTGCGGGGTCATCCAAACCAAAAGGATTGTTAAAATAGGATCCATCAACAGATACATTATTGTAAAGCCAGTTACGACCGCCAAAACTAAAATTACCATCACTTCTCGGGTCTAGCCGCATCAGGTCTCTTGTGCTACGTTTAATGGATGGGAGTTTTGTTACTTGTTGTGAATTAATATATGTTGCAGCGCCGGTTCTATCGCTGTTTAAAACTTCATCCTGTGAAGCAGTAACCCGGATGGCATCCATGACAATGGCTTCCTGAGAAAGCCTAAAATCTAATCTCAGATTTTGACCCAAACTAAGATAAATATTTTCTTCCTTTTGGGTCTCGTAACCAATAAAGGTTACTGTAACTGTGTAAGGCCCGCCAATCCTCATGTTGGCAACATTGAAGGAGCCTCCCGTCCGGACAGCAGTACCATATTGCGTCCCGGTTGGTACGTGAACGGCTATAACATTTGCGCCTGGCAATGCTTCACCTTTATCATCAGCAACGATTCCATTCATTGCGGAAGTGGTTACACCCTGCGCAAAAACATTGCAGATTGCAAACGTAAGTAAAAATAGAAAAGTAACAAAACCTGTTACTTTCCCTCGCTGTAAACGTGTACTTTGATACATTTTACCTCCCGCATAATTAGTTAATAAATTCGAAATTCAGGGCACAGGGTTAACTACCCATTCGAATGGTTTATAATATAGATTTGATAAATTAATAATGTTACGAATTAGAGTAAAAAAATTGAACCCTGAACAAAAAAATAATAAGAAAAAAATCCAGAAACAAGGTTTTTATAACAAACATGATGCACGAATCAAAGTGCTAATTTACAAAAGATTAGCTCCAAATTTCATTGAACATAGGTGTCGACTGTCTACACTATTCTTTTTTCTTTCATTAAGAATACTTAGATTCCTAACATTCATATTTAATGGAGCCTGAAATGGTAAGATCTGTTGCGACTCAAGACATTCCCAGAATCTGTGAAATCTATAACCATTATATAGAGAATACATGCATCACTTTTGAGACTGAAACGATTTCGAACGACGAAATGGAAAAGAGAATCGAGGTCGTCATTTCAATATTTCCACTTTTAGTTTATGTTGAAGAAGATATTGTACAAGGGTATGCTTATGCAACCAAATGGAAGGGTCGGCCAGCCTACAAATATTCCGCCGAAAGCAGTATTTATCTTGCAGCCGAAACAAAAAGGCGAGGATTCGGAACGCAACTTTATAAAGACTTACTAAATGAACTCAAACATCTGGGAATACATACCGTAATGGGCGGCATTGCACTCCCTAATGAAGCAAGCATTGCATTACATGAAAAGCTTGGTTTCATGAAAGTCGCCCACTTTAAAGAAATTGGGTTTAAGCATAGTCACTGGATAGACGTGGGGTATTGGCAATTGAGATTTGGGAAATAGCGTTATACCAACTGTTCGCCACCTGCTAAAAACAAATCTCCTCAAAAAATATTAAAATGGTTTAGCTGATAAACCGTCCAGATGTGTATGAGAACAGACATTACGATCATCGCTTCTATTACCAAAAACATTTTATTCATGAAACCTCCTTGTCTTTATAAAATATCGGCCTCCCATTGATTCTAAATTAGAATTGTTACAAATATTTTTAACATAATTTATCTGTGCGATCTTTCTCAAAACGAAGGGTTTTATCGTACAGATTCCAGGACTATAAATCCTCAAGTCGGCACATAAGAATTCCGGTGAAAGCGCCGAAATATGAATAAAACCTAACTCAAACCGTCCGCTGGCGAACAACCTATGTTTTGCCAGCGGATAATCTCTGTATCTTCCTGTCTCTCAAACCTCCCGCAAACTCTATAAAATCAAGACTGGCATAATTGTTGAATAAATTGCAATTAGTATTACCGAAAACAACTTCTGCATTCTGAGCGTAAAATCTGCACAAAGAGGTTTTTATGTGATTTTTCCGCGCGAAGAATCTTAGACGCAGAAGATGCTTCGCGCTTTGAAATTCATCTAAAAATCAAGAAAAAACATTACGCGCTCAGCATGACGGTTCATTTTTTAACTTCACATAACGGAGTTACCAATGCTAAAAAACTACATAAAAATTGCCATGAGAAATCTGCTGAAATACAAAGCCTACTCGCTCATCAATATTCTTGGATTGTCGCTCGGCTTAACGGGCTGTATTTTAATTACGCTTTATGTGATGCAGGAATTGAGCTTTGACCGTTACCATGAAAACGCGGATAGCATCTACCGTATTCAGGTAAAGAGTACGTACAGTGACCGCGAAGATGAGTCATCCATTACGCCGGGACCGGTTGCGCCGGCCTTTGTAACGGACTTCCCTGAAATAGAGAAAGTAACTCGCGCCCATATCCCGGATCAAATGTTGGTTGAAGCAAACGACAAACGCATTATTGAAAAAAACGCACTTTTTGCCGATTCTACATTTTTCAAAATTTTTTCCTATGAAGTGACTCAAGGCAATTTAAACACATTCTTAAATGATCCGTCATCTGTTATTCTAACGGAATCCACAGCCAAAAAATATTTTGCAGAAGAGAACCCGATTAGCCAAACGTTTCGCGTTAAAAATAAAATAGATTACAAAGTAGCAGCAGTTATCAAAGATGTGCCGGTGAATTCCCATTTCAGTTTCGATTTTGTGCTACCATTTTCAAATTTAAAAAATGAAAGCCACTGGAAAATACTTAACCAATGGGGCGCTTTTTTCGACACCTACACCTACATGTTGCTGCCAAATGAACTGGAGATTTCAACATTTGCGGCACGCACAAAAGATTTTTTCGCTAAGCACGCCAATCTGCGACCCAATGTATCCAGAGAAATCACCTTCAAAAAACTCACTGATATCCATTTAAAATCGCACGCACCCGATGAAATTAAAGCCAACAACTATATCAGCAACCTGGTCATTATTGCAATTATCGGTGTGTTTATTTTGCTCATCGCCTGCATCAATTTCATGAATCTCTCCACCGCCCGTTCAACGCGGCGGGCCAAAGAGGTGGGTGTGCGCAAAGTACTCGGCGCATGGAAGCTTCAACTCATCAAACAATTTTTAGGTGAGTCAATTGTTATGGCGGCCATCGCACTGGGTGTTGCGCTCGTATTGGTAGAACTACTACTGCCCTACTTTTCGCAACTTGTTGGAATAGACATACAATTTGCCTTTTCAGAAAACCTCAAACTTCTCAACATATTTTTTCTAATTACACTCACTGTGGGTTTGGCGGCAGGAATTTATCCGGCCCTGATCATTTCATCTTATCTGCCTATAGAAATTGTGAAAGGGACAGTTTCTAAACAAAACAAAGGTTCGGCCGTTTGGCTACGAAAGGGCTTGGTGGTCGCTCAGTTTGTTATTTCGATTGTCTTTATTTTCGGCACTTTGATTACCAACAAACAATTGGATTTTTTGCACACCAAAGACATGGGATTTAAAACCAAACAGACTATTGTAATACCGATTGTAGATCGCTCCGAACGCAACAAATCTGAACTTCTTAAAAACGAATTTCTAACAAACCCCAATGTCGTGAGCGCGTCTGCCGGTTTCAGAGCGCCGGTGAGCCAATACGTGATCGATGTATCCGCTTACCCTGATGGCTTTGATGGTAATGCCCGGTTTACTGCAGAAATGAATTTCGTAGACACAGATTATATAACAAATTACGGCATGCAACTTTTGGCTGGCCGCAGTTTTTCGAAAGAGTTTTCAACAGATTCAAAAGAGGCTTTCATAATTAACGAAACGCTGGCGAAAAAACTAAATTACCAAAGACCCCAAGATGCTATCGGCAACAAGCTACCCACCGGCTTCAATCACCTTGAAGGGACAATTGTTGGCGTGGTTAAAGATTTTCACACCAACTCACTACACACCGAAATCAAACCGCTGATCATGCTGTACAGGCCAGACTTTTTTCGCACGGTTTCCGTCGAAATTCGCCCGGGAAATATGGCGGGCACAATCGCGTTTTTGGAAGGCGTCTGGCAGAAACACATCAAAGATTATCCGTTTCAATACAATTTCCTGAATGACTCGTTGGCAAAGCTTTATACGGCCGAGGAAAACATTTTACAGGTTGTGACAACATCCTCAGCACTGGCAATTTTCATTGCATGTCTGGGGTTGTTTGGACTTTCGGCGTTTACAGCAGAACAACGCACCAAAGAAATTGGCGTGCGCAAGGTTTTGGGCGCTTCTATGCAAAATATCATTCTGCTGCTTTCACAAGATTTTCTAAAACTGATTTTGGTCGCAGGAATCATCGCCATCCCAATCGGTTATTACGCAGCTGATACGCTTCTGCAAAATTTTGCTTATCGCATTGAAGTCAGTTTGCTAACCGGCCTGCTGGCCACAGTTATGGCGATAATAATTGCTTTGGCAACGGTGAGTTTCCAGGCGGTTAAAGCGGCAGTGATGAATCCTGTGGAGACATTGAGGTACGAATAAATGTTATTTCAAGTTTAGGAGAAAATCATAGGCAGGGCAAACGTGGATACCATCTTTGTTTACAAAATTATCTTCGCGATATAAAGAGATTTGAAACGCTTCAGCTTCAGGAAACCGTATCTTTAAATATTTTAATGCAGGACTTACTTCCTTTCCCTTTAACTTACATTCAATTAAGTGGGTTGGTTTCTTGTTCTTTGTAATTACAAAATCAACTTCTCTACGGTCAATATCCCGAAAGTAGCGCAAATCAATATCAATACCTTCATAATCCTGCTGGAAATGTGTCCACTTTAACAAATGGCAGGCGACTAAATTTTCAAAACGAACGGCTTTATCCTCAAGAACAGTCCAATCATAATGATAATGTTTAGCTTCCTTTTTTACAGCTCTAATATTTGGAGCGCCAAATGGATAAACCCGAAATATCATAAATACACGTTCCAACATTAGAAGCCAACGTGAAACCGATTGATGAGTTACCTGAAGATCATGTCGGATTGCATTGATTGAAAGAGGCGAGCCAACGAGTTCGGGTAATCGCAGAGCTAATAACTCAAGCAAAGAAATATCTTTTACATTTTCAAGAGAACTCAGGTCTTCGTTAATTACACGGCTTCTATAATCTCTGCTCCAACGACGAGTTTCTTTTTCCGAGGCCAATAAGAATGGTTCAGGAAATCCGCCGTAATGAAACAATGATAATAAATCATCCTTTTCCCCGGTACTTACTTCATTTAAAGAAAACGGATGCAAACGATAAGAATAATAACGACCCTGTAACGAGTCGCCACCGTGTCGATAATAATCTAATTTCCCACTACCTGTGACAAGTATTTTTAATTCATGATTACGTTTATCAAATAGTCCTTTTACAACCTGACGCCAGCGGGAATATTTATGAATTTCATCCAGGACCAAAATACCTGAACCCGCCGGAAATTGTTCTTTTAAAATATTTTCACGATCTTCGCCAAAATCCCAATTCATATATGCTTGAATTTCTGAAGATTCAAAATTCTCTATGATTTTTTTTGCCAAAGTTGTTTTTCCACATTGGCGCGGGCCAGAAATGAAGACCATCTTCTGGCTTACATCTTTATTGATGTGAGGTTCGATATCACGAAAAACGTATGTCACATTTTCACCCTTACCCTAAAATACTCGCGAGCATTTTAGGATGGATAGTAATTTTCACGAAAAATACTTAAGTTTATTGTTAAATACAAGCAAAAATAGTGCAGAGCCAAGAACCTAATTTTGCGGAGGCAATTCTACACAAAGCAAATTTTCATTATATATTGGGCAAATAGAGCAAGCGTTGATTAAATTTCACGCTCTTAACTCTTAACTCTTAACTTAATGATTTATTACTCCAACACATTACGAATACCATTTAACAGCATTTGCACAGAAACCATAATCAGCAACATACCCATGAGCCGTTCGATTGCAGCCAACCCGCGCTGACGCAGTACTCTAAAAAAGAGTGGTGCGGAAAGCAAAATGATAGCAGTGGCTGCCCAAGCCAGTATCAAAGCAAACAGCCAATCATAAATACGGCTGGGTTCTCGCCCAACCATTAGAATTAATGTGGCAAGAGCTGAAGGGCCGGCAATCAGCGGCGTAGCCAAGGGTACAATAAAAGGTTCACCTTGCAATTGCGTACCCAACACACCTTCACCGGTTGGAAATATCATGCGAATGCCGATCAAAAAAAGGACGATGCCCCCGGAAATACTCACAGACTCCTGCTCCAGTTGCAGGAAATTCAAAACTTTCTGACCTAAAAAAAGAAAGGCCAGCAAAATTCCCAGTGCGATAAAAACTTCGCGCAAAATAATGCGGCGGCGTTTGCCCGGTTCAATGTCTTTCAGTAAAGATAAAAATATGGGGATGTTTCCCAGTGGGTCCATCACCAAAAATAAAAGGGTTGCGGCCGATAAAATAGCACTGTTGATTTCCATATTATTCCCTCAAAGTAATTACTGGTTTTAAGATAGCTACAAGTTAGCCAACGCAACGCGTTCAACATTCGAACTTTTTCATAAAGCGGGTGCGGTTTTGGTTAACCACTACAAAGGCTTAATAAACAAAGTTTTTTTTTATTATGAAAGAGAAGAAATATTTAAAATTCGGGGAATTTTATGTTAAGCCATCGGAATTTCAATTAAAAGTAACTTCGTATCGGACTTAGCCTCAATCTCTATCGAATCAAATTCCCAGACGCCAATGCCATCGCGGTTACTCAACGTTTCACCGCCAAACTCTACATCTCCCTCAAGAAGAAAAAGGTACATGCCGTTGCCGGATTGTTTCAGGCTGTAACTTACTGATTCTCCGCCGTCTAAATCTGCGAGTGAAAACCAGGCTTTTTGATTCAACCACAAACCGCCATTTTCTTTATTCGGAGAAATGACCGTTTGAACTTTATTCTTTCGGTCTGCTGATTCAAATGCCTTTTGAGCATACCTGGGCTCATGCCCATTTTTATCCGGTACAATCCAAATCTGCAAAAAACTGACGTGCTCGGTTTTTGAATGATTATATTCGGAATGCCGAACGCCAGTACCGGCAGACATCACCTGAATTTCGCCGGGCCGAATAACTTCTTCGTTGCCCTCGCTGTCTTTATGTGCCAATTCACCTTCCAGCACAACGGAGACAATTTCCATATTTTCGTGCGGATGCGTTCCAAAGCCATATCCTGCTTCCACCAAGTCATCGTTCAATACGCGTAGTACGCCAAAATTCGTCCGCTCGGGTTCGTAATACTGCCCAAAGCTAAATGTGTGATTTGTCTTCAACCAGCCGTGATCAGCGTAACCTCTGGTATCTGCTTTATGTATTACTTTTTTCATGATAACCTCATTTCCGGTATGAGGTTATCTATAGGGCGATTTGGGTGGGATGTCAAGTTGGTTTTTTATTCTACAAAAAACTAGCAGTTAGTTAGTTCGTTCTATTCGTTTGGCAGGCTGTCAAACTCTTCAATTTCAAGCTCCGGATGTACACGCGGCAAGCCAACTCGAAACCAGATAAATGGGAACAGCGGGTTAGGCAGCCAGTACATCCAGCCCAGACTCCTGACTTTCGAGCTGCTGTCCAGTTTCAAGTCCATCCAGACATAAAGGAATTTATAAATGCACAGCCCGGGAATAAAATTTGGCTTAAACCCGGAAGTTAACAGAAATTTTTGTCGAATATAAAAATTACCTTCAAAGGGCGTAATGCCCCATCCGACCGGCCCTTCGGCTAATTTGGTTCCGCTCGGGCGATGCGTTATACGAATAAATTTATTAGCCATTTTCGTTATTGCTCATTCTTTTAGTTTTTAATTAAAAGGGCAGACTGACGCCGCCGGTGAAGACCAACCCATCTTGCCCGATAGCGCCGTTGCCGACAATACCAATATTGGGACGGTTCAACAATCTCATGCTCATACCGGGGTTAAAGTTAAACTCACCTTCAAAATCTGTACTGTTAAATACTTGACCGGCATCCAAAAACATTGCGATCTCCAAATCCATCGGAAATCCCATCATGACCACGTGCATAGCCTGCCACCGAAGTTCCATGCTGCCAAATACAGAATGCTGCCCATAGAAACGTCCGATGTCAAAGGCACGCAATGTGGCTTCTCCTCCCAGAGTGGCCTGGTCGAAAAAAGGAATGTCCTCGCTGGTTGTGAAGGTTCCGCCGTTTCTTAAAAGCAAAGTGAATCTCTGATCAACAGTGGAGAAGTATTTTCTCAAATCAACGGAAAACCGGCCGTAGTTTGAAACCGGACTATTGTCGCTGGTCACCTGATTGTATTCTGCAGTCATTTTCGCGTAGACACCTGCCGAAGGGGTGAACTCCTGATTACGGCCGTCATACACGAGATTGATTCTTTCGCCGACTACCGTAGCGCCCCGAATGCCCGCCACGTCAGCGAATTGCGCCGCATTAATTGTGAACGGAACCTCTCCGGCCAATCGGTCGGCACCGCGCTGCACGTCCACGGAACGAACTTTACCACCGACTGAAAACCGAAGATTGTTAACTGGCAGCCAATAAAGGTCAAGAAATCCGCCGAACTCCTCATGGGTGTAATCGGTTTCGTCTTCTTCATCCGTGCCGCCGCCAAGGCCGTAGAAGCGATTACGCGGGTCGCTGGTAGCATTCAACTGCGTTTCGAAACCAAAGCGGTCACTGCTGCCCAGAGCTAAATTTTCGATATGAAGCTGCGCCTGCCGGTTGTTGCTATCTTCAGAAATCTGCCCTGAAAACCAGTAATTAACATAAGCGCCGGGACAGCTCACAACATCCACGGCCGCCGTCGCGCCGACATACTCGTTGTAATAACCGCGTACATCAAACGTACCGGTCATGATCCCTTCCCGGGTCACATTCATCAAGGCGATGGCGCCACCCACACTCTGACCGAAATGCTCTGTGGAGCCCACAAAAGGATGCCAGACGGTTTGTATGTGTTTGCCGTGTTCCTCCGGATCGAAAAATAACCCGTGCAGAAACTTTGGCAGCGGACTGTCTTCATTCCAGGTGTGAAACATGGTTTTCATTGGTTGTGGCAGATTTAACTTCTTTTCCTGCACTAAGAAATCTGCCGGCACGTCAACCCGCGAAGGCTGAGGTATTTTTGCGGTTGCCGGGCGGGCGGATGATGCGATGGTGATAGTTGTGGAATATGATTCGCGTGCATGAGTTGTGAGGTGTCCGGCATTCAGTCCCGGCGTGTAAGTGAGCAAAGCTTCAAGTCTGTAATCGCCATTTGGCGCATCTTCAGCGATCTTGAATGGAACGATCACTTTAATTTCACCTGTATATACACGCGTGACACCCAAATGCACCGGCACACCATGAACTTCGGGTTCCGGGAAGCGGGGCTTCTCAAAAGAAAAATACTGCTGCTTTTGTACGTCGATTACAGTGGGTGCGGGAATTCTGGCCGAGCGGTCATCGTCACCTAACCAGAAACCCCTCGGAATGCGAAATGTGAATACTAAAGCCGAAGACTGCCCCGGTATTAGCTTTTCTGCAAGAGGAGAAAGAGAAATTTCAATGGGTTGCTCGACAGTCTGGCTGTAGCCTACCGTGCCTAAACTGAAAAACACCGCAAATAAAATTGCATAAAAATATTGCTTCAGTAAAATTTTGTAGCTTGTGGTCATTATGCCTCCGCTGTTGATAGGTCGAATTCGAACAAATTGTTTTCATTCAAACGTTAATTAAGTAATGTATCTTTGACGCAATAATTAACCGACCTAACTTCGGTTCTATTCCACAAACATCAACATCGAAAGCCTAATTTGGGTTTGTTATTTAAATCCTTCCTTTTGAAAATGAAAATATCTGTTAACTACTTAGCCAATGTAGATAGCATGAAGACGCCAACTGCCACAAACAATACCGAAATCGCGATCTTCAAAATATCCGGATTGACTTTCGCCTGGATAAGCGGTCCAATCTGTCCGCCGATAATAACGCCTGGAATGGTGAATATCACGATGCTGACGATTTGCCGCAGGGTTTCCGGCTCGGCGCCGGTGGCAAAGTTATAGAAATGCCCCACCGAAGCTATCAGTACAGAAACAACTACCACAAAAATCGAAGTAGCTACCGCTACCGGCGAAGGAATACGGCAGCGGGCGACCAGGTGGTATTCCTGCAGTTCGGCCAGACCCACCGAGATCATGCCGAGAAATGCCCCGCCGATTGCCGCGAAAAACATGCCCTGAGCCTTTTCGCACACGGTGTAGTGGTAGGTCGTACCGTCCCGAGCTATGAGTTCCGACTCATGTTTAACTACAGCCTCATCCTTAATCTCTGTATCAAGTTTTTCACGTTGTTCTTGACGGTAGGAAAGATAGAGTTGGGTTCCAATAAAAATGATCCCGACCGCGAAGATACTTTTGAGCGCTACTGCCGGAAACAGGTCGGCGCTAAGACTGCCTACTATGGCGGCAGGCACTGAGAACATCAACAATTTCAGACCCAGGTTGGTGTCGATGAGTCGGCGTTTCGCATAAGCGTACAATCCGGAACTGAATCCGAACAACTCAGTGATGAGCGCCGCTCCGATTGCAACCGATGGTTCAAGCTTAAGTGCGATAATAAACAGCGGAGAGAAAAAGACCGCGCCGCCGACGCCACTGGCCATTGCCAGGGTTGCGATCAAGATCGAAACGGGAAACAAATACCAATTCGTTAATGTCAGTTCCATCCAAACCCCTTGTTATTTTTCATTTCAATTTCAAAATTTGATTAAAAATTCGGAGAGAGTCGAAGTAATGCACGCCATTGCTCGCTGCTGCGAGCCAACTCAACCCGCATCAAAAAACCCCGACCGGACATAAAACGAAGCCCCGCACCGATGGCCGTACGAAAATTGCTGAGCTTGATCTCACTGAAATCATCGTAAACCTGACCTTCATCGACAAAAAAGATACCATCCCATAAATCCCACACAGGGTAGTGATATTCAAAATTAAACAACAGACTGCCCCGGCCATGAAAACGATGTTGGCCAAAACCACGCAGGTCATTGGCATGGCCAAGAAAACTTAAGTCGTAAACGGGAATCTGTTTATTGCCAATACGAGCGTTATTTTCAAAGACCCCACGCACGGCCAGACGCCTGTTCTTTGCAAATATGGGCAAAGAAAAATGCTGATTCATTTCCAGCGTAAAGCGGTTGTACTCAAAACGATCTCCATCTACTTCTTTATTATAGGTGTAAGAAATTCTTATGCCAGGACCGGATAGCACACGTGGCCAACCCCTTTTATTATTGAATGCGAATGAACCACCTACAGAAAGTAATTTAGAGCGGCCAAAACCAGGCGT
The DNA here is from genome assembly GCA_029262035.1 of Candidatus Zhuqueibacterota bacterium. Classification (GTDB taxonomy): domain Bacteria; phylum Zhuqueibacterota; class Zhuqueibacteria; order Oceanimicrobiales; family Oceanimicrobiaceae; genus JAJDAE01. The sequence continues at coordinate 21,237 of JAJDAE010000020.1, forward strand.
ATTTACAGGAAAAAGTATTCCGTCCTCGTCATCCCCAGGATCGACATCTACCTGGCGGAAATTCGAAATAATGCCAAGGCTAATCTTGTCAGAAAAGGCATAACCAAAATTAGCCAACGCACCAAACTCTTCGGTTGCGTAACTGCTTTTCTGTTCGGAACCAACTGCTGACTCCGATTCACCTACAGGTTGCAGGTAAAAATTTTCGCGCGAATCTTTTATGTAACTTCCGGTTAAATCCAGGTAGAATGAACTACTAAAAAGAGCAGGGTTTTGATAGCCGACGTCAACAGAATGATTTTTGAATGAACTAAAAAGAAAGCGTGCACTTCCCTTCCTGCCGTATTTTTCACCGATATATGCCTTTGCGCCTGCAGCAAAACCAGTACGCCCGCCTATGCGAACCCGTGGTAATATATTTATTAAAGGATCTCTGTTTTTCGGAAATAGAAAGTCAGCAAGTTTTTCCGGGATGTTGTTTTGCTCAACCCAAACGACTGTTGCACCAACCGGCGTCCAAACCAGCCGCCATATTTTTGCAGGCAAAGAGAGCAGGTGAGCTAAAGGACTCTTTCTCGAGCGATACGGAATCATGTTTGGGTCGGGGTAGCTTGAGCTATCTGAAGCGGCGTTAAGCAATTCCCCTTCGTTAGAAGCAATCAGCAGATTGGAACCATTTTGCTCAACTGCAGTTGACTGCATTGCTTTTGCTGGTGAAACAGGGAGAAGTACTATGCAACAGCACAAATACAGAATAAAATAAACCGCCGGACTGCACACAGCACTATTTCTCATCTAATTCTCCTCAAATCCTAACTAAAGTACTCTTTGAAAATGGCCTGTGTTTCCATCTCAATTTCACAGATCATTCCTTACGAATACAAAATATCGTGAAAAAATTACGGCTTTGGCAAATTGCCGGCCAGTTTGATTCTATGTGAATAAGTCGTATTTGCAGGAATGAAATTCGTTCATCTGCCAAATAAATGATGTATGTATAACTTTTTAGTTAACGGGTATCAGGGTTTAGTACACCGCCGCTGCCATTTAATAAAAACCTACTTTAATGCACAAAAATCAGAAAACTCCGCCGCTCCTGCTGTCCGGTTGAACTAAGACGTTAGACCTGCTGCTAAAAATGTACACTGGCTGCCCCACCACAAATACCCAAAACAAACGCTGACCCCAAGGAACGCCAGACTTGCCCAGCCAGCTGATTTATGGCAGTGGAGTCTCCCGAACGGCGTGGGGCTATTTACGACTCTTAGCCCAAAATCTGAAACCTGATAGAACTAACATTAAAGCCGAAATCATAATTAGCAAAATGCTTAACCGAAAGTTGTCAGATTGATTTTCCTCAAGGATAGCAAGCAACTTGTCTAATTCCGTAATATCCATTTGTGTATCTCTGATATTGGCCTTCGCTGTTAAAGTACAAATATCAGTTTGTAGTTCAAATTCATCATTTGTTTGATTGTATTTTGGATAATGACCTTGCGAGTTGTATGCAAATACAAGATAGCTTTTCCCATGCTCGAAATTAAAACCACAATCACCACCACCCATTCCGGTTGTTACATCTAAGGATTCTATTTTTTCACCTTTCCAAAGTTTTTCTAATTGAAAACTAGCGACTCCATATTGTGAATCATATTCTTTTCCATCTATCGTAACTTCTTCTGACTTAATTGTAAAATCCTTTACTTTTCCTAAAAAAACATAGTTGGCTTCTGAAAATGATTTTAAAAGTGGAGGTCTGACACAGCTGCAAGCTATCGAAAATGCAAAATCGCCAAATAGAAAGGTAATTATTAATGCTAAACTCAGACTAAGTTTTTTATTTAGAGTCATCCTGTATTATTTTCTTCCTAACGCATTGATTAACCGCCCTAACTTCGGTTCTATTCCACAAACATCTCTGCCGGTTCCGCAGCTTATTCATACGTTTTTAATAAGCATACTTAATCTTAAAAAACCAACAACATTTTTTTTGTTACCTTAACATTTTTCGTTTTAAGCTGGTAAAAATAGACGCCGCCGGGGCTGCCGGTTGCGTCCCAGGTTACAGAGTGGGCTCCCGGATTTAATTCTGATTTGACAAGCGTTGCTATTTCATGTCCAAGAATATCGAACACCTTTATGCTTACAAACCCGGGACTCCCAATCTGAAAATTGATCACTGTAGAGGGATTGAATGGATTAGGATAATTTTGGTGCAGTTCAAACTCAGTGGGACTCAGATGATCCTGGTCCACATCCGTAACCACCGCTGGTGGAATAAAGACTGTATTTGCCCTTGCCACTCCGAATCCGGCTACAGGCCCACCTCCTATAATGTAGATGCGGTCATCCACAGTGGCAGCGCCAATACCATGGCGTGGCACTAACATAGGATGTAATTGCCGCCAGGTGTTAGTTGCAGGATCGTACTCTTCGGTTTCATCAAAAACACCTTTTGTGCCTTCGTCGGTATCAAAAAATTCACCGCCGAAAACATATAATCTACCGTTGACAGCTGCTGCTGCAAGACCACCACGCGCGGTTGGCATACGCGCCAAATATTGCCAGCTATCAGTTTCCGGGGAATAAACTTCAAGATCCCTTTTATTGGTGAAGTCTGCCGATCTTCCCCCGATGACATAAATCATAGAATTTATAACAGCCGCTGCAAGGTGTTCGCGCCGGTTGGGCATGGACGCTTTATTAGTCCAGATGTCTGTTACAGGATCATACATTTCGTTGAGACCGGTTGGCGTTCCGGCTACTCCTCCAATAACGTAAATTTTATTATCAACCGTCACGGCCACGGCGGCTCCACGGCTGGTGGGCATGTTACTTTTTTCGGTCCATGAATTTGCTTGGGAGTCAAATTCAAAAACCCGATTTGTAGGAACGAACCCCGAAGTCCTGTATCCTCCCAAAACATATAATTTGCCATTTGCGGAGGTCAGATGTAAATGATGCATAGCAATTGGGAGTGGAGCAGCACTCGACCAACTGTTGGTCGATGGATCGAAGACTTCAACAAAATTTGTTGCAGAACGTGAAGCTGTAAAGCCGCCGGGAACATATATTTTTCCGTTGAGAACAGCATGGGGTACTTCCTGACGTGCAGTTGGTAGAAACGCCCTGGTCTGCCAGGCTCCCAAATCCTGACTAATTGCTGACTGGTTGTTCAAAATTAAAATAGTTACGAGCCAACCAAAATACTGAATACTTTTCAACATATTTGAGCCTCCGTTTATAAACGTTTTTCTGATACAAAAACGCCATCAAATTGTGGATTGTGATTCACTACAATACCATCAACGAATGACTCTTATTCCATCATTTACTAACACTTCCCACTTCAGGAATAGCAAGTAAATATATGTTTTTGCCAAACTTAACAAAATTCCCTCTCGGGAGGTGACAGCCCACGTTGCGCGTTTGGAGGGGATTTTCACAAGTAAATCAGGCTCCAAACCAGTGAGAAATGTTGGTTAAGAAGATAATGAAAGTGAGAGTTTACCGTAGAGAATTGTCTTCGGTTAAATCCATTTTTATGAGGGAAACCGCGTTATAATGTAATTTAAAAGAAAACTTAAAAGGAAATGCAAGTTTGGGATCAAATTTCACCTTTTGTAAACCGTTATGTTCCAGAAGACCGCCTATAACGCCCTTTTTAAATTTATCTGAAATATCATCATATAAAGGCAACCATACATAGTCAAAAGGAACGAAATCAGGCAGTTCCGGGCTGCTTACATGTCGTTTGCTATAAAACGCAGCGGTAGTACCAGACCTCATTGTATAAAAGGTATTTTGTTTCGTGAATTGAGGACCATAAAGGTTAAACGCTAATTTTGCCTGTGAACCATTTTGATTTAATATGGAATCGGAATTAGATGTCAGAAATTTACAGAAATCTTCCGAAAACTGACAAACTCCCATGACAGGCAAACACGATATATAAAAACTTATCAAGAATATAATTTTTTTCGGCATAGAAACCTTTAAGTGCTTTTGTTAAGATTTCGACTTAAAAATGTTTTTCTAAATATTTTTGTAAGACAGAGTAGATTAATTCTGCTTATTCGAATGGACTTGCTATTTGATAAAGAATACAATTTTTTCAAAATTGTCAACTAAATTTTTTATTTACCCGCAATTCATTAAGAATGCAGGTTTAGGTTTGAGCTTTTAATCACTTAAAAAAAGTCTTGATTTTTAATATATTGCTGATATATTAACAGTATCTTAATTTAAAATCTAAGTTTACAGGAGATATAAAAGTGAAAATTAATTGGAAGGGCATTTTCCCTGCAGTTACCACAAAGTTCAAATTAGACGAAACCCTTGATTTTAGCGCGATGGAAAAACACTTTAATTTCCAGATTGAAGCAGGCGTTCATGGGTTGGTTGTGAATGGGTCGCTTGGTGAAAATGGCGTTCTTACTGCAGATGAAAAAATAGATATTTTAAAGATCGCTGTAGAAGTTAGCGGCGGCAAGATTCCGGTTTTGGCTTGTGTCGCCGAAACGACAACCAGAGAAGCCAAGCGGTGTGTTGAGCGTGCACAGAAAAACAATGCAGACGGATTTATGGTATTGCCGCCAATGCGTTATGTTTCGGACCGAAGAGAAACCTTGACCTATCTACGCGAAGTGGCAAAAGTTTCCGAGCTTCCTATCATGATTTATAATAATCCGGTGGCATATGGTGTCGATGTAACCCCGGAGATGTTTGCCGAATTGGCGGATGAACCAACATTTACCGCGATCAAAGAGTCTTCCGATGATGTGCGGCGAATCACCGATATTATCAACCTTGTGGGAGATAGGTACAAAATTTTTACCGGAGTAGATAATTTGGGTTATGAAAGTCTTGCCCTTGGCGCAGATGGTTGGCTGGCGGGACTGGTTTGTGCATTTCCAAAAGAAACGGTGGCAATCTACAATTTGATCCAAGCGGATAATTTTGCAGAGGCTTTAAAAATCTATCGTTGGTTTAAACCGGTTCTTGACCTTGATGTTTCAACAAAGCTGGTGCAAAACATCAAACTCGCCGAAACTATGGTTGGGGTAGGCAATGAAAATGTTCGCGCACCGCGTTTACCTTTAACAGGAGATGAACGGCAGCAGGTTAAAAACATTATCTCCCGTGCCTTGGAAACCAGGCCGAAAATTTAATGCAAAACTCAATGGCAACCCTTGCAGAACGGGCGTATAGAAAAATCGAAGAAATGCTTGTAACCCTTGAACTACCTCCGGGCAGTTCATTTACCGAAGGTGATATTAGCACAAAATTGAGTATTGGCCGCACGCCTGTACGGGAAGCCTTGCAGCGACTTGTCACTGATCGGCTGGTTACATCGTTGCCACGGCGTGGGTTGGTCATTGTGGAAATAAATATATCGGAACAATTGATGATTCTGGAAACGCGGCGCGTGCTGGATAGTTTAATTGCAAGCCGTGCTGCGCGAAGAGCCACAGAATCCCAGCGTTCAGCATTAAAAAAATCCGGTGAGTTAATACTACAAGCTGCTGCACAAAATGCTTTGCAAGAATACATGCGGCTCGATCATGAATCCGATGAACTTATGGAACAAGCCAGCCAGAATTATTACGCCATTCGCGCATGCAGGCCGCTCCATATCCACTGCCGCCGGTTTTGGTACAAGTATCATCAAAACAGCGACTTGAAAGAAATGGCGAGCTTGCACGCCGATGTATTTAATGCAGTTGCAGCGGCAAACGAAAAAAGCGCTGCAGAAACTTCTGAAAAATTAGTCGCGCATTTAATGCAGCTCAATCGGGCTGTTTTAGATTCATTTTGACCCTTCTACTCCGCTCAGGTTGAAGGGTCTAACCTAAATCATAAATAATTAACCGGCTCTGCAAGCTTCATGGTAAGCCCTTCGTCAGGCTCAGAGCCTGTCCTGAGCACTGCCGAAGGGATAAACTTAGTCGAACCATGAAATGCTCGACATAAAAAAGTTACTTCATTTGAACAGGAATACCATGGCAAACAAAACATTCTCCTGTATTGATGCACACACCTGCGGCAATCCTGTACGCGTAGTAACAGGCGGTGGGCCTTTCCTTGCAGGCAAAGATATGAGCGAGAAACGCCAGCATTTTTTGCAAGAATATGACTGGATTCGAACCGGATTAATGTTTGAGCCACGCGGCCACGACATGATGTCGGGCAGTATTTTGTATCCGCCCACAAGTGATGAAAATGACGTCGGCATTCTCTTTATAGAAACCAGTGGCTGCCTGCCCATGTGTGGGCATGGCACAATAGGAACGGTAACTGTGATGATTGAGCACGGCCTGATAAAACCCAAACATCCCGGGAAGCTCCGCCTTGAAACACCGGCAGGCTTAGTTGAAGCATCTTACGAATTAGTCGGCAGTAAAGTAAAATCGGTGCGCTTAGTCAACGTGCCTTCTTTTCTTCACTCTACAGATTTGGTTGTGCACTGCTCCACCTTGGGTGAAATAAAAGTAGATGTTTCCTACGGTGGCAATTTCTACGCAATCATTGATCCTCAGGAAAATTTCGGAGACATGGCAGACTTTTCGGCCAGTTCTTTGATTGAAATGAGTCGGATATTAAGACGAAATTTGAATAAAAAATATACTTTTCAGCATCCCGAAAACAAAACAATCTCCGGGCTCTCACATATTCAATGGACTGGCAAACCCATCCAATCCAAAGCTAATGCAAGAAATGCTGTTTTTTATGGTGAAAAAGCTATAGACCGTTCGCCTTGCGGTACAGGTACATCAGCGCGAATGGCGCAATGGGCTGCCAAAAACAAACTAAAGCCAGGCGATGAATTCATCCACGAAAGTATCATCGGCAGTTTGTTTGAAGGCCGGGTTGAAGGCACCACAACAGTCGGCGACTATGACGCCATCATCCCGAGCATTTCCGGATGGGCACGTGTCACCGGCATTAATACAATTTTCATTGATGATGACGATCCTTTTGCAAAGGGGTTTCAGGTAATCTAAAAGAAAGTTTTTTTCGAAATCTATCATGAAGGACAAGACAGACGTATTGATTATTGGCGGCGGCGTTATTGGAGTTTGCATCGCGCATTATCTGGCTGAAGCCGGTAAAACCGTCCGGATTATTGAAAAGGGTGAAATTGGAGCCGCTTGCTCCAGCAAAAATGCCGGCCTTGTTGTTCCCAGTCATGTCATTCCCTTGGCCCGGCCCGGCATTTTAACCCAGGGGCTAAAATGGCTTCTCGATTCAAAAAGTCCCTTTTACATTAAACCGCGAATTGATTTTTCATTACTGATGTGGCTGTGGAAATTCATGCGTTCATCTTCTGAAAAACAAATGCTAAAATCCATTCCTGTTTTGCATGAGTTACTGCAGGAAAGTTACAAACAATTTGAAAAGCTGGCGCAAAAATTTGATTTTGACTGGACACAAAATGGGCTTTTGATAATCTGCAAAACTGAGCAAGCCCTTGAACATGAAATTATGGATGCTCGCATCGCCCGGGGAATCGGATCGGACGTACGCATCTTAAATGAAAAAGAAGTCAGGCAACTTGAACCTAACATCGAAATAAATACGACCGGTGGCGTTCACTTCCGGCAGGATGCACACATTGAACCCGCTTTATTTATACAGGGACTCGTCGATAATTTCGACCCCAAATCAGTGGATATTAAATCCAATTTGCAGGCTACCGACTTTATTTTTGACGGCAATAAAGTTCACGGTATTAAAACTGCTTCCAATAACTTTTATGCAGATGAAATCGTCATCGCCGGAGGCGCTTTGTCACCCTCTATTTCAAAGCAGCTCGGAGTCAAAATCCCGGTTCAGGCCGGTAAAGGTTGCAGCGTTACAATGACCGAACCAAAAGAATTACCTCGAATTCCTTTTCTATTATCCGAAGCAAAAGTCGCTGTCACGCCAATGGGCGGCAATTTACGGTTTGCCGGAACAATGGAATTAAGCCCACATGATTTAAATTTTAGCGAGAAACGCACCCATGCAATGCTGGCAAGAGTACCCGATTATCTTCCCGGGATAGATTCGGAGGCACTAAAGCAATTGAATGTCTGGACAGGTCTTCGTCCTTGCTCTCCAGACGGTTTGCCCATAATTTCAAAAAGTGTGAACTATAAAAATTTGACGGTGGCAACGGGACATACTATGCTTGGCGTTAGCCTGGCGCCAGTCACCGGTTTATTAGTTAACAAGTTAATTGATGGGAATCTCTCAGAATTTAAATATAATTCTTTGTCTTTAAATAGGTTTTAACTAGCTAAATTTTTCAAAAATATATTTTCTTAGTAAACAATTCTTGATTGTTAAATCCGGGATTGCTAAAGTAATTGCGCACTCTTTGGTTCAAAAATTGAAGGAGGATATGAAATGTTTAATGCTAAAATATATACTGAACGTAGAAATGAGTTAAAGAAATCGCTTTCACCCGGCATGTATATTTTTCAAGGAAACCCGGAAAGTCCAATGAATTATCCGGACAATCCGTTCCGCTATCGTCAGGACAGTAATTTTATTTACTACTTTGGCATTGATGCGCCAAACCTGACTGCTGTTATCGATCTTGACAACGACCGGGAAATTATTTTCGGCGATGACTTAACAGTTGACGAAATTATCTGGATGGGGTCTCAACCCTTGCTCCAGGGAAAATGCGAAAGAGTTGGCATTAAAGAATGTTTGCCGACGAACAAGCTTCAAGCTTTTATTCAAACAGCGCTTAATAAAAAACAGCCCATTCACTTCCTGCCCCAATATCGCGCAGAAAACAAATTATTTATTGCCGCCCTTTTAAACCAGTCCGTGGCTCAAATAGAAAATGGCTTGTCCGTTGAATTTGCCAAGTCTGTGATAGCACAGCGTTCGGTTAAGTCCGACCTGGAAGTCAGTGAAATTGAAAAAGCGCTGGACGTAAGTTATGACATGCATGTTTACGCCATGCGCCATTCAAAGCCCGGAGTTATTGAGCAGGAAATCGCCGGCGCTATTGAGGGGATCGCTTTGTCCGGCGGCGGTTATGTTGCCTACCCGGTAATTTTTTCTGTAGACGGACAAACGCTGCACAACCACTATCACGGCAACACAATGCAGGCCGGCGATATTATTGTAAACGATAGCGGCGCGTCTATTTCTTCACATTATGCCAGTGACATCACCCGCACCATTCCCGTTTCGGGTCAATTCAGCCCCGAACAAAAAGACATGTATAACATCGTGTTAGAGGCATTGGACAGCGCCAATTCCATGGTCGCGCCCGGCGTCCGGTTTAAAGATATCCATTTACATGCATGCAAAATATTGGCAACCGGCTTAAAAGATAAAGGGCTTATGAAAGGCGATTTGGATGAAGCCATTAAAGCAGGCGCCCATGCATTGTTTTTCCAATGCGGGACCGGCCACATGATGGGACTTGATGTTCACGACATGGAAGACCTTGGGGAAGAATATGTCGGTTACGATGCTGAAACCCAACGCAGCGCTCAATTTGGACTCCGTTCATTGCGGCTCGGTAAAAAACTGCAGCCCGGTTTTATTGTTACCGTTGAACCCGGCTTATACTTTATTCCAGAGCTTATCGATATGTGGCGGGCCGAGAATAAATATACCGAATTCATTAATTATGATGCTGTTGAGAAGTATCGCAACTTTGGCGGTATTCGTATTGAAGATAATCTTGTAGTTACACAAAACGGGCAACGTATTCTTGGAAAGCCAATCCCCAAAACAGTCGCTGAAGTGGAAGCTGTTTGCGCGGATTAACATTTTTTTAGGGAACTTTTCTTTAAAAGCGCAAGCCTGGCTCCGAGTGGTCGATAAATAAACCATGGATATTTCAACATCAATCGCCCAAGTCGCTACGAGTATGAAAAGCCAGGCTCTTGGCTTACAAATTTCTGCTGCTGTTGCCAAACAGGCAATTGAACAGCAAAAACGTGAAGGCCAGGCCATAGTAGATATGGTTAAGCAGACCAACATCGTTCAGGATGGTCGTGTTGACATTTATGCGTAACGAGTAGATTGTCGGCTTTTCTTCTTTTATTTCTTTTTCAAAAAATCACTCAGAACACGATTACAGATTTAAGCTCCCTTGCCTTACTTTTTGAAACAAATCTTTACCCAGAAAAAACAATAAAGCTGCCCACGGCGCACCATGCAGAACCGTGTCCCACCAATCTATAAGCGTCATGCCAGTTGCACCGCCGGCAATCCACTTGATTTTTGCAAAAATATGTGGTTCAGGAACAAAAGGAGCCAACCCCAATGTGAGGCAGGCGATAATGACAAAAGGATATTTTTTCATTTCTCTTTTCTTATTTTATTAGAAGCATTTGTTTCGAAATTTGCTTGCTCCCCGATTCCAGCGTATAAAAATAAACGCCTGTTGCCACGCGTTTGCCATTGCTTGTTTTACCATCCCAGGAAACTGAATACTCGCCCGGCGATTTATCTTCAGTTACCAATGTCTGAACAATTTGCCCGGAGACTGTGTATATTTTCA
>JAJDAE010000191.1 GCA_029262035.1 Candidatus Zhuqueibacterota bacterium
TTTTCAATATTTGTGTAAACTTGCACAGGTGAGGCAAAGGGATTGTCCCCATTTTTTTCCTGGCTTTGGGAGGACTTCATATATTTGAAATAGGATTCGGTTACGGACATCAGCATAACATGCATGGCGCGAATAGAATTAAAAGAACGGGCGGTTAATTTTAAACTGTAAGTTTTCTCACCGATCAAAGCGTCATCAAAAATAGCTTCCTCATTTTGAATACCGCCTTTATTAAAAAACAGCAAATCATCACTTCCAAAATAAGCAGGGAAAAGCGCTGTGCTTCCGTTAGAAAGAATTCGCTCCTCAAATACCACTACCTGGTAATAATTCTTGCCAACTGGATCCGTGAAATGAGCCGTAATATCCCATTCACGCTGATCTACGATACCATCTACTGCTGTAAGTTGAACAGGAGTCGGAATAATATCCGTTGCTTCGATCGCATTTAAATCAGGCGCTTGAGCGGTGAGCGTATATGTCCGGCCGATTTCCGGTTTTATGTCAAACAGCGTTTTATAATACCCTTCGGAAACATGGGACAGGTTCGCGACGATTTCTTCTCCATCCTTAATTTCGACTATGGCATTAACCACAGATTCAATCCGCCCCTTTTCCAGAATGCCTTTACTTTTGTATAGCCGGGCTGCCCAAACACTATCGGGACTAAAGATTACATTTGCGACCAAGACCGGGTCATATTCCGGCAAATCTACTTCGACAATTGTTTCGCAGGCGGAAAAAATCCAGAATGAGAAGATAAAAACCCAGACATAGCCCATGAAGGGTTTACCACTTTGGCATGTCCAAACATCCATAAATTTTATTTTGAAATAGAGCATAGTAAAATTGGTTTCCACTTTAAAAATTTCTGGTATAGCTGATTGCCGGAATAATTGGAAACAGACTGGCTTGTTTTATAACCGGATCTCCCCTGCGGTTTTCCGACAGAAAATAAAAGAAAGGATTTTTGCGGCTATAAATATTATAAACGCCGATGGTCCAACCACCTTCGAGTACGCCTTTTCTTTTTACAAACCGAATGGCTAGATCGAATCTGTGATAGGCACGCATTCGCACCCCGTTTTTTTTCGGTAGATGTTCAAGCTCAGAGGAATAATTGTCAGTGAACAAAAAATGAAACACGGAAGGGAAGGTGGCAACCGGCAACGTGATCGCATTACCCGTACCAAAAACCCAGGTTCCCGAAAGCTCGATGCCGGGTTTTAACTGGCGGTTAAATACAAAAGAAATATCGTGGCGTCGATCATAACGGTACGCATAGCGCTTGCCAAAATTGAGATTTGTAAATTTTCGATCTGTCCGGGACAAAGTGTAACCAATCCAACCAGTGGTGCGGCCACGCTTTTTCTGGACAAAAAGCTCCAGCCCATAAGAACGCCCGGAACCGATTTCCACCTTATTCTGCCAATCCGTATCCAACCCGAGGAAATCCGCACCTTCCTTGTACTCGATTAAATTACTCATGCTTTTGTAGTAGCTTTCCAGGCTGAACTCATACTGGTTATCCCGGAAAGAACGCGCCAGCCCAAGCGCTACTTGCTCGCTTTGTTGCGGTCTGATCTTGTCGGTGGCGGGCACCCATAAATCTGTAGGCAGCCCAATCCCTGCGTTGGAGAGCAAATGAACATACTGCTGCATGCTGGCATAGGATGTTTTGACCGCCCAATCGTTAAATAAATATCGCAGGGAAACCCTTGGTTGCAAGGAAGTATAGTTTTTATTGTTGATCGAAAACAACGAACCATGGACACCGATATTGATTTTCAGTCGGTCTGTCAAAGTAAGATCGTCTTCGACGTAAACATTGGCCTCATTGGCATATTGTCGGCGGGTTGGCGCAACCAGCGTATCAAAAGCGCTGATATCAAAGCCATCGGATTTGAATTGCGCAGCGCCAGGGCTGAAGGTGTGGGCAGTGCCACCAATCCCAAATTTTATGTAATTCGCCGGATTGGGATGGTAATCAAAATCAACCCGGGCGCTCCAATCTTCAATGCCGGAAAAGTATTTCAGAAAAAATGATTCGAATAATTGAGCGCCATTGCCAGACTTTTCTTCAACATTTACTTCAAAACGATACCGGCTATAAAGCAGCGTTGTGTTGCTAAAAAGTTTTTTGGTGATGAGATTATTCCAGCGCATTGTTGAGGTGATATTTCCCCACTTTAAATCTCCCTTTTCAGAAGATGTATCGAAGCTTTCATTTTGTTGATCATCAAAATAAAATTTATCGAGACCGGTATACAGGCTCAGGTAAAGCCTGTTTTTGCTGGAAAAAATATGGTTCACTTTCGCATTGACATCGGTGAAATAATAACCCCCATTTCCATCCTCGTCGTTCAGGAACGGTTTCATGAGTACGTCCACATAAGTTCGCCGCGCCGTAACTATAAACGATGTCTTATCCTTTTTAAATGGACCTTCCAGCATGAACCGGGAAGAAATAAGTCCAATCGTTGCCTGCGCATTGAATTCCTGGTTGTTGCCTTCCTTCATATTGATTTCAACCACGGAAGATAAACGCCCCCCATAACGAGCCGGGAAGCCGCCTTTAATAAGCTTGATATTTTTCACCGCATCGGCATTAAACACGGAGAAGAAACCGAAAAGATGAGAGACGTTGTAAACCGGTGCGCCATCAAGAAGAATCAAGTTTTGGTCCGGGGCGCCGCCGCGCACGTAAAGGCCACTGCTGCCTTCGCTACCGGATTGTACGCCGGGCAATAGCTGGATGGATTTGATGACATCTACTTCACCGAGTAATGCCGGCAGCATTTTGAGTTGGCGAATCGGAATTTCGATGGTGCTCATTTCTGTTTTTTTTTCGATGGTTTCCAAATGCTCGGCAACGACAAAAACGCTGTCCAGTGCAATTGCCCTCGGGGTGAGTTCAATCTGCAAATCCAAATCTTTGTGGGGTGATATTTTCTGCTGCCAGCGGTCGTAGCTAATATAAGAAACAACCAGCGCGATGGAGTCCGCTAAGGCATTTTTTTGGGTTAAGCTGAAAAAACCATAAATATTCGTGGTAGTGCCGATGTTGTACTCAGGGTAAAAAACATTGACGCCAATAAGTCGCTCGCCGGTTTTGGCATCCTGCACGTAGCCGCTAACCGTGAACTCGCGGGCAAAGGCAAAGGTGGTTAGGCAGAAGGTGATCATTAATATGGAAAAGGAATTTCGCATAAAATTTTAGCGTTTGTTAGAATGTATTCTAACTACAATACTCTTAATATAGAAATTCCCCTTAAAGAGACACTCTACTTTTCTTCCGCTTCTCTTTAATCTCTTTCTCTCTTCTCTGTTCTCTGTTCTCTGTTCTCTGTTCTCCCTACGCTCTACCACCCACACCGCGCTTCTCTTCACGCCCTACTTTTTTTCAACTTGCATATTTCTTTTTAGCAATCCACCTTACACTGGAGTATTGAAGGTCTGCCAGTAAAAAAGCTGAACAAAAATCAACCCCGAACTACAGCAAAAAACTCACGTGAGGCTCTGCCAAAAAAATCAGTAAAAAATTTAACTAACCAGATCAATCACACTGCCGAGCATCTCATTTGCGGTTTTGGCCACAGCCGCATTTGCCGAAAAATTATTTTCTGTTTCTATCTGCTTGACCATTTCTTTGGCAAGGTTGTCCTCGCCGGATTTGTTTGGGTTGGCTATCCGTTGCGCACTTTGAGCCTGCTGTGTGACAGCAGTTTTCATTCCCTGATTGGCTGTTGAGAGTGCATGAATCATAAATCACCAATCTTTTTTTTGAGTTTGATTATTTGTGTATTATCGGTAATTTACATCAGAACCTTAACATTCATAATTTGAATCTTTTTGTGCATAACTGAGGAGAAAAGATGGCAGATAAAAAAATGCAATGGTTTCGCGTCTTAGACATTAACGAACTGCCTGCAGGCCGGGTTAAAACCGTACTCGCCGGTCATAAAAGTCTGGTGATGACACACTTTGATGGGAAGCTCAATGCTTTGGATAATACCTGTCCTCATCAGGGTGGACCGCTAGGAGAAGGCTCCATTGAAAATGGTTGGCTGCGCTGTCCCTGGCACGGCTGGGATTTTCACCCCTGCACCGGTAATTCGCCGGGAGGCCATGACGATGGCGTTTCAGCCCATCCCGTAGAAATTCGAGATGATGGGGTTTATGTGGGCTTGGCAAAAGAACAAGCGCATATTCGTACTGTCACTGATGTTATGGCCGAGACCATGGTAAATTGGGGCATCACGCATGTGTTTGGCATGGTTGGGCATTCCAATCTCGGTTTGGCTGACGCACTCCGCCGACAGGAAGAACAGGGGAAACTTACATTTATTGGAGTTCGCCACGAGGGTGCTGCCGCTTTTGCAGCTTCCGGTTACGCAAAGTTGACCGGGCGCCCGGCAGCATGCCTGGGGATTGCCGGTCCCGGATCCACAAATCTGTTGACCGGATTGTGGGACGCAAAAGTCGATCGTGCGCCCATTTTAGCGCTGTGTGGCCAGGTCGATACGCAGGTGCTCGGACCTGGTGCATTTCAAGAAGTGGATCTGGCATCAGCATTTTCAGCGGTTGCCGAGTTCAGCCAAACCGTGTTGCATACCAGTAAACCCGCAGAACTTATGAATTTAGCCATCAAAAATGCTTGTCTCAAACGGGATGTCGCCCATCTAATTTTTCCCGATGAAGTACAAACCTTGCCAGCCAAAGATGGCGCTGAAGCAGGCACACCGCATGGAAGGATGACTTCTGTTAATGTCAACCCGCCACCCGAGGCAGTAGACAGCGCCATCAAACTCATGAAAAAATCTAAACGTCCGGTTATCATCGTAGGACACGGAGCCAGGTTCAATATGCCGGCCATCATCAACCTGGCAGAACGGTTTCATATTCCGGTCATTACCACTTTCAAGGGTAAGGGGCTCATTCCGGATCATCACCCACTGGGATGCGGTGTCTTAGGCAGAAGCGGTACGCCAATCGCAAGTTGGTTTATGAATGAGGCTGATCTTCTGATTGTACTGGGCGCATCATTTTCTAACCATACCGGTATCACACCAAAGTCTCCTACAATTCAGGTCGACTTTGACCCAATGGCACTTGGAAAATTCCATTCCATAACTGTACCGGTCTGGGGTGAAATCGGATCGACGCTTGAAATTTTCAGCAGCAAGCTTTCCTCGGGTTGGGAAACGGTGAACCAAATCTCCGAGGTTGCCGAACGTTGGCAGATTTGGCGCCGTGAGAAGGAAGGAAGATTAAACGACGACCGTGGCAAAGGGGTCAATTCCCTGTCAGTATTCGACGCTATGAATCGTCACGTTCCTGAAAATGCTGTCATAGCCGTCGATGTCGGCAACAATACTTACTCTTTCGGCAGATATTTCGAATGCAAAGCACAGTCAATATTGATGTCTGGTTACCTCGGCTCCATAGGATTCGGTTACCCTGCGGCTATGGGTGCCTGGGCCGCTGCTCCCAAACGACCGATTTTTGCTGTCACCGGAGATGGGGGATTCGGACAATACGCGATGGAGATAACTACAGCAGTCAAATATCAAATGCCTATCAAACACATCTTGTTAAATAATAGTGAATTGGGGAAAATATCCAAAGAACAGAAGGCCGGGCAATGGGACGTGTGGCAGACCTCACTCCACAATCCAAATTTTGCCAAGTTTGCTGAAAACTGCGGCGCATTAGGTATCAGGGTTACCGATCGTGCTCTGGTGGATGAAGCCATAGAACGGGCAGTAGCCCACAAAGGTCCGGTTATGGTTGAAGTGATAACGGATCCGGACCTCATTTAAGAAATAAAATAACAGCGTCATTATGAACAGAACCCAAACCGACTTTTGGGGGTTTTAAACGACAAATTGATGGCTAACATTTCAGATTGAAAAACAATGTTCAGAGAGAGTTTTTTTTCCGCAATTCCCAGTAGAAATTACTACATCTAAATAGAATACCATATTCATGAAAATCAAAAAAAACCAGAACCACTGCACATCGGATAAATAGCGATTATGGATGTAGCCAACCTCAATGTTTCAGTCGACCCCGACACGGAAAACATACAATCAGAGCCAAGGGATACTTGGAATAAGTTAAATGTTGAATTTACCAAGCTTTTTGAAGAAGGCCACTTTGAACAAGCTGAAGGATTGGTCGATCGAATTATACAGATGGCAGATTCTATTTTCAAAACTCATCATCCTGATCTTGCTGCGGCATTAAATAATGTTGCTGTTCTATATAAAGTTTCCGGTAATTACCAACGCTCAGAACTTTTTCATAAAAAAGCATTGGAAATACGGGAAAACATTTTGGATACAAATCATCCCGATATCGCGATTTCATTGAATAATTTAGCAGTCCTACACAAGGACCAGGGCAATTACAAAAAATCTGAAGAACTTCACAAACGTGCAATTGAAATAAAACAAAAAGCATATGGCGAAGATCACCCTGAAGTTGCCACTTCTTTAAATAACTTTGCCCTCATGCATAAAACACTAGGAAACCTTTCTGAAGCCAAAAAGCTATATACCCGCTCTTTGGCAATACGCGAAAAGACGTTAGGTTCAGAACATACAGATGTCGCCACCTCGCTCAACAACCTTGCCGTACTTTATAATAGCAATGGCAATTCAACGCAGGCAGAATCATACTACCGGCGCGCGCTAAGCATTGTAAGAAAAAATTATGCCGAAGACGTTCTTGATGTCGCTATTGCCAAAAACAATCTGGCATCATTGCTTAAATCGCAAGGCAGGTATGATGAAGCTATGGAGCTTTACAAGCAAGCCTTAACCACAAAAGCTAAAATTTTTGGGGAAGAAAGTTTACACGTTTCGGTTCTTTACATCAGCCTTTCAGAACTGTACAAAGCACAGGGCAACCTAACCTCCGCAGAGCCACTCTTAAAAAAAGCAGAGGGGATTATCACAAAAAAACTTGGACCGGAGCATCCGGATATTGCCAACGTACTAAATAATCTTGCATCGCTTTACAAACTACAATCCCGCTATCCTGAAGCAGAGGGGACATACAAAAGGGCTTTTGCAATCACAGAAAAAAACCTTGGTTCCAATCATCCTAACGTCGCCGCATCTCTAAATAATCTTGCTGTGTTCTACGATTCACGCGGGAAATATGCAGAGGCTGAATCGCTCTACAAAAAAGCGTTAAAAATTATCGAAATTTCTTTAGGCACGCAACATCCTAATGTCGCCGCTTCTCTGTATAACCTTGCCGGCTTATGCAAAACAAGAGGAAATTTTTCTGAGGCAGTTACTTTTTACAAACGAGCTCTGGAAATCAGGGAAATCAGTTATGGGCACGAACACAAAAGCGTTATTCCTGTTTTGCGCAGCTTGGCAAAATTGTATAAGTCGCTTGGGCAGTCAAACGAAGGTCAAAAATATTCTCTACAAGCAAGGGCGATCCAGGCAAAATATAATATGTAACCCAAATCCTGCACCAACTTCCCACTATACTCTCAATTTTTTTGTTTTATAAAATACAGTTTTTGCATATATTAATTTCTACTTTTTGATTTTCAAAGTTATGATAATGCAAAATTTACCGGAGGGAAAAATGGCAAAACACAAAGGAACGATTGGCATTCTTACTGGCGGCGGAGATGTCCCCGGCCTTAACCCGGCAATCCGTGCTGTTACATTTCGTGCAATAAGAGAGGGCTACAGGGTTGTCGGACTCAGGCGTGGTTGGGCAGGTCTCGTCGAATTAATTCGAGACGAAAAAACAGACAACTCAAGTTGCTATCAGATACTTACGGAAGAAATCGTGGACAGAGCAGGTAGAACCGGGGGTACGTTTCTACACACTTCCCGGACAAGGCCCAGCCATTTACCAAAATCTGTTGTGCCCGACCACTTAAAAGATGATTATAAAGAAGAAATAAATGATGTAACAGCGGAGGTTATTAAAAACCTGGAATTCCTCGGCATTGATTATCTCATTCCAATTGGAGGAGATGACACTTTGAGTTACGGTCAAAGACTTCACCAGGAAGGCGTCAAAGTTGTTGCGATTCCCAAAACCATGGACAACGATGTACCAGGTACGGATTATTGTATTGGGTTCAGTACATGTGTTACCAGAACCATTGAACTGACTCATACAATAAGAACGTCGGCGGGTTCTCACGAACGTATTTGCATATTAGAAGTCTTTGGGCGCTATGCAGGTTTTACTGCTATGCTCCCCACTATGGCGGGAGCTGCTGATCGCTGCGTAATTCCAGAACATAAATTTGATGTTGAACAACTCACTGAACTGCTTGTTTATGATAGAAAACATCACCCCAGCAATTACTCCGTAGCATTAATTTCGGAGGGAGCTCAATTAAAAGAACACTCTGAAATGTCTTTTTCAGATGATGAAACGGATCAATATGGACACAAAAAGTTAGGCGGGATAGGGGATAAAGTTGCTGCTGGCGTTAAGGAACTAACACCCAAATTCAACAATGGAAAAAGAGTAAATATTATTAACCAACGTTTGGGCTATCTGGTAAGATGCGGTGACCCTGACGCTCTTGATTCAATCGTACCTATGGCTTTTGGTAATCTCGCCCTTGATTTGATTTTGGGAAAAAGTACCGGGCGTTTAGTTTGTCTACGCAATGGTGTTTATGATTCCGTGCCTATCGATGTTGTAACCGGACGTAAGAAACTTATCGATACCGGAAAATATTACAACCCGGAACGTTTACGCCCAAAATATGAAACATTTGTCAGGCAACCACTCTTTATAATGACCAGCGATGTCTAATGATTAACGTAAAAAAACCGATACATCACTATGAAGCGTTAGCAATATACTAACATTGGATAGTTGAAACTTTTTATGTTTCCTTCAGTTAATAAAAACAAAGATTGTAATTAAACAAACATAAAGGTGGGTGTTTTAGATGATTTCAATAAGCGTTAAACAAGGTGAATCTATAGATAGAGCCCTTCGACGTTTTAAGCAAAGATGTCAGCGCGCTGGAATTCATAGAGATGTAAAAAAGTCAAGTTTTTACATTAAGCCAAGTGAGAAGAAAAAACTAGCAAAAAATCTTGCGCGGAAAAAGTATAAAAAACTGAAAAGAGAATCAAGCTATTGAAATTGAAAGCCCACATAAAAATGTGGGCTTTTTTATGAATGCTCCCTGAATCTATCAGTATAACAAAATCATTTTTTGAGATTGGCTGAACCCGCTCTCTGTCTGCAATCGATAGATATAAACGCCACTGCCAACAAAAGAACCGACCTCATTCAGGCCATCCCAAGCCACAGTGTGTACGCCGGCCTGTTGTTTCATATCAACCAAAGTTCTTACTCTCTGACCAAGCAAATTATAAATAACCAAACTAGCATGCTCATTTGCCTTGAGTTGATAAAGAATCTGAGTTCCCGGGTTAAACGGATTCGGGTAATTTTGTGCTAAGAAATACTTTTCAGGCTGTTCACCGGATGAGCTTGCGACTGAAGTAATGATATTCAAATTCCACCAATCTTGAGCAACTTCAACCCCGGCAAGCAAACTACTTTCACGTTCACCTGCAATAAGAGCAAAACCAATTTCAATAAAATCATCTGGAGCGATGTCAAATGGTCCGGTACCAATAACATAAGTCACATCAGTGTTTAACAGAACAGAGTCCACACCGCTGCTTATGGCCTGCCATTTTTCTTCATCCGAAAATCCGTTAAACAAAATATTTCCGGTGTTATCAAAAATTGAAAAACTGACAGAATCGCCGCTTAAGGCAGCCGTGCCTACAAAAGTCGAATCTTTAAATACGTATCCAAAATTATGTGACGGCACATAAACCGCAGAATTATTCCGATAATCGATTACATCCCAATCAAAAAAAGCTCCAAAATGGAAATTCTTTAAAGTATCAACATTTTGATTTTTGACTGTGTATTTAAAAATGATTTGATCTTTAAGGTCCTCCGTATCGCTCGCGAACGTTTCCTGGGTGATTTCTACGCCAACAGGAGTATCTGAAAATTGATCATCGAATCGAACAATACTTTCTTCATCACTTAACTCACCGGGACTTCTTACTTCAATTTCCTCTCCATCCAGCATAGCAAAATCCTGATCATAATCATCATTTTGAAAAATAATTCTGGCAGAATTGGAAATTCGCTCTTCACTGGTTCCAACAATAATTGCGGCTTCCAACAACAAATTATTGCTAATTTTACTTTGATGAAAAAAACCACTTCCCTGGCTCTGGTTTATTATGTCCGCAAAGCCGATACGGCCAAGACCTGTAACCGTAGTGTGGATATTGTTTGCAAATAACTCTTCGTGTTGTGCTTCAACTATCAGGCTGAAATGATCAACATCGGAATAACTGCCAATTGAAATTTCTAAATCGAAATCAATACTTGCTCCGGTTTCTGTACCGGCAGAAATATCAACGACAAATTCTGAGGGTGATGAGGTTAGCGCCAAAGTATTTAAATCCAAAATCAAATCTGACCCGGAGACAATATCAATATTAGGATCATCAGACTTCAAGGTAACAAGTGCCGACGCAACAGGCGCCAAATAATTTATAAAATTTATTGAAAGCGTAATTCGCTCTCCGGGATTTATCACACCATTTTGGTCTGAATCATTAATTGCGGTATCATAAATTCTGATGGCGGGCGACTCAAAGTTCGTTACCGCATTATTTACATTTAACCGGCCAAAACCCAGCATTCCGGAGAATGATGGTGGATTCAGACTATCAATATTCTCTGAATTCACCCTAACCTGTTCTGCGGCCTGAATGCCCAACCAGTCTGGCCGTAATGTTTTTACCAATGCCACAGCGCCAGCTACCAGTGGACTCGAGAATGAAGTTCCGGAAATCAGGTGGCCATAATTCCCGTCATTGAGCGTACTGAAAATTTGCTGCCCGGGGGCAGTGATGTCTACGGTTCGTCCATAGTTGGAGCTGTTAACTTTCTTGTCGTCAATTGATGTATTTGCAACAGATATTACAAACGGATACGAAGCAGGGTAATTCAAAAAATCATCCCCGTCGTTGCCCGCTGATGCGATGACAGCAACTCCCTGTGATGCAGCATAATTAATAATTTCCTGTTCAAACAAGGAGAGTGGGGCATCACGACCCCAGCTTAAATTGATAACATCTGCACCATTTTCAACTGCGTAAATAATACCAGCATAACCATCACGAATGGCTCCATCCCCCTCTTCAGGATCAACTGTGTTTATCGCCATTAATTTTGCATTCCAGCTTAACCCTGCAACGCCAACTCTATTATCAGTAACAGCACAAATAATTCCAGCTGTGTTTGTACCATGATTTGCACTCATCGGCCGGGAAGCTAATCCCGAAGGATCGCCGCTATTGTTCGCGAAATTCCAGCCGTGCACGTCATCCACAAAACCGTTATTGTCATCATCAATTCCATTTTCCGGAATTTCATCAATATTTACCCAAAGATTTGCAGCTAAATCCGGGTGACTAATATCTGTTCCCCCATCGATGACCGCAACAACGACATTTCCCGATTCACCCTTCACAACATCCCAGGCGCTTTGCGCTTCAATTAAATTCAAATATGGTTCTTGCGAAATAAGAAATGCATCATTGGGCAAGGCATTTATTCGATGCTTAAAAACGGGTTCAACGTATTCAATCTCAGGATTTTTTGATAACTCCCTGATTGCAAAAATGGGGCTGACATTTTCTTTAAGATAGTAATAATAGAATTTATGAAGCTGAGACGATGTCTTAGATTTGTTTAACTTCGAGTGTGCGGTTTTTCCCATCGGATAAAAAGGTTGAGACTTTGCAATGAGAGGATTATCCAGATTAGACAGGCTGGGGGCAATCTTAAGAAGTGTCTCATCATCCGGAATATTCTTAAATTTAACGATGAGTTTGTCCGGATAGATTTTATTTGCACCAGATTTACTTTTCACAAATGGCTGGGATGCAAATGCCGAACCACAAAGGGTGACTGACAACATGCATAAAAATCTTATTCTTGTTAATTGCGTCAAAAAAGTATTCATAAAAGCTCAAAGTTCTCCACTTGAAATATAACGCAAAAACCAATTTAGTAAAAGGTCCCGAGCCTTGAACCTTTAATTAAGGCTTCCTTAAAAAGTCATCTCGCCAGATAGAACAATGGGTTCTTAAACACATGATATGTGTTTAAGAACATACTTTTAAGCATTTTTATCCGGGCCAGGCTAATTTTCAAAAAGGACAAAAATATTACCCGTAGAAAGTGTGCAATATTCATTACAAAAAACACTGCTCCTATCCAAGATTCACTGGTGTCACTTCTTTTTGCTTTCACCAAACCCAAATTATATTTGCGCTTGCCCTCGCCGAATTTCCCTTCCACCCTTGAACGCTGCCCATTGCGTTTCTTGCGCTCTTTAATCTCGGCCTTATGTTCTATTGTTAAAGATTTGGCGCGACCAAGTGCAACACCTGAGTATTTGATGCCCTTTGCTTTCATATAAATACGGTTATCTCTTGTGCCATAAATCTTATCTCCACTGACCCACTCCGGATAAAAACCAAATTGAGTTCGGTATGCCTCTATCTGGGGCTTTAAATCTACGCT
>JAJDAE010000192.1 GCA_029262035.1 Candidatus Zhuqueibacterota bacterium
CCGTGGGCAGTTTATATTTATTTGCCGATTTGGAGTGGTAGAACCTTGCGAAGGTTCAAAACCTTCGCAAGGTTGATTCAGACAATGAAGATTATTTCATGGAATTGCCAGGGCGGCTATCGAAAGAAAATTGATTTAATCGAAGCGCTGATGCCAGATATTGCCGTGATTCAAGAATGCGAAAGTTTTGAAAAACTGGCTGAAAATCATATCGATTTACCGGAACAGAAGCTTTGGATTGGCGATGATCAGGGAAGAAAAGGTGTGGCTGTGTTTTGTTACAACAACTTTTGTCTTTCTGTAAAAACAAAAAGTAATTCAAAAATGAGTTACTGCGCGCCAGTTGAAATTTCCGGAGAAGTGAATTTCAATCTGTTGGGCATTTGGGTGAAAGAAGACAAGCAGCGCAAGATAAGCTATTTCGGTCAGTTACATCTCTGCCTGGAAGAGTACGATGGTTTTATTCAGCCCGAGAAGACCATTTTTATTGGTGATTTAAATTCAAATAAAATATGGGACACTAAGTCAAAAAAAGTCAACCACATGCAATTTGTGAAAAAAATGGCGAAAAGAGATTTAGTCAGTGTTTACCATGAACAGTTTGGTGAACAGCATGGCGAAGAATCGGTGCCGACTTTTTTTCTATACAGAAATGAAAATAAAGCGTATCATTTAGATTATTGTTTCATGCCGCGCAAATGGATGAAACTCGTAAAAACAATGAAGATTGGCAGCGCCAAAGAGTGGTTGCAATTTAGCGATCATTGTCCGTTAATTATCGAAATGGAATTAAACGCAAAAGGTTAAAGGGTTAAATGAAAATTCAAACTTATCTGTTCGGGTTATTTCTGATTGTTGGATGTTCAAGTGGTAAGAATATAAGGCCAGTCGATACTGGGGCGATTTCACTTTCTGACTTAAAACTGCAAATTGACAGCATTCTGCAAGACTCCGCCATGGTGCAAACACAGGCGGGAATAAAAATTGTGTCCCTGCGCACCGGCCAAATTATTTACGAACATGACAGTGAAAAATTATTTCACCCGGCTTCAAACATGAAGCTTCTGAGTACGGCTACTGCTCTGGTAAAACTGGGTCCGAATTTCAAATTCAAAACACAATTGCTGGCAGATACTTCAGCGGTTCAGGACAGCGTTGTCACCGGCAACCTTTATTTAAAAGGCCATGGTAACCCAGACCTGAGAGTGGCAGATTTGCGCTGGCTTGCCGCGGAGTTGACTAAAAGTGGCATCCGCAAAATAACCGGTGACCTGATTTGCGATGACTCTTTTTTTGATGACTACCGCAAGGGCTACGGCTGGATGTGGGATGATGTCTCAGACTGGTATTATGCGCCAATCAGCGCTTTAAATTTAAACGAAAATTGCGTTGAAATCAGTGTGAAGCCGGGAAGTCAAGTCGGTGACAGCCTTGAATTCCACCTGGAGCCGAAAACAGCTCACATGAGAATTTTATCTACCGGGCTCACAGTTGATTCTCTGGATACTTTGAAAATCAGAGAATTTAAGGTTGAGCGCAGGTGGCGCCCTGCTGAAAATATCATCGATATTAGCGGTGGAATGATTGTTGGCGCACGCGAACGCACATATACTATCGACGTGGTGGACGGCGCTCTTTATACCGGGGCATTGCTTTCAGAAGTTTTAACGTCTGAGGCAATCGAGATCTTCGGTTCCGTAAAAAATGGTGTTGCGCCGGATACATCAATTTTAATAGCCGAGCATTTGTCTGAGCCCCTTACTGAAGTGGTTTTTCACACCAACAAAGTTAGCTATAATTTAGGCGCCGAAGCTTTGGTGAAAACTCTTGGAGCGCACTCGGGGCAAATGCCCGGAACGGCCGCTCGGGGGCTTTCAACCATCAAACAGTACTTTAATGAATTTAAAGTGGATACAACCGGGTTCCGCCTCGCCGATGGCTCCGGCAGCTCACGTTATATTCTGATTACCCCATCACAAATTGTGGCGTTACTCCAAACCATGCACAAGGATTTCCGGGTACAAGCCGAGTTCAAGTCTTCGCTGCCCATCGCCGGGGTAGATGGCACCCTGAAAAATCGCATGAAGGGCACACCCGCCCAAGGCAAATTGCGTGCAAAAACCGGAACATTGAGCGGCGTTGCAGCTCTGTCTGGTTATACTGCCACTGCGGATGGCGAGCATCTTGTATTTTCTATGATAATGTCGCATTATGTGGGCAGCAGCCGTAAAATCAGGAATGTGCAAGATAAAATCGGTGCGTTGATTTCGGGTGTAAGTCTGGCTTATTGAAATAAGAATCCGTTAGTCTTTTGGAAAATTTTAAAAGATGTATTATGATAGAACTTGCATCAAGGAGTTTTCATTGACAAATATTTGTGGTGATTTTAAAAAAAGGATAATCTTGTATAGAATAAATTGTTAATATTTGCATTCCCTTGAAATTTCAATCAAATAAAATTCCCGAAACTGCCCCAAAATTATTGCATTGGATAGTCGAAATCAGAGAAGGTGAACTCAGGAAAACACTTCTGATGTCCTTTTTCTTTTTTTGGGTCATCTTTGCGGTGACTATTGTAAAACCGGTGCGTAATTCTCTTTTTCTCTCGGAGTTTGGCATATCCAAACTACCTTACATGTACATAGCGACTGCTGTTTTTACAGGCATTTTGGTTCTATTCGATGTAAAATTATCCAGCTTTTTGAACCGGAAGACATTTGTGTCCGTCACCATGGGGTTCCTTTTGCTGAATCTGGTGATTTTTGGGTGGCTGGTCAAATTGCCTTATCGCTGGGTTCCCGCTGTATTTTACATTTGGATATATTTTTTCAATTATATGTTAGTCGCCCACTTCTGGACCTTCGCAAATGAATTTTTCAATCTACGAGAAGGTAAACTACTGTTTGGATTTATTTTGACTATAGGAACATTGGGCGGCATTGCCGGCGGCAGACCTTTCTGTTACTAAGTTTTTAGGTACCGAAGATGTCTTGTTGGTGGCAGCTTTTACTTTCTTGCTGAGTATCTTCGTGGTACAAATTATCGAAAGATTTACAGCCAATAAAATTTCGGTCAAAGAAACCGTGATGCCTGTGGTCTCACAAAGGGAGGAAATTGAAAAATCATCTGACGGGAAATTCTATCAGCGGCATATTGGATTCTTGGGGTTTATAGTCATTGTCGGAATCATCGTTTCCACTTTGATAGATTATCAGTTTAACTTCATGGTGGCAATGACCTATCCGACTAAAATGGCGAAGACCGAGTTCTATGGACAATTCTTCGCACTATTGAACATCGTTTTTCTTTTTGTACAATTCTTCCTGACCAGCAAGATTTTAAAAAAGTTTGGAATTGGGATTACACTTATTTTAATGCCGTTAATTCTTTCCCTTGGCTCTATTGGCTTTATGTTTTTTTCAACTATACTGCTGGCGATATTTTTAAAAATCACAGATAAAACCCTGCATTATTCCCTGGTGCAATCTTCACGAGAACTTCTGTTTTTACCCACTCCGTCTCACATTAGAGTCAAAGCGAAGCTAATTATTGGCACTTTTGTCAACCGGTTTGCCAGTGCCGTGGCCGCTTGTTTAATTCTTTTCATCCCATTAACTTTTGAACAGTTAGGTGGATTGGCCGTCATATTTTCAGTCGTGTGGATTGGCACCATTAAAGTCTTACGAAATGAATATATCAAATCTACAAAAAGGTTATTGATAAGACGCGACGTAGATTTTGACGCAAGTGTCATCGCAACTTTAGATGCAGATATGGTCACTACTCTCATCAAGAGTTTGCGCAGCAAAGATAACTAAAAGGTAAGCTATGCCTTAAGTTTATTAGAGCTGGCGCCTGCAAGTGAAATAGAAGAATATCTCATGCGCTTGAGTTGTTAGATAATCTGCTTCCAAATGAGTTAAAAGTGCGACTCTTGCCTATTATTGATGAAGTTCCACTCAGTCATAAGATCCGGCAGGGTGAGGGGCAAAGAATTGCCCGAAACCAGAGATTTTAAATTACCACGGGCTGCCGATAGCAATCGTGGCGAACAACTTCAACCCTTCAGTACTGGTAGCCAGGCCAAATTCGAGAGGATGCTTAAAATTGCTGATACGAAAACCAAACCCAAAATCCGCATGAACTTTTTTGCCCGGAAGCTTTGTCGGATTCAAAGCGGTTTGCGCAATATCGGAAAACAGAAAGCCGTCAAAATGATTCATGAGGGGGGAAGAAAGTTCAATGTTTAAAACGGTCAACGCATAATTCCGAAAGCGTTCTTTTGAAAAGCCCCGAAGCCCACTCTTTGAGCCAACTTCTAAAATGGCAAAATAGGGCACCAGTTCACGATTTGGCGATACAAGCCATTCTACTCGTGAGCCCAAACCCAGTTTAATTTTTTTGAATAATGGAAATTGAGTAAGTGTTTGCAAGTTAAATCTAGCATAAGTTGCAGCAGATGTATTGATTGGGAAAGCGATTTCCACAAAAGCAGACCACTGTTCCAATGTTGCTTTCCAATAATCAGTGGATTTTGGGTCACTTAGCGTAAAACGTGAGGACAGGTATTGGGCGTTTGAAGCCTTTTCAAATTCTCCGCCCTCGACTAAACCTGATCTAAATTTCCAAAATCCCGGGGACCAGCGCAGCACGAGGTGGTCGGAAATATTTCGTTTGATTTCGGCGCCAAAAAAGAACGAAGCATATTTCACTGAAATTCTTTGCGATTTAGAGGTAGAATTCCCAATTCCATAGAAAAATGGATCGAGGTCTGTTTTTCTTTTAAAAAGAAAACTGAATTTTGTGTTTTCAGAAGAAAGTGAATTTGCAAGATATCTAAATTTCCAGGAATAATCACGAATACCTTCAAACTTGACATGATGATACATTTTATCAACAGAGTTCAAAAACGACGGATGTCCTAACTTTAGTCCTCCATACGGGTCAAACCAATCACTCAAACTCGCATAAGGAAAAATGCGCGTTCCTGTGCCTAAGGAAAACCCGTTTAGAACAATTGCAAATTTATCAATATATTTGTTGGTTTTTGGGCTGGGTTTAACTTCAGTTTCCCGAGGGAATGCTTGCAAATTAGAGAGTAAAAGAATATAAACGCAAAAAATTAAAGTCTTAAGAATAAATTTTATAGCAATATTGTTTGAGTTCAAATTTTTGTCTTCTGTTTCTACAATAATACATCGGCATGAATAAATAAATGTTATAACAGCACCAATTGTTAGGCCATTCCCTTTCTTGGTGCGTTGGCTTATTTTGAAGAGATGGTTACTGAAAAGTTAATAATGCACTACCTGCCACTAATA
This sequence comes from Candidatus Zhuqueibacterota bacterium, assembly GCA_029262035.1. GTDB lineage: Bacteria > Zhuqueibacterota > Zhuqueibacteria > Oceanimicrobiales > Oceanimicrobiaceae > JAJDAE01. Next base: position 5,322 of record JAJDAE010000192.1, read on the forward strand.
CCACCAATGAGATAAATATCACTTGTCGGTTGTGGCATGCCACCTTTGGGTTCCACAGACACGGCAAAAGCGCTCAGGTTTTGAGAGTCGGAGATTACGTCCAGCGTTATGGTACCAAAACCGTTTTCATCGACCGTAAATATGCCGGCGTCAACCGGGTCTGGATAATCGCTACGAATCATCCAAAGCTGATAATCTTTGTCCGACGGCAATTCCGGAAGATCGTAAGCATAAAAGACTGCCTTATTTTGTTCTGTGTCCCAGTAGATTTTACCTTTTGAGGTTGGCGAGGTTTCTGTCCCGGCTACTTTGATAATTCGCAGTTCAGAAAATTGCACGATATTGAGAATTTGCCGCTGAACGGCAAGTTGGTTTCTCAGTTTCGTCATCAACTCCTGGCCTATGGATATCTGGCTGCGCAGCGTTTTGATCTCAGAATTTAATATAGCCGAATACATTATAATTAAAGCCAAAGCAATGACTGTGGCGACCGAAAAAGGCATACTTAACTTGTTCCAGAGTGGGGTCTTTTTTTGTAGATAAACATGCTGGGTGGCAGGTTTATTCTCTGGTTCTATAGCAGCCAGAATGCTTGTTTTGAGTCGGCGTGGTGTTTTTTTTGCAGGCGCTTCATAAGGCAGGGCGCTCGTAACCTGCATCATTTCATTGTAAATCCGGAGAATTTCAGGATCACCGCTCGCGATTTGTTCTGCAATAATTTTTTTCTCTTCCGGGTCAAGCACACCCAGACAGTAGGCGGCGATGGAATCTTTTATTTCATCACGGTTCATGGTTGTAGTTCAGTTTCAAAAATAGTTCTCAGGTTTTGCATACCCAGGCAAACTTTCGTTTTTACCGTTCCCAACGATTGATTTGTTTTTGATGCAATTTCACTTTGACTGCAACCTTCAAAGTAGGCCATCATAATTGGTTGGAGCTGTTCAGCCGGCAATTGCTGCAAAGCTAATTTCACTTTAACTTGCGTCTCTTTATAGCTTAAGATGTCCGGCAGATTAGCAGATTCATCATTGCTCATATTTAGAAAGATGGCATCGTCAATAGCTGCCGTATGTCTTTGGGTTGAAGACAGGTTTCTGAGTTTATCGATGCATCTGTTCCTGCATAACACCGTGAGCCAGGCACTTACATTTCCGCGTTTCTTATCAAGTTTTTGTGCGTTTTCCCACAAGTAAACAAAAAGTTCCTGAAGTACATCTTCCGCGAGGCTTTCATGATTTAAAATTTTATATGCCAATCCAAACAATCTGTTTGCATAGCGATCGTAGAGTTCAGACAGGGCATCTCTCTGCAAATTGGCTATTTTTTCAAATAACTCCGAATCCGTTGCAGCTGTGGCTATTTTTGATTTGAGCATAAATTAATTATTAAATTCAAATACTACACTTTGAAGTTTGAATGCAACTATAATAGGTTTAAGAAAATTAGCATGCAAATAGAAAACAGGGCGAGTATAAAGATTGAATGCTAAATAGGTGCAATTTTTTTTCTAAAGATTGAGGCTGGACAGAATGTTAAATTGGTGAATTTTGGACAAATTGATTTTGAATAAGAAAAATCAATAGAGCAGGTTTATGCGCATTTGAAGGCTTTGATGGTCTTGGTGGTTCGATCCGCGTTCTATAATTACCTGGCCCTTCGCCAAGCCTTCTTGGCAGGTTTTTGGATACGGGTCCATACCTCCTCCGGGGTGCCGTCGCCGTCAATGACCGTCACCTTGCCCTCTTTTTCGTAGTATTCCACCACTGGCAGACAGATTTTTTCGTGCTGTTCCAGGCGGTATACGATGGTGCTTGTCTCAATATCGTAACTTCTGCTCTGTTCGGTTTTGCCGCGGGCGTCCAGTCGCTTGATCAATTCCAGGGTGGGACACTGAATGTCCAAAGTGAAGGACACCGAGGAGTTGATTTTACGCAGTAGCCCGTCAAGGATGTAGGCCTGTACCAATGTACGGGGGAAACCCTTAAAGATGAAGCCGTTGGCCTCCGGGTTGCTTTGGATGTGATTTTCTATGAGTTTGATGACGATCTCATCGGGTAACAGGTCGCCTTGATCGAAGGTGGACTGCATCGTCTGGCTCGCTTGGGACCCTTTCACGATTTGTTTTTTCAGCATCTCGCCGGTAGACAGGTAGGCCAGGTTATACTCTCTGGCTAAATTCCTTGCCTGGGTGCCGCGGCCGGCGCCGGGATAGCCAAGTAGTACAACGTTGAACAGCACCTTGCGCAGCTCCTGTTCAATTACCTTTTCCAGCTTCTGATTGATTTGCTCAACAGAGCCAATTCCCTCAACTGGAAAGTACAGCCTCTGGTCTTGGTAGAACTTGGCCACCGGCGCAGTCTTTTCTTTGTATTCCTTCAAGCGGTTCTTTATTACGATTTCGGTGTCGTCGCTGCGACCGGAAGTTTCGGCACGTTTTAGCAGTCGTCCAAACGATTCCTCTGGCGGGACTTCCAAGCTGAGCAGACAGGTGAGAGACGTATGCATCTTTAGCAGCAGACCTTTCAGAATGTAGGCCTGCACGAAGGTGCGGGGAAAACCGTCAAAGAGGAAGCCGGCGGCATCAGGATTTGTGATGATTTTTTTCTCAATGATTTGGACGATTATTTCGTCGGAAACCAGGCCGCCGGCCTCAATGATAGATTTGGCGGCGAGGCCAAGTTCGGTGTTGTTGCTGATTTCCTGGCGCAGCATATCACCTGTGGCGATATACACCAGGTTGTGCTTTTTCATCAACAGTTCGGATTGCGTACCTTTACCGGCGCCTGGCGCACCGAACAGGGCTATGTTCAGCATAGAGAGTTCCTTATCGTGCGTTTGATTGTTCTATATCCAACAGTACTACAAGTAGTTTATTCATTGAGGAATATCTGATTAATACTCCACTTTACGCGAGGCGGGACTCAATGCAATTAGGTTTCTGAAATAAGATAATTTCTCGAAAATGGTCAAAATTAAACCCAGATTACTTAAGCCCCGCCGTCGCTGTGCAAGCTGGTTGTTAAGCGGTTAAATGTATAAAAGAAATGTTAATGGGTCAAGTTCTATCTCAACAATAGCATTTTTTTCGTTTGTGTAAAAGAGCCTGTTTTTATCGTGTAAAAATAGACCCCGCTTGGGGCGCCAGTTGCATCCCAGTTTACAACTCCGCGACCGGCGGTTCTATGCTCATCCAAAAGTGTGGCCAATTTTTGCCCCATAATGTTGAAAATTGTGATGTTTACTTTCTCGGCTCTGTCGAGGTTAAACGAAATGGTTGTTGAAGGGTTAAACGGATTCGGATAATTTTGGTGTAATTCAAAATCCTTAATTACAACAGCCGGATCGTCTTCGACCGAAACAATGACGCCGGTCGCATTTGATGCACCCGGGGATGGCACACCGAAGAATGCAAAAATGTTAACGCCATCCGGATTTCGGCCAAACGAAGTATCGGCAGCCTGAGCGCCAAAAGTCATGGTGTCTATCATTGTTGTATCAGACGCATACAGACCAACTTGTTCCCCGCCACCGCTCAACTTGATTTCCACATGCAGAATGCCTTGCTCGCTCTCTTTGTCCGCCCAGAGCAGCAGGAAACCGCCCGGCTGAATGGTGGTGGAATCAGACGCCGTCGTAGGAATTTGCCAGGTCCCTGGAGCTGTGAGATCGTCTGTGATGAACATTCCACCGATATCCACAGCCTCACTGCCGGCGTTATAAATTTCAATCCAATCATCGAATTGGCCATTTTCATCGGTCTGGTTGGCATCGTTGCTGGCAAGAAACTCATTGATGACGAGCTGGGGAACACCGTTGGTTCTGCCTGGCGTTGGGCGGTTAAAGAATTGCCAGGAATCAGCTCCGTCTGTCAAACGTCCATAGGAGATGTCTGTTGTTTGTGAGGTATAAGTGAGTGTATCCACTGCTGATGTGTCGGCGTTAAATAAGCCAATCTGTTCACCGCCTCCACTCAACTTTATGTTAACATGCAGAACACCTTGTTCGGGTTCTTTGTCTGCCCAAAGAAGCAAGAAGCCTCCTGGCTGAATGGTTGTGGAGTCGGAAGCAGTAGCAGGAATTTGCCAGGTGGACGGGGCGGTGAGATCGTCGGTAATAAACCAACCGCCGACATCAACGGCTTCAGTACCGGCATTGTAAATTTCAATCCAGTCATCAAAGTCACCATTTTCATCTGCGCAGCAAAAATCGTTGCTGGCAAGAAACTCATTAATGAACAGATCTTGCGCCTTCACAAAACTAGTGAATGTGAAGAACATCAGGAACATTAGCAATTTGGTTCTCATGGTAAACCCTCCTAAGGTTTGGTTAATTATAATGAATTATTTAAGTGAAAAAAGATACAATTCCTCTTTTGAGTCGCTGACCAGATAAACGATTTTTCGAGTCAGGTCCAATGCGATACCTTCCAGCTTTGGAATGGTTAAATTAAAACTCTCAAGCGGATTGCCGGTGATGTCACATTTGGTAATAGTTTGGGATTCATCGCTGACAATCCAGAAAACATTTTCAGTTGAGTCGTAAACAAGTCCCGAACAATCATCGGCAAACGTCAATTCATACTGATTCAGAATTGCCTGATTCGGGTTAAGTTCCACCAGTAAATGCGGCGCTTTTTCATTTAGCACGTAGAGATGGCCATTGCTGGTATTAAATGCGATGCCTTCGAGGCCATTGTTAGAATCTGTTTGCTCAACCAGGATATTAAATCGAGCCAACTCATTTCCCAGCGTGTCCAATTGCACAATTTCCCGGCTTCTTTCTTCAGCCGCCCATAACGTTTTATCCACAGGGTTTTGAGTGACGGCTTCGAGATCTTCTCCGGTATAGGCCAGGGTTTCAAGGGCGCGGCCATCCAGGCTGACTTTGTAAACCTTGCCTGTTTGATCACTGACTACCCACAAGTGCGAGGCATTGTAATTTAAGGAGAGGCCTGAAGGCTCCGGAACAATTAAATTGTAAGTTGCCATCAGTTCCAGGTCAGATTCCTGCTGGTCAGGAGCGATTCCTTCATCTGCTGAACAGGAGAACAGCAATGTGAAAAAAAAGAGTGTAAAATGAATAACCAGGCTATTTTGCGTGCTTAAAATGTGAAGGAGTACTTTCATTTTGTTTGAACTTCTAAGGATTTATTGAATGAAAAAAACAAGCTTGCCTTCTTAACGAAAGCAAGCTTGATAAATTTAATTATTTGATGCGCCAGGTGTTGGTGAGTCGAATGTTATCCAATTGTCGCTACCGTCTGGTTGGCGGCCCATGGAAACATCTGTTGTTTGAGCTCCAAACGTATACGAATCAATAGTTGTTGTGCCATTTGGAGCAGTGAGCACAGCATCTTCACCACCGCTGCCAAGCTTGATATTCACGTGTAAAACTCCTTGCTCGGGTTCTTTGTCCGCCCAGAGCACTAAAAAACCGCCGGGTTGAATTGTAGTCGTGTCAGGCGCTGTATCCGGAATTTGCCAAACGGTTGGCTCTGCTGCGTCATCGGAGATGTACATGCCGCCGATATCGATTGCTTCTAAGCCTGGGTTATAAATTTCGATCCAGTCATCAAATTCGCCGTTTTCATCGGTGCAGCAAGAATCATTGCTGGCGAGGAATTCGTTGATAAAAATAACCGGTGGTACAAAACCTACTTCAAAAGAAAGTGTATCTGACTGCACAGTTTGGCCTTCAGCATCTGTGGCAGTGATGAAAAAGAATACTCTGGTACCATCTGCAAAAGTCCCTAAATCAGCCGAGTAGGTTGAATCTGTCAAGCTCATTGCGGTTTCATTGTTGACAGTACCTTCTTCACCAAATGTTAGTGATACGGTATTCAAGTCATCATTGGCGTCTGTTACTTTAGCGGAAATGATGATCGGTGTAGCATCCGTCAGTGAATCAGGAGAAATGCTGATATTACTAATTTCCGGTGGAAAACTTGCCGGCGCACCAGTGTTGGATTCGCCAGGAGTAGGTTCACTGAATGATTCCCAATTACCACTGGCATCCGGATTTTGGCCGATTGAAATATCTGTTGTTTGTGGGCCAAATGTATAGGAATCGACAATTGATATTCCATCCGGCGCTACAATTGCGAGGTCTTCACCACCGCTTGAAAGTGCGAAATCCACATGCAATTCCCCTTGAAAAGATTCATTGTCACACCAGATCACCAAAAAGCCGCCCGGTAGAATTGTCGTTGCAGCAGCATTTGTATTCGGAATTTGAGCTTGTTCGAGGTTGGTTAAATCATCGGTAACAAACAAACCGGCAATGTTGACTGTGTCGGTGCCGGTATTAAGGATTTCAAACCAATCATCAAATCCCCCCAATGCATCGGTATTTGCGGCATCATTGCTTGCCAGAATTTCATTGATGATAAGTCCGCTGAAATCTCCGGTATTTGTGTTGCCGTTGCCATTACTGGTACCTGTTGGTTCATCAAGGCTACATCCCCAGGTCAGCACTACCGCCATGGGGATAACGAGTAACCACTTTGCTATTTTCATTTTATACCTCCTGTTACTTTTAAATTTGGTTTTTATTAGAAATAGATCATTGCAAGAAAATGTAAAACACTAAAATCGTCATTTCCTGTAAAACCATCACCGGTTGCATTTTTAGAATTATTAACAAAAGTATAGTTCGTTAAAAAGCGAATGTTTGGGTTAGCATACCAGTTCAGGCCAAAAGTATAGAGGTTTGCCATACCGCCTAACACATCTTTATCTGAAAGATCCAGATGGCTGTAGCGGAATGCTAATTCCCATGCACCTTTTTTATTGTCTTTAGGTTTAATTTGTCCGAATTCGCCTTGGGTATTGTCCCAGGGACGCTCTTCACCTGTGAGAATCCAGCTTGCAAATGCATAACCACCCTTAAATGTCAAATCTTCCAAACCGCTCTCACGGTTGACAGTGGTCTGGATATACTCACTTTGCAGCGAGAAATTTTTGTACTTAACAACACCTTCGAGACCAATTTTTGAAAAATTGTCCACCTTGAAGATATTTCCTGTATCGAGAATTTCGACATCACCGATTTTTGTTTCGGATTCACTTTTAAAAACAACAACGCCATTATCATCATCCGGTCTTTGAATAACAAATGCAGCGCCGGTATGAACGGTCATTTTGTCATTTAATATTGGAGCAACAACTAGTCTGGCGGCAGCGCCATTGCCGGTTTCATCTTTGGTTTTATTTTTATTGATGTCCATTGTTTGGCCGTAAACTGAACCCCGGAAATTCCAATTCCTTGCCCACCTTGAATACTCAATACCGGCACGTCTATCGGTTTCGAACGCCAACATGGAAGCAGCTCTTTCAACAAAAGTCTGGTAGCGTGAAGATGTGAGTTCGTTCAAACCAAGAGGCATTTTAAAATGTCCTAACTTAATGTGCGAATTGTTCAGGCCGACGTAACTTAAATACATGTCTTTTACTTCAACTGAACCTTCAGCAACATCGATATCCCATTCAGCCTTCCAGACTTCCCACAGTTTTGTTTTCATCGCAAAGCGGGCTTTGCGCAAATGCGTACCATCACTGAGGTCATTTTTATCTTCAAAAAAGGCCGCACCATTAATGTACATTCTCACATCAAACCGGGTCATAAAGTTGCCGTCATCCGACCTGAATTTCATGATGCCGTCTTCCCACCATGCGTCGCCGTTGCTCACTTGTTTTTCCTGGCTAATCACGGCTGTGGCCATCAGGATGCAAAGTAAAAACATCAGCAGAATTTTAAAATTTTTCATGGTTTCCTCCATCTAGTCTTTTGATTATTTAGTTATACTTAAGTGAAAATTTTTTTCTTTAAAAACCGAAGAATCGTTTTATCCCATATCATCCCCCTCAATATTTTAGTAAAAGGATCAAAGTTAGGTTTTGGGTTTTCATGGTCACCAAAAAGTTAATCTTCAATATTTTTTGAGCTTTGTAGCCGCTTAGTTGTCTTTTCGTCTGCAGATTCTAATATTATTCTGGCGATATTCGTTGCATGGCTGCTAACCCGTTTTAGTAAATCCATCAATGCCACATGAATTTCACTTGTCACCATCGTTGCAGGAATATCTTTGCGCAGCCTTTCAAAATGAGTGCGGCGCAAGCTCATTTCCATTAACCGGTACTTTTTGTATTTTCTCTCCATCCTTTGTGCTTTTTCCAAATTGACTTCTTTGAAGACTTCTAATGCACGGCTTATTTGTTTAAGTGTTCTGGTGAAGTAATCGTGTATTTCTTTTTTACCTTCTTCAGAAAAATGACTATTCGTAGCAATGCGTTTTTTTGCAAGTGCAGTTACATTTTTCGAAACGATATCAGAAATTTGTTCCAGTTCAGTGATAGTGTGCATCATTTGGTAGGCCTCGTCAATTCGTTCTTCAGGCACACTTTGCTGGCTAATCTTTGTAAGGTAATTTTTTATTTTGACTTCTAAGAAATCAATTTCATCGTCAAGTATCTGCACTTCATCAAAGGTCTTTTCTTTTTCAGAAAAAAATGGGTCGATAATTTTGGTGACCATTTTTTTAACTTTTTCACCAACTCGCAGTACTTCCACTTTTGCCAGGCTTAAAGCCAAATCGGGAGTTGTTATGAGGTTTTCATCCAGATATTTGGTTTTGTAAAGACCTTCTTCTTCCTCTTCAATCTTGTCAGGAAAAATGCGTAAAATCCAATTGGCTGCTTGCGTCGTGAAAGGCAGTACTATGATTGTAATTGCAACATTGAAAACTGTGTGTGCATTGGCAATTTGCCTTGGTACTATGTTGGCCAATTGCGCCATACCGGAAAGCTCTTCGGAGCCTTTGGGAGAAATCCAGCGGACAATGTCTGCAAAAAATGGAATCCACCAGAAGAACAACAGGATACCAAAAACTTTAAACAGAGTGTGTGCTAATGCAACCCGTTTTGCTTCCCGGGTAGCATTAATGCTGGCTAAACCTGCGGTAATGCAGGTGCCGAGGTTTGCACCCAGTAAAAGTGGGATACCTGCACCTAAAGTCAACAAACCTTGCGATGCTAAAATAATAATAATTCCGGTAAAAGCGCTGCTGCTTTGAATAAGTGCAGTGAATATGGTGCCGATAAGGATACCAAAAAGTGGATTTTCAAGTTTGAGCAGCAGAGATAGAAACGGGCCGTAAGTGCGTAACGGATGCATAGCTTCAGACATGATTTTCATGCCAAAAAACAGCAGCCCGAAACCCAGGATGGTTTCACCGATATTTTTATTCTGAGTTGATTTTGAAAGAAACGTCATTCCAAAACCCAGCCCCACCAGCAGAAGCGCGTAATCTGTAAGTTTAAAAGCGATCAGCTGCGCTGTGATGGTTGTGCCGATATCTGCACCCAGTATAATTCCCAATGATTGCGCGAATGTCATCAATTGCGCTTGGACAAAACTCACCAGCATTACAGTTGTCGCGCTGCTGCTCTGAATGATCATGGTTACAAAAGTGCCAACGCCAACGGCCATAAATCTATTGTTGGTCAATGTGGATAAAATGGAACGAAGGCGGCTGCCGGCAGTTTTTTTCATGCCTTCGCTCATCATTTCCATGCCGAGCAGAAAGATACCAAGTCCGCCTACGAGACCGATGACCAGAAAGAAAACCCATTTTGACTTGCGGGCATGCACTTGAAAATACTGGATATCATGGTTGTTTTGGCCATTGGCAATTCTGGCGGAAATCTCATACAAGCCAGGTTTCGAACCCAATGTCATGGCGGTTTTTGCGAAGCCACTCTCGTCAGTCAAGACAATTTCTTGTGCTATGATTGCCCCTTTTGCTTTTGAAGGAGTAGATATAAGAGAAAACTCAACCGGCCAACCGGCAACAGGCTGATTTCCTTTCTGCACAACCTGAACATTTAGAGGTTGGTCAAGCTCCGTGTCTACTTTTTGATATTGCAGGTCACCGGACATATTTGCTACTGTGTTTGAGAATGGTTTAACGAGTACAATACTCGATGAATCAAGAGTTGTTTGTTCCTGACTCCAAGTGATTGTTATCAAACTAAGAAGTGTCAGAAAAATCATCAATCCGATGAGTAATCTTTTGGATATTATGAACATAAAGCTGGCCCTTTAATTATCATTGTCATTTTGACTTAACCGAAACGAATCAAATAAATATTGACGTTTAGATTTTATGTCTTTATTGTAAGCTTTGTTGAGTTTTTTATTCGCTCTCAATTGCCAAACATCTGAAGCTTTCGTGAGCGCATTTACAAGCTGCCATTTGTGATGAAATGATTGGCCGGATAAAGTTTTTAGAGTATTTACTTGTTCCCGGGACAGCCATTCCGTATCGATTTTACTTGAAATCGACAGGGGATCTATGTAATAATTTTCCTTCTGTGACGCATCGATAATAAAACGGATTTCTTGTTTATCAAAGACGGTTCGACTTTTTAAAACTGCCTGTATGCGACTGGGATTCTCAAACTCTTGAGCATTGAATTGTTCTAATTCGGTTGTCGCTATATTGTTAGATTGCAAATATTCAATTACCGGGCTTGAGATTACATAAGTTGTTTTCGCTGTATTAACAAAATGGTCCAAACTTTCCAGTAGCCCCAGCACATCGCCGCGGTGTTCCGGAATTAAAGACTGAGAATACAGTTGATTTTCAATGGTTCTTCGTAGATTGTCGGCCTTGCTTTCAAGCTTGCTAATGGTGATAATTCGATCTTCAAATTTATCTTTTTCACCATCAAGATAGTCTTTAATTGCGTGTTTGAAAACAATGGCGCCTTCACTTATTGCTTCCCAAAACTCCTCAACTTGCGCTTCAAGTTGTTTTGTTTTTTTAAAGAGAATTGGCATTATTGGACTCCTTCGTACAGTCTGTTAACTTTATATTTTCTTAGAGTAATTTGATATTTATTTTGCGTCATTTGGAGTTTTCTCTACCCTTTTCTTTTTTCTATATTCGCTGATCAGTGGCCATACCAGAGATATTACAGCAATTATCAGCAATAAAAGGCTCAGAGGGTTCGTGAAAAATACAGTCCAGGTGCCCTCAGAAAGCAGGGCCTGTCTAAAATTAGTTTCTGCCATTTTACCGAGGATCATAGCAAGCACCAGTGGGGCAGTAGGAAATCCATTACGTCTGAGTAACCAGCCTAAAATTCCGAACGCGAGACAAACATAAACGTCAAACATTGAATTTTTAACAGCATAACTTCCGACAAAAGCAATTGTGATTATAATTGGAAAAAGTATCGCTTTGGGGGCAGCAATAAGTTTTACCCAGAGTTTGTTGCCCAATACGCCGACCAGCAGCATAAATAAATTTCCGACAAATAAACTGGCAAAAAGCGCGTAAACCAAAGTTGTGTTGTTTTTAAATAGTTCTGGTCCGGGCGTGATATTGTGCAAAGTGAGCGCCCCGATCATTACAGCCGTTGCCGCGCTTCCGGGAATTCCCAGAGTTAATAATGGCACCAAAGCTCCGCCCTCAGATGCGCCGGCCGCTGCAGATGGAGCAGTAATTCCCTCCAGAGAACCCTGGCCAAATTTTTCCGGTTTTTTACTCGCACGTTTGGCTTCACCATAAGCGATAAAAGCTGCAATCGTAGCGCCTGCACCCGGGACAGCGCCAACCACCGCGCCAATCCCTGCACTTTTAAAGATAGTTTTTTTGATTTTCAACATATCACGCCAGGCAGGCATTTTACTTGAAAATGATTCGAGTGAAGATTTTATTTCTTTCAAATTCTCGATGTTAAGTAAAATCTCACCCAGGGCAAACAGGCCAATTAAGGCAGGAATGAATGAAAACCCGTCGAACAGATGAGGTGTACCAAAAGTGAAGCGCGGATGGGCATTAATGATATCCAGACCAACGGTCATAAATAATAATCCCAGGGCGGTGGTAAAAAATGCTTTCCCACGGTTTTTGGATTCCATGGAAGCGACGATGGTTAAACCGAAAATTGCCAGTGAAAAGAATGCTGGCGGGCCGAATTGCAATGCCACCCTGGCTAACGGAAACGATAAGAAAATCAATATCAGGGTACCGGTCATGCCACCGGTGGTATTGGCCAGCAAGCTGGCGCCTAAAGCACGTCCGGGCTGACCCTTTTTTGTGAGTGCATAACCATCCATGGCCACAGCCACAGCCGCAGGTGTGCCGGGTGTATTGATAGCGATGGCTGTAATGGTGCCGCCGTACGCAGAAGACAGATAGATGGAAGCCAATAAGATGATGGCTAACATGGGTGGCATGCCAAAAGTAAAGGGAACCATGAGCGCCAGTCCGGTCGAAGCTGACAGGCCGGGCATAACGCCTACAAAAATACCAATCATAATTCCGCTCATTATCACAACTGAGGGTTGCCACCAGGGGATGGTATCCGTTCCTAATAATGCAGAAAAACCGTCGAGTAAATATGTAAATATTTCCATAATATTTTTTAAAATAAATTTCCCATTGGAAGAGGCACTAATAAAATTTTGTAAAACACAACAAACATAAAAATCATTACCGCTGCTGTCACGGAAATCATTGCCGTATATTTGCGGTATTGCATGACAAACATGCCTGTTAAAAGCATGAATATGGTTGCAGGGAAAAAGCCAATCAAAGGTATGCAAAGTGTGTAAACGGTAATCAGCAGAATGAGCTTTACAACCAGCTTCACTTGTCCGGACGTTCTATTTGGCTCTTGATTTTCTTTTAGATACTTCCTGAGTAAGATAATTGCCATTGTGGCCATAAACAGCGCCCAGACTTGCGGTACGGTGCTGGCCCCCACAAACGTACCCACGCGTGGGGCCGGGAAGTATAGGCTCATATAATAAAACAATATTGCCAGTCCTAATCCTGTTGCGGCAATGACGATGGTACCGGTTATCTTTTTACCTGCTTTTTTGCCATAGACTACTATTCCGGTAAGGAACAATACCAGAATAATGGCGAAGACCAGCACTGGTTTTGGCGCCGATTCGGGCGTTGAACCGATTTTAAATCCAGCCATGTCAAGATAAACGCGTGAAGATTCTGCATCCCTCTGAACCATTTCTGTGAATGTCTCATTGCGGTAAAACACAGGCTGTACCATGATTCTTTTTACAAAGTTTTGCCACAATGAATCTTGGCTGCATTGCCAGAGTAGGTTTTCTAAATAATCAATGGCCGGTTGTGGCGTCCCCTTTTTTACCGCAAAGCCACGCCACATTACTTCATTCGTTAAGTCGATGCCAAACTCGCTAAAAGTCGGTGTGTTTGGAAAGGCAGGTAAGCGGTCTCTGCTGGCCACTGCTGCGATGTTTAGATTTTCCTCCCGCCCTAAGATGTCTTCGGGATTGCCAACGTAAACATCAGAGTGACGTCCCATGACAGCGACAACTGCAGGGCCACCACCAGCATAGGGAATCCATTTTGCAAATATGTTTGCTTTGTCCCATATTTTTACTGCCATCAAATGGTCTAGTGTGCCACTACCCGGACCACACCATTTTTGCCCACCCGGATTGTTCTTTGCATTGTCGAGTATCTGTTGCAGGGAAGAAATTTCTGAATGTTTGTTCGTTAAAATTGCTTCTGGTGATATGGTTAGGCAAGCCAAATAATAGAAGTCATTCAGGTCGAAACCAATATCAGTTGTTTGAATAGGAGCTAGAAATGCCGCTGGAAAAGCAAGTAGCGTAAAACCATCCGCTTTACTGTTGTAAGTATTTGCCAAAGCAAGTAGGCCGGATCCCCCAGGTTTATTTATAACAACCAACGGCTGGTCGCAATATTTTGTAGCGACTTGGGCAAGCTGGCGAGCCATCAAATCAATCGCTCCGCCTGGTTTTGTATGGACGATTATTTTGATGGGTTTAGATGGAAATGCAGCTCTCGCCGGATTATAGTTGCCTGAAAAAAAGAGCGATAATATAAGAATTAATATTTTAGTTTGGTTGATCATTTATGGCCATTAGGTTACAATATTGGGAATTTTACCATTCCGTGTATGGATTTTTGGTCAGGTTGGAATTGAAATATTTTGGATCGCCAGTGACTTCTTCACCGATCCAGGCTGGTTTTATGACTTCCTGATTTTCACTCGTTAACTCGACCTCTGCAACAATAAGTCCTTTGTTCACACCATCAAATTCGTCTACTTCCCAGGTCAGACCATCTTTTTCAATCACATATCTTTTCTTTTCGATGATCGGGCGTTCACAGAGGGTGTCGAGCATTTCGTTTGCTTCCGTAGCTGGAATTTCATATTCATACTCTGCTCTGGTCGCGCCAACTGTAATTCCCTTAATGGTAAGATAACCCTTGTCATCAATTGTACGCACTCTCACAGTTCTTTCTTTTACTGTAGATAAATATCCTTGACGATAAACTGTACCTTTGGCTAAGGACTGCCAATCCATGCTTTTCATCAAGTATTTTCTTTCAATTTCTTTGGCCATGTTTTACTCCTTTTTCAAAAAATAATTTAGATGTAGTTTTGCAATATTCTATGCCGACTACCGATTATTTCATGCAGGCATTGGTTCCATTCCAATTACTCTTTTGATAGCAAGCAAATAATTGACATTTTCATAATCATTTAGTGAGAGCATATCCTTAGCTTTTAGAATCGCGTCGATATCGACAGATTCAACATTTACAGATTGGATATAAGCGCCATTGATCAATATTTCTGCAGATTCTGCGATGCAGTCATTAATTGTGAAAGCAAACCTCCTTTTGAAAATATTTACCGGAGCTAGATCGTTGTGAGGCCGGATAACTTCATCGATAAATTGCATCATTGTATATTCATCCCGGGCAAATTCCGGCAACTTAACGCCAAAAGCAGTGAAGACCTCGTCTTTAATCATCGAAGTTTTCATGGGAAATTCACCTTTCATGCGCGGATTCCATTGTTCCAACCCTTCTTTCTCTGTAACAAACACTTTGATGTCCATTAATTTGTCGCGGACTTTTGTATTGTTTTCATTGTTGTCGGCAGACATAATGTAAATTTCCGAGCTTTCCCTGATTTTTTCAACAGGTGACAGCTTACGCATCTTTTCGATCACGACGCCGAAATTTTGTGCAAACGCTCTGAATTCGAAGCGTGGTTTTATTCCTTTCATAATCAACTCTCTCCTCTTAAAGTGGTGAAATTGAAAGCCATCCACATATTGTTGTTTATTTAATTGTTGAAGGCTTTAGTGGTTTCAAGAAATACCGACAGGCATTGATGAACTCACAACTATTCAATTACCGTACCATTAATGCAAAAAGACTATTAACTTGTTATTAAATTGTAACTTAGAATATGGGGGAGATTTGGCTTAGATAGTAAAAAGGATGGGAAATGTGGTGAAATATCACCGCTATGGAATTGGAGTTATATGGGTAGTAGTTTAAACCCTTAAAAAACAGTCAGTAAGTTTATTTAAGGAGAGATGGCGAGATTTCGCCAGAAGGATGGTGAAATATGAACAATTTCTGGATTGTCTGTTAGAACAGCGGGGCTAGTTAGTCCGGATTAGGATAATTCATCATCCTCAAGCCCATACTTCATAAGTTTGCTGCGAAATGTGCTTCGACTTAATTGTAAGATTTTCGCAGCTTGGGATTTGTTCTTGCTGGTTTTTTTTAAGGCCCAGGTCAGCATTTTTTGCTCAAATTTTTGTAGTGAATTCTCCAATGAGACAGACTCCTCATTTGGATCTTTCCACTGCCTTAACTCAAAAGCGGAGGATGATCTTGTTTTGATTTTTTGCGGGATATCAGATATGTCGAGAGTTTCATTTTTTGATAATGCAATCATTTGCTGGATAGAATTCTCTAACTCACGTATATTCCCCGGCCAATCATACCTCATTAACTCCTCGACACAATCGGGAGAGATAGATTCTATTTTGCCACGCATATCATGAATGCGGATAAAGTGCTCGACCAACAGCAGAATGTCTTCTTTGTGCTCACGCAGCGGCGGCAGATGAATCGGTACAACGTTCAGGCGATAGTAAAGATCAGAACGAAAAGAGCCTTCTTCTATCTTTTGGCCGAGATCGGTTTTGGCAGCGGCAATGACGCGGACATCAACAGAAATGGTGGTTGTGCCACCGACCCGTTCAAATTCCCTTTCCTGCAACACATGCAGTAGTTTTACTTGCATGCTTAGCGGAATATCGTCTACTTCGTCCAGAAAGATCGTTCCGCCATCGGCCAGTTCGAATCTACCCTTCCTGGTTTTTACTGCCCCGGTATAGGCCCCTTTCTCATGCCCAAACAGTTCGCTTTCCAACAGCGTTTCGCTTAAGGCAGCACAATTAATTTTAACTAATGGCTTGTCCTTTCTTGAACTGCGTTTGTGCAACTCATTTGTGATCAACTCTTTGCCCGTTCCTGTTTCACCGTAGATCAGGACGGTGTAGTCCCCATCTGCCACGGTATCAACAGTCTCCAAAACCATTTTTATCTCGTTGGAGGTTCCTATAATTGTCCTGGTTTTTGAAAGAGCTTTTTTTAACTGTATATTCTCTTTGAGAATGGCATTGTAATCATGAATCTTCTCGAGAAGAATGAACAATTCATCATACGAAAACGGCTTGGTCAGATAATCATAAGCGCCAAGTTTCAAAGCTTCAACTGCATTCTGGATTGTGCCATAGGCTGTCATCACTATTACAAATGTAGCAGGATCCCTTTCCTTGACCCTTTTTAGAATGTCAATGCCACTCATGGTGGGAAGGCGCAGGTCCGTGAGAATCAAGTCGTATTTTGATTCTTCGATTTTCTCTAACCCCTCTTTACCCGTTTCACAAGCGGTCACGGTATGCCCCTTTTTTTTCAAGGTATCCCGCAGTGTTACACGCGTGATTTTTTCATCTTCAATGAGCAATATTTTCATGGTTTACCACGGTGTTTTTATTAATAGATTGTTCGGTTGCGGGAAACTGTACAAAAAAAGTTGATCCCTTTCCTACATTGCTTTTTAACGTGATCGTCCCTTCGTGTTCTTCAACTATTCTCAGGCTCACAGCAAGACCAAGCCCGGTGCCTTTTCCTATGTCTTTTGTGGTGAAAAAGGGATCGAAAATTTCGCTTATTTGCGATGAAGGTATACCAACGCCGGTATCCTTAAAACTAATTAGAATATTCTCCGATCCTATATTCTCTGTCGTCACCTCAACCTTGCCGCCACTTGGCATGGCATCGATAGCATTGATGATTATGTTCATAAAAACCTCTTCCAACAACTGCTGGTCGCCATAGACATTGTGCAGAGAATCCTCTGGTTTAACTTCCATCTCAACCTGATTCTTTGACAATCTGTAATTCACCAGTTTCAGGACTCTATCAATGGAGTTGTTAATATCGATCTTGCCGCTTTTCCTTGATTTTTTGTGCGAAAATTCCAAAAGCTTGCTGACGATTATCTCGATTTTATCCATACCCTCTTGCATGAGTAGCAAATATTCTTCACTTTGCTCAATATTATCCGGTTCATTCCTCAAGGTTTCAACGCAATTTTTCAATCCCATCAATGGATTATTTATTTCATGCGCGACACCGGAGGCGAGTCGGCCAATTGATGCTAGCTTTTCAGCGTGATAGATTTCTTTCTGCGCTTTCTCCAATTCGCGCCGGGACATATGAAGGCGTCGCTGCATCTGCCGAAAACGTCTGGCTAAAAAGCCGATTTCGTCATTGCTCTTTGGGATGGGGAAAACATCATAGCTTTTGATGTTAAATTTGTCTATAACGGCAACCATTTCTTTCAACGATTTCGTCAGGCGATCCGAAATTAAGTAGACGACAAGAATCGTAAGTGCGATGGCCAGGATAGTCGTTGTCAAGAGGAAGAGGAAAAATTTGTGAATACGCTCCCTTATGGTCTCTGCATCGAAGCCAATGACGAGATATCCCCATAGTTTACCCGATATTTGCAAAGGCTCAACAACTTCGAGAACCCAGCCATATTGTGGGTGTTGAACAATATCCATTGATGAGTCGCGCGTCCTGGAAGTTTTTGCGATAACAGAATCATGATAATTCTTGCCGTAGTCACCAGGTTCATTATGAGCAACTGTTTGGAAGTCAGCAGATAGAATCCTTGCAAACCTGGTTGGCAAGTCTTTCTGCTGCATGATTTGCTCAATATAATTATCAAAAGTGTCCTCTACTGGTAAAATGTCCATTTCCTGAAACATAAAAGCATTCGTTACCGGTACAGAGTGGGATTGAATGATCGCACGTGCCATATCTCTGTGTTTCGATATCAGCAATCCTCTTTCATGAACCAAAATCATGAGTGAGCCAATTCCCATAACCGTGGACATCACCAGCCCAATCAGTAGACTGAGCTTTGTTTTAAGGCTAATTTGAATCATATAATTTAGGCACTAAGGAATTGCCAAGTGATTTCTGACATACTCAATAAAAGCATTTGAACACAGGCTTTTTGGCAGAAAAGATAAAACGGCATAAGTTTCCTGTTTTTTTGGTAGAATTTAAATTTTCGAATTTCGATTAACGATTTTTGATTTAAGAAGTAAATCCTCTTTCTTGTTACTTCTCCTGAATTATCCCTAAAATTTCACCAACTAAAAACGAATATCATTAGAAGCTCAGTTTTAGATTAATAGTCAAAATGATTGCAGACAAAATAATTAAAATCTTAAAAGACAATTATTTTGTCCTTTTTTTTTGTAAATTATTCGGGGCTTAAAATAAAAAATTGTTATTCATTATGCGGCAATCAACTTTTCCGGTTTATCCAGGTTAGGAATTATTCCAATTGTAAATGGGCCTGGCGATAATCTTCCACATGAGCTTCGGCAAAACCGTTTCTGAATTCTGAGTCCCAATTTTTCACCAGGTTTTGATATTTTTGTTTGTTAGCATTAATCCTCATTAAGGCAGACTTTACAACCTGAATGATCTTAGGATTGCAATATTTCGAAACTGCGATTGGACCGCTTGGAAAGGGTTGTGATCTATAAATTATTCTCAAACCTCGATCGACATATTTTTCAGCAACGATGTTACGGACCGCGCCTGCATCATATTCGCCTTGCAGCACCTTTTGCAGCACCGTGGTATGATGTCTGAAACTTTGTATCGAGCTGGGTTTGATACCTTCGCGCTGCAAAAAACCGCGGATAGAATTGGCGGTAAAGGACTGCTGTGAAGTCAAAGCGAAGGTTTTACCGAACAGAGCTTTGGGCTGTTCAATTCCGGAGTCTTTATGTGTTATGATTGTCCCATGAAAATTGGGTTCACCGGTTTCACTAAAGGGTTTAAGAATGCACTCAAGTCCATATTGCTGATAAGAGATAAGAAAAATGTACGTTCCCAGAAAAGCTAATTGAACGTCATTGTTTACAAGTTGCTGGATGGTTTCTTCGTAAGAGTTGCTCAATTTCAACCTAAACTCGTACGGAGTGCTGGCTGAGAGATAGTCCATTATGGGCTGATAACCTTTGAATATTTTTCTTGGAGGATAACGAGAGATAACTCCAAAATGAAGCACAGGTTTAACATTGGCAGTATCGGGTTTTGTTGATGTTATGTTATATGAATTCGAATCGATAGTAGCAATATCCATTAACGAATTATATATATATGTCGTAAGAAGTAAGAAAAATACTACAGAGAAGAATATTAACAGATAAAATTTTTTAAACAGTTTGGTAATCATGGTTTGAGTTTTGAAGATTTGTTTTGTGAAAGTGGCGATTACCGGAGTTAAAATAAAAAAAGGGCGGTGATTTGCCCGCCCTTAAAATTAATCATCTCCAAAAGAAGTGCCAACGCCTCTCGCTGCAAGTACCTGCTGACAATCAAACGGTACCAGTTTTTGCTTTGAGATGGCGTCTTTAATAAGCACCGATTCTATTTGTGTGCCTTTCAAGGCGACCATTCTGCCAAATTGTTTTTCTGCTGCCAGTTGACAAGCTTTATAACCGAATTTGGTTGAGAGGTTGCGATCAAATGGAGTGGGAGAACCACCGCGCTGAAGATGTCCGAGTACAGTTACGCGTGTTTCCAAGCCCGTGTCCCGAGTAATATTAGCCCCGATTAATTCAGCGATCCCACCCAATCGCTTTGCGTCTGTACGCCTCTCATCTACTTCCTTTACAACCATTTCGCCGTCCCTCGGTGTGGCGCCTTCTGCAACACAAATAATACTAAAACGTTTGCCGCGCAGACTTCTATTTTTAACTTTTTTGTAGATACTTTCCCAACTGAAAGGGATTTCCGGAATTAGGATAATATCTGCACCACCGGCAAGTCCTGCTTCCAAAGCAATCCACCCGGCATAACGACCCATAACTTCACACACCATTACTCTGTGATGTGATGAAGCAGTGGTATGCAGCCGGTCAATGGCTTCGGTTGCGACATAGAGTGCAGAGTCGAAACCAAATGTTAAATCTGTAGCTTCAAGATCATTGTCAATAGTTTTTGGAACGCCAATTATATTTATGCCCATCTCACTCAGTTTTTGCGAGATGTGCATTGTACCATCGCCGCCAATCGCTATCAGCGCATCTAAACCCCAGCGGCGATAATGCCGAATAACACGGGTTGATTCATCGACAATACTAATCTCACCATCAAGCCCTTCTTCGGGATAATGAAAGGGGTCTCCTTTGTTGGAGGTACCCAAAATAGTGCCGCCAAGACTCAGAATACCTGAAACATCTTTTTCTGTTAACTCACGCATTCTGCCTTCAACAAAGCCCTCGAACCCATCCTCGATTCCGATGACTTGTGCATCATAAATATCAATTGCAGATTTTGCAACCGCCCTGATAACCGCATTTAATCCCGGGCAGTCACCGCCACCGGTGATAATACCTAATCTGTTTAATTTACCCATAAATTACATCCTTATAAATTTTTTGTACGCGATTCAAAAAGGTTTGATTTATTCTTACGAAGTTAACTGAAATTCTTAAAGATTTTGTCATTTGATATAGACTTTTCCACTTTTATTTTGTACTATGGCTTGGCAAAATAAAACGCCCATAAGTTAAGCTATCGATGATAAAATACAAGTGATAATTGACAGTATGAAAATAAAGCAAACCAACACTTTCAGCAAAAGACATATCGGTTCCGAAGATAGTGAGCTTAAGGAATTGCTTGAGCTCATCAAGGTGAATTCTCTCGATCAGTTAATTGATGAGACAATCCCTAAACACATTCGTTTGAATAAACAACTCAACCTGCCTGAGTCATTGAGTGAATATAA
>JAJDAE010000193.1 GCA_029262035.1 Candidatus Zhuqueibacterota bacterium
TTTCAGCTACTAAGCAATTCCAACAAACGGGCTTGTGGGTTTCCAATATTTCGGGTAATCGTTCAACCTGAATATCAGACCATTCTACCAATTCATTTTCCGGGTTTTTAAGAGCCGGCTTGTGGTCGTGCCAATGGATGCTTTCAAAGCCTTTGCCACAGTAAACGCATTTTTTGTTTTCATACCAGTTCACGAGTTTAACTTTCACCAGACAATTTTGGGGAGAGTCACCAATTTGAGACAGGCATTCCTGGCCGCAATCCTCTCGTTCCGGCCATCGGGTACAATTATTTAGTGCAAGAAGTTTATCTCCGAAAATTGATGTCTCCGCAACAAAAGCAGCATCGACTGTTACGCCAACTGTTTTTTGAGTTTCCGGGCAGGTTACGACCATATTGCCCCGGTATCTTAGGTAAGACTTTAAAAAACGATAAGCAATTAGCAGGAAAAAAGCGGCGAAAATTAAATAAGTTAAAGTGGCCATGACAACCTCCTGATTTTGTGGGAAAAAATCTATATTTGAAACAATGTTTGTCATGAAAACGGAAGCACTTAATAAATTAGGCTTCCGTGTTGCTTATTTGTAATTTAAAATAGCTGGGCAATAATTCAATCATTCTTTTTAAAAATAGTTTCTTTGTTGGAAAATAGAATGTTGTTGTAATCTCTTTAACATTCCCTTCAAATTACCGCACTTCAAGATTGCTCCCAACTAAAGAATTTGGGCATCAGTACAAATAATATCTGCACTTGGAAAATTTATGTCACCGTCACTTCTATTACGAAAAAATCACTTGCTTTTTTATGTGAAGATATTGTATAATGAATGAATACTCATTCATTTATTGGAATTTGTTTGATTTGGTTATTGTTTGGAAAAATAAAAAGTTATGATTTAAATGAAGCCAAAAATTGATAAACGAATACGCATTTTAAACGCCGCTGTAACTATTTTTGCAAAAAAGGGATTTTACAATTCCAAGGTAGCGGATATTGCAAAAAAGGCAGGTGTGGCCGATGGCACGATTTATCTCTATTTCAAAAATAAGGATGAAATTCTCATCATGATTTTTGAGGAGGAGATGGAAAAAGTGATTGCAGAAGTAAAGGCAGAAGTTTTTTCAGAAAATGACATCCTGGATAATATAAGGAAGTTCATTCTGGCGCATCTCACATTTGTAAAAAAGAATCCCCGTCTGGCACAGGTTTTTCAACTTGAGCTGCGACAAAGCAATAAGTTTATTAAGGAATATACCGGCACGCGGCTACAGGAATACCTCAACATTATCAGCGATATTATCCACGATGGGCAGCAGCAGGGCGTGCTCAATCCGGCGCTTCACCCCGGGTTGGTAAAACGTGCATTATTCGGCGCTCTGGATGAGGTGGCAACCCATTGGATTTTAAGTAAGAACGTAAAGTATAACCTGGATGAATCAGCCGAGCAGTTGATTCAGATTTTTATCAACGGCTTAAGAATTAGCCCAAACGGTCATGTTTAAATGGAGGACTGTTAAATGGCAGAAATTATAGATAACGATATTAACCCAATAAAAATAGTTGAAGATACGGACATGACAGAAAATAAAATCAGCCAAGCATTCCGGCTTGAAAAAGAAGAGAGCGGCATTGCATTTTTAACTATCGATGTTAAAAATGAAAAAGTAAATATTCTTTCCACAAAAGTGATGCTGGAATTGGATGCAAAGCTGGATGCGTTAGCAGTGGAACAGGACATTCGGGCTCTGATTATTATCAGCGACAAAGAAGATAATTTTATCGCCGGTGTAGATATCAATGAAATCAAAGGCATAACCGATGTCAATGAGGGTGCTGATAAAGCTAAACAAGGACAGATGCTGTTTCAAAAAATCCATGATTTGCCGTTTCCGGTTTTTGTGGCCATTCAGGGCGCATGTGTCGGCGGCGGTTTGGAGCTTGCGTTAGCCTGCCATTTCCGCGTGGCGAAAATTCATCCCAAAACAAAAATTGGCCTGCCCGAAGTGAAACTCGGAATTTTACCCGGCTTTGGCGGTACCCAAAGATTGCCGCGTTTGATCGGTATTCAAAAAGCGTTGGGTCTGATTTTAACCGGCAAATTAGTCAGCGCTCAGAAAGCTTACGCCCTTGGCGTGGTCGATCGGGTGATTCCGGCTAATGCGGAGTTAAAAGTCGAGGTAGAAAAATTTGCGCTTACCGTGCTACAAAGATATGCTAATAAAGATTTTAAAAAACGCAACACTGCCGGGTTCGTTTCAAATTTAATTGAACGCACTAGTTTTGGCCGGAAATTCATTTTTGACCAGGCAAAAAAACAAACCGCCCGCGCAACTAAAGGCCATTATCCGGCACCTTTAAAAGCGCTGGAGTCTGTCCGAAATGGTATGGATGTAACGATTGAAAAAGGTCTGGAGAATGAAGCGAAGTTGCTAGGCGAACTCATCGCTACGGATGTCAGCAAAAATTTGGTTTCAATTTTTCAGATGTCTGAGGCGCTGCGAAAAGACAGTGGCGTGGAAAAAGAAAATATTAAATCACCCCCAATTCAGGATGTCAGTATTCTTGGCGCCGGTATAATGGGCGGTGGTATTGCCCAATTATTGGCGTATCATGATATTCCCGCACGCATGAAGGATATCAACGAGAACGCGCTTGGCGTAGGTTACAGTTTAGCCGAGAATGTTTTTAGAAAAGCAGTCAAGAAGGGCAGGATTTCACGTACCAAAATGCAGAGCAAGATGTCCCTGATTTCGGGTTCAACGGAATGTCATGGGTTTGAAAATTCTGACTTTGTTATTGAGGCGATCATTGAAGATTTACAGATTAAGCAGAAGGTTTTTGCTGAACTTGAAAGTGTGGTGAAAGGAAAGGCGATTTTGGCGACAAACACATCTTCCCTTTCAATTACTGAAATTGCCCGTGATCTTAAAAGGCCTGAACGTGTGATTGGCTTCCACTTTTTTAACCCGGTACACAGAATGCCGTTGTTGGAAGTGATTCGCGGCGAGAGTACTTCCGATGAAACCACGGCAGCAGCGGTGGCCTTTGGCAAAAGGTTGGGGAAGACCGTTATCGTCGTAAAAAATAGTCCGGGGTTTTTAGTGAATAGAATTCTCGGCCCGTATATAAACGAGGCTGCTTTGCTGCTGGAAGATGGCGCGACAATTGATGAGATCGATAACGCCATGGTAGATTTCGGCATGCCCATGGGGCCGCTTAATTTGTTGGATGAGGTGGGGATTGACATCGGTTACAAGGTTGCTAAAATTCTTAGCGATGCATTTAAAGACCGACCGAATCCATCCCAAATTATTGACTTGATGGTAAAAAGCGATAGGCTGGGGAAAAAGGGTGGGCGTGGTTTTTATATTTATGAAGGTAAGAAAAAGCATGTTGACCCCGAGGTCTATAATATTATCCACCATCGGAATCAATCGAGTAAATTCTCGCGTGAAGATATTCAGGATCGGCTGTTTTTTATTATGTTGAAGGAAGCCGCATTGTGTCTTGAAGAAAAAGTTGTACGCCGTCCCCATGATGTGGATGCAGGAATGATTTTTGGAACCGGCTTTCCACCATTTCGTGGCGGGGCGCTGCGCCATGCCGATGCTATCGGGCTTAAACGGTGTTTGTCAAAATTTAATGAATTGATGTCGCATTATGGTGACCGCTTTGAGCCGCCACAATCGGTGGTTTCCCTTGCTGAGAACGATGGCCGGTTTTATAGCAATGAGTAATTGCTGGCGTAATGGGTTTGTAGTTCAAGCTTTAGCTTGTTTTTTGAGATCGTGCAATGCAGCCTGAAGACTGAACTACGAGCCATTTTAAATTTACATTTAGGAGTTCAAAATGACTCAATCAGAACGTGAAAGTAAAAGTTTCTGCAAGGCCATGTTTGCAGGAAATATCGCTCAGGATGTTATTTCCCCATTTCCGGAAATGGATGCCGAGGAAAAGGAAAACCTGAACCTGATTTTGACTAGTTTACGACAATTTGCCAAAGATAACGTCGATTCCGCAGAAATTGATCGAAGTGGTGAAATACCCAAAGAAGTCCTGGAGGGCATGGCAGAGATGGGATTATTCGGTATGAGCATTCCTGAAGCGTACGGCGGCTATGGCTTTTCGGTGACCGCATACAATCGTGTATTTGAAGAAGTTGCAGCCATCGATGCCTCACTTGCCGTGACCTTTGGTGCCCATCAATCTATTGGATTAAAGGCACTAATTTTACATGGCACAGAAGAACAAAAGAAGAAATTTTTACCACAACTGGCTAGCGGTGAAAAGTTCGCGGCTTTCGCGCTGACTGAGCCGGGGGCGGGCTCGGATGCTGCCGGCATTAAAACCACGGCAGTAAAAAACGGTGACCATTATATTCTCAACGGCAATAAAATTTGGATTACCAATGGCGGCTTTGCTCATTTTTTTACGGTTTTCGCAAAAACAGAAATGGAAAATGGCGAGCAGAAAATTACAGCGTTTGCCGTGACACGCGACATGGAGGGCTTTTCTTCCGGCAAAGAAGAAGAGAAATTAGGCATTCACGGGTCTTCAACTACTGAGATTAATTTCGATAATATTAAAGTCCCTGCTGAAAATGTTATTGGCCCGTTGGGCAAGGGATTTAAGGTGGCGATGGAAGTGCTCAACTCCGGTCGACTTGGACTTGCTGCAGGCTGTCTGGGCGGTGTAAAAAAACTTCTGCAAATGAGCGCGGAACATGCAAAAAACCGCCAGCAGTTCAATACGCCTATAGCCAAATTTGAGATGATTCAGGAAAAAATCACAGCAATGGCTGTGGATGCTTTCGCGCTGGAAAGCATGGTTTATATGACCACAGGACTTGTGGACCGTGGCGATGTAGATTATTCGATTGAGTCGGCGGTGTGCAAAGTGTACGCTTCGGAGGCCATCTGGCGGGCAATTGACCATGGTATGCAAGTCGCCGGCGGTATTGGTTACAGCAAAGAATATTCCTACGAGCGGGCGTTACGGGATGCTCGCATCAACCTGATTTTTGAAGGTGCCAACGAAATTCTGCGCTCCTTTATTGCACTGTCGGGCATGCAGGAACATGGAGAATATTTAAAGACAGTTGGCAAAGCGCTAAAGAATCCTTTGAGCGAGCTTGGCGTGATTACCGACTTTGCCATCCACCGGATCAAAAGTTACGTGTCGTCTGATCGGTTTGATGATGTTCATGATAGTCTGAGCTCTGAAGTCGGAAAATACGAAGAATACGTGAAAGAATTGCATAGCTGCGTGGAGAAAGCGTTGACCAAATACAGAAAAGATATTATTCATCAAGGATTTATTTTGGAAAGAATCGCTGATATGACCATCGATTTGTTTGGCATGGCTGCGGTAATTTCCCGGCTCGACGGCATGTTGAAGGCGGGTAACCCAACAAAAGTAAAACGTGAACTTACACTTGGTAAATTGTTTTGTGAAGAGGCCTGGCGCCGCATACGCAGGAACAGTCGGCAGGTCACAAATAACGCGGATAATTTACGGAGAGAAGTTGCAAATGACGTTTACGAATTTAATGGCTATAATCTGGATTTAATGGGTTGAAAGGCCCTCAAATTTTGGAGCAGTGTAGAGAGTAAATTTATCCACTAAGCTTATCAAAAATAGAAGGCATTTTGGTTGATTTCAAAATTTGAATTTTTAAATTTGAGTCCATCTTGCTCTCATGGAAATAAACGAATACGGAAATATAAATTAATGTTAAGGAGTGAAAAGTGAAAATTATTGTTTGTTTAAAGCAAGTTCCGGTAAAAGATTCGCTTTTAAAAATTAAGGATGATGAAACATGGGTGCATGAAGATGATCTCAGTTATGAAATTAATG
The DNA here is from genome assembly GCA_029262035.1 of Candidatus Zhuqueibacterota bacterium. GTDB lineage: Bacteria > Zhuqueibacterota > Zhuqueibacteria > Oceanimicrobiales > Oceanimicrobiaceae > JAJDAE01. Next base: position 5,857 of record JAJDAE010000193.1, read on the forward strand.
AAAGCGATCATTATGCGCTCGAAACTGCCCTTCGCTTAAAAGAAGAGCATGGTGGCGAAGTTGTGATTTTAACCATGGGGGCAGACCGCGTGAGAGAAGCGATTAAACAAGGTCTGGCAAAAGGCGCTGAAAGGGCTATTCATATTAATAATGAAAGCTTTACCACCATTGACTCAAATATCAATGCAAAAATCCTGGCAGCGGCTATTAAAACAGAACAGCCTGATCTAATTCTTACCGGCTTGCAAACTGACGATTATGGCAGCGCACAAACGGGCGTGATTCTCGCCGAATATCTGGGATTGCCTCATGCCGGCATCGTAATGGAAATTCAAAAACAAGAAGGCAGCATTAAAGTTAAACGCGAGTTGGAAAGCGGTTGGTTTCAGTCGGTAGAATTACCAATGCCGGCGCTTTTAACCATTCAGTCCGGTATAAATCAGCTTCGATATGCAACCATCAAAGGCATTATGATGGCTAAGAAAAAAGAAATTAAACAACCCACATTATCTGACCTTGGACTGAGTGAATCAGATGTTGCACCTGGCAGCAGTTCTCTTAAGTTTCAAAAAATTTACGTTCCGAAAAAAACGAAACAAACACAGTTCTTTGAAGGCGATCCAAAAGATATTGCTTCGCAGTTGGTTGATAAATTGAGAAATGAAGCAAAAGTTTTCTAAATGAAAATAGGTTGAAATTTCACTTCCCTTCGACTCCGTTCAGGGTGAAGAGTCAGATAAATAATGGAGCGTGTAGCTTCATGGTGAGCGGAGTTGAACCACGAAAAGGAGAATTTAAATGAGTTTGGATATATTGGTTGTTGCCGAGCAAAGAGATGGTGAATTAAATCGCTCAACTTTAGAGGCTGTTGTTGCAGCTCAAAATTTGGGTAAAGATTTGGGCGGAAAAGAAATTGGTTTGCTGGTGTTGGGGCAAAATGTTTCTGACTTAGCGAGCGAGTTAACCTCAAAAGGTGTAAATGAAGTTTTGTTAGCTGAACATGATAAAATAGCAGACTATACGCCTGGTGGCTATGCCGCTGCTGTAAAGCAGATAGTGGAAAATGAGAATCCCACCTATGTTCTATTTTCGCATACCTACATGGTGCGCGACTACGCGCCAAAGCTGACTACATCCATGCAAAAGCCGCTTTTAAGTGACTGTGTCCGGTACGTTATGGACGGTGGCAATCCTGTGTTTACCCGTCAGGTTTTTCAGGGAAAAGTAGATGCCGATTTTGTGCTGGAAGGCGATGGTCCGCATTTTGTCAGTTTTCAAGTTGGCGCTTTTAATGCGGATAATCTGGATACCGGTACAAGCGGTTCGGTTCGAAATGCCGATATTTCAATGGACGATGTTGAGATACGTACAAAAGTGCTGGAAATTTTTGAAGGCGTAAAGCAGGAAGTTGATCTGTCCAAAGCTGAGCGTATTGTGTCGGTGGGTCGCGGAATAAAGAAGGAAGAAAACCTGGAATTGATGCGTGATCTTGCAGGCGTTCTCGATGCTGAAATTTCAGCATCGCGGCCTGTTTGTGACGATGGCTGGCTACCTCTGGATCGTCAGGTTGGTAGTTCCGGGCAAACTGTTTCCCCGAAATTATATTTTGCAGTTGGAATTTCGGGCGCAATTCAGCATATTGTCGGTATGAAAAATTCGGGAGCCATCGTTGCAATAAATAAAGACCCGCACGCACCTATTTTTGACATTGCCGATTATGCGGTAGTTGGTGATTTATTCGAAGTGATTCCTGCTGTAATTGCCGAGCTTAAAGGCTAATAACAGCGGGGGATGGATTATTGGAATAATGGATTTTGGGATTAGTTAGGTTCGTAGTACAAGCTTTAGCTTGCGATTCGCGATCACAGGCACAGCCTGAAGGCTGAACTACGAACCTATATTTTGTAACGTACAAATTATTCAGATTCAGAAAATATAGGATTCAAAAATGCTCAAATCTACACACATTATCTCTATTTTCATTTTAGCGATGTTACTGTCCGGTTGTGCAGGTGGTAAAAGGGTTTCAGTCCCAAAGTCCGGGGGTGAGCCGGTAAAAGATTTTCATTTAATGAAAGAAGATTTTGACCCTGTTGCACTGAAGGATGATGACATTGAAATTAAGCAGCCTGAAATTTCACAAAGAGACGAAAAGGATGTATTTAATTTTTCAGCCTCTGCCGATCGCGATACTGTGGGAATAGGTTATCGAATCCAGATTGTACAGACTACGGATCCTGAAAAAGCAAAAGAAGTTATGCGGGATGCGATTATAAGATTTGACCATGAAGTATATAGGGTTTTTGATGCCCCTCATTATAAGGTAAGATTAGGGAATTTTGTGAATTGGAATGATGCAGAAAAAGTTCAGGAACTCGCGATAAAAAAAGGATTTCGTGAGTCCTGGGTTATCCGCACCAAGATCGATTTAAGAAAAGCATACAAAGCAATTGATAAGTTTTAGGCATTTATGCTGAGCCTCATGTTTATGGTGGCTCAGCTTTGGATTTTGTTAGAAGAGATTTAGGTTAAATAAGTTTCTCCCCAAAAAGTGTTCACAAAAATTTCCCATTTACTGCAAATATCAATCCCAAAAACTACTCTTCCAAATATTTTGACTTGGAAAACGCGAGAAAATTTACTATATTGTCTGTTTATATTTGGAGATTTTTATGTCTGGTCATTCGAAATGGAACACAATAAAAAGGAAAAAAGCAAAAGTAGATGCTGAAAGAGGCAAAGCTTTTACCCGTTTGATCAAAGATATAACAATGGCCGCGCGTGAAGGAGGAGGAGATGAGTCTGCAAATCCTCGATTGCGTTCAGCAATTATTGCCGCAAAAGGTGCCAATATGCCTGCCGCAAATATGGAGCGGGCTATTAAAAAAGGAACAGGTGAACTACCTGGCGTTACTTATGAAGAAAGTGTTCTGGAAGGTTATGGCCCGGGTGGTGTGGCAATTTACATAGAAATATTGACCGATAATCGGAAACGTACGGTCGCGGAAGTTCGTCATAGTCTAACAAAAAACAATGGTAATCTTGCTGAGTCTGGCGCTGTAGCATGGATGTTTGAGAAAAAAGGTCTTATTTCCATTCCCAAAGAGTCTGTCGATGAAGAAGAACTGCTGCTGCTGGTTTTAGATGCAGGTGCAGAAGACCTGAGCTCGGATGATGACTTTTTTGAAATTACCTCAGCCACTGAGGATCTCGAAAATGTTCGGAAAGCGCTTGAAGAAAACAATGTTAATGTCGAATCATACGGCTTGACCATGTTGCCAAAGAATTCGATAAAGGTTGAAGGAACAGAAGCTAAGCAAGTGCTTAAAATTTTGGATCTGCTGGAAGATAATGACGACGTACAGCAGGTTTATTCTAATTTTGATATAGATATCTCCGTCATGGAGCAACTGGATTCTTAGGGGTTTTTGAATATGCGCGTTCTCGGAATTGATCCGGGCACCCGTGCAATGGGGTTTGGTATTTTGGAAAGTGTGGAGGGCAGCGCAGCTGTTTTGGAGTTTGGCTGCTTAAAAATGTCCTCAAAAGAAGCACTTCAGTTTCGTTTACAAAAAATTTATGCTGAAATAAACAAGCTGGTTGTAAAATATAAACCCGATCAGGTTGCTATTGAAGATTTATTTTACGCCAAAAACCCGAAAGTAGCGATTAAACTGGGGCACGCAAGGGGTGTTGCTATAGTAGCCGCAGTAAATCTGGGTGTCCCCACTTTCGAATATGCCCCTCGCGAGGTTAAACAAGCTGTTACCGGTAATGGCGCAGCTTCAAAAGAGCAGATTCAGCGTATGTTGCAGCAAATCCTAAATTTAAAAGATTTATCAGGCTCTTTTGATGCATCGGATGCACTGGCAGTTGCACTTTGCCATTTAAACAGAGTGAACCGCAAAATATGATTTCATTTGTTGAAGGGTCACTTTTCGAGAAATCGCCGACGCTGGTTGTTATCGACGTCAATGGAATAGGTTACGAACTGCTGATTTCAGTTGCAACATATGATGCGTTACCCGAAACCGGTCAACGGGTACGGCTTCTCACTTATCAACATGTAAGAGAGGACAGTCTTCTGCTCTTTGGTTTTTTGGATCGGAAAGAAAAAACGATGTTTACCAAGCTTATTTCAGTTTCGGGTATCGGTCCTAAACTTGGCTTGGGGATTCTTTCCGGATGTGCCATCGGGGATTTAACCCGGTATATTGTTAATGAAGAAATCGACCATTTAAAAAGATTACCGGGTATTGGCGCAAAAACCGCGCAACGGTTAAGTCTCGAGTTGAAAGACAAACTTGGCGATGTGGTGACCGATGGCGTTGCAGCACCGGAATCGTTAAGCGGCAGCCAAAGTGAAACCAGAGACCAGGCAGTTATGGCGCTGGTTTCTTTGGGATATTCAAGGAGTGAAGCTGAAAGGAATTTGTCTAAAATTTTAATTAAGAGTCCTGATTTACCATTGGATGAGCTCATTAAAAAGTCGTTGAAAAAGGCTTAGATGGACCAGGAAAGAAATACAATTCCGGAGCAAATTGCAGGCGAAAATGAACTTGATGTTACGCTTCGTCCTCGCTCTTTTGAAGATTTTGTTGGTCAGGATAGCATCAAAGAAAATCTTAAGGTTTTTATTGACGCCGCCAGGGCTAGAGAGGAGGCGCTCGATCACGCCCTGTTTTACGGTCCACCGGGATTAGGCAAAACTACGCTGGCTCATATTATCGCCAATGAGTTGAAAGTGAATATCAAAATTACTTCCGGGCCGGCGCTGGATAAGGCCGCAGATCTAGCTGGTTTGCTGACCAATTTGGGTGAAGGGGATGTTCTTTTTATCGATGAAATCCACCGGCTAAATCGGGTTGTTGAAGAATATTTGTACCCGGCGATGGAAGATTATAAGCTGGATATTATTATCGACCGAGGCGCAAATGCACGAACGATTCAAATTCAATTGCCGAAATTTACGCTTGTAGGTGCAACAACGCGGGCCGGGTTGTTGACCTCACCTCTTCGCTCGCGTTTCGGCGTGGTCAATCGGTTGGATTTCTATAAGCCGGAAGAATTGTTGCAAATTATTCAGCGGTCAGCAAAAATTTTTGATATTGAAATGGAGGCCGACGCGGGCTTTGAGATTGCAAGACGTTCTCGCGGTACCGCCCGTATTGCCAATCGTCTGCTACGGCGGCTTCGTGATTTTGCCCAGGTTGAGGGAAATGGCAAAATTACTATAGAACTTGCGAAGTCATCCTTAATCAAGCTGGATGTTGACGAGCTTGGTTTGGATGAAATGGACAAAAGGATTTTAAAATTGTTGATCGAAAAATTTAATGGCGGCCCTGTTGGCATTAACACGCTCGCAGTTGCCATTGGCGAACAAGGCGAGACGATTGAAGAAATCTACGAGCCGTATCTGATCCAGGAAGGTTTAATGCAAAGAACTCAGCGTGGCCGAATTGCTACCGATCTTACTTACAGGCATTTCGGGCTACTTAAAAAAAAGAATTTACAAGAAAAACTATTTTGATGATAAATCTAAAGGGAGCACTAAATGAAACTGTCTGATTTTAAGTATAACTTGCCAAATAAACTTATCGCCCAGTATCCCAGCGAGAAACGTGATCAGTCGAACCTGATGGTTTTAGACCGTGAAAAGCAATCCATTGCCCAACATCACTTTGCTGATATCGCCGACTATTTTGAGAAAGGCGATTGTTTGGTGATTAATGAAACGAAGGTTTTTCCGGCGAGATTAATGGGAACCAAAGACAAAACTGACGCCAAGGTCGAAATCTTTTTGCTGCGTGAATTAGAAAACGGCTTATGGGAAGTATTGGTAAAACCTGCTCGTAAAGTAAGAGTTGGAAATCGTCTGTCAGTGAACGACAAGCTGTATTGCGATGTTATCGATAATACGGTTTCCGGTGGTCGGGTTGTTCGTTTTAATTATGATGGCGATTTTTTTGAAATCGTTGATAAAATTGGTCAATCACCATTACCGCCTTACATTGATAGAGACCCGGAACCTGTAGACAAAGAACGCTATCAAACTGTGTATTCCAGGGTGCGGGGTGCTGTTGCAGCGCCTACTGCAGGTTTACATTTCACGGAACCACTTCTTAAAAAACTTGAGCAGCGCGGCGTTAAAATCGTAAAAATTGTTTTACATCTTGGACTTGGAAGTTTCCGACCTGTTGTGGTTGAAGATTTAAACCGACATAAAATGGATTCTGAGTATTTTGAAGTTCCGGAAGAAACAGCTAAAGTTGTTAACGAAACAAGAAAAGAAGGCGGCCGGATTATCGCTGTTGGAACAAGTACTACTCGAGCGCTGGAAACTGCCGTTACTTCGGAAGGCTGGACTAAACCTGCTCAAGGCTGGACCGACAAATTTATCTTTCCGCCATACGAATGCAAAGTTGTGAATGGGTTAATCACAAATTTTCATCTGCCAAGTTCAACGTTGTTGATGCTTACCTGCGCATTTGCCGGGCGTGATTTTGTTTTCAAAGCGTACCGCAAAGCAATTCGTGAGAAATTTAACTTTTATAGCTATGGCGATGCCATGCTAGTTATATAATTGTTGGCATTTGGTGGATGTATCTGCAATTATCGTAGCGGCCGGACAGGGAAGTCGTATTGGCGGTAGCCTGCCCAAGCAATTTCAGGATATAGGGGGCAAGCCCGTCACGGCGCACTCTCTCCTTAAGTTTGAAGCCTGTAAAGCCATAACCGAAATTGTACTTATTGTTTCGGAAGGATGGCTTGAATTTGCTGTTGAACTTGCCCGCAAGTACAAAATTGCCAAACTTTCACAAGTAATAATCGGTGGAAAAGAGCGCCAGGATTCTGTCTTCAAAGGACTGAATGCCTTGACCGCTCAACCCGATATCGTTGCTATTCACGATGCTGTTCGCCCGTTTATTTCTATCATTAAAATAGAAGAAACCGTTCGAGCCGCACAAGAGTTTGGCGGTGCGCTTGTGGCTGTTCCGGTTAAAGATACGATTAAAGCAGAAAAAAACGGATTTGTTGAAAAAACTTTGGATCGAAAAGTTCTGTGGGCAGTACAAACCCCTCAAACATTTCAGTTTGAAATTTTATCGGAAGCATATAAAAATGCTTACCACAAGGGAATTTACAGCACGGACGATTCGGCTTTGGTTGAAATGGCGGGGCATCCGGTTAAGATCATCGAAGGCGATTATCAAAACATGAAAATAACTGTGCCTTCAGATTTTGCGTTGGCAGAAAAGTTAATCGAGAATAATTGAAATAATGCGAGTAGGTTTTGGATACGATGTACATCAGTTTGCAAAAAATCGTAAACTGATTTTGGGTGGCCTCGAAATTCCGTTTGAAAAAGGTTTGCTGGGTCATTCCGATGCTGATGCTTTGAGTCACGCAATTGGGGATGCGTTGCTTGGCAGCCTGGCACTTGGCGATATCGGCTATCATTTTCCGGATACGGATGCTAGATATGCGGGAATTTCAAGTCTGTTGCTTTTAAAACAGATTGCTGAACTAGTCGGCAAAAATGGTTATAAAATCGGTAACATTGATTCGACGATTGTTCTGGAAAAGCCGAAAATGTTGCCGCACATTTATTCAATGCGAAAAAATATTGCGGATTCACTTTCAGTTGAAAGTTCACAAGTTTCTGTAAAGGCCACGACTTCTGAAAAAATGGGTTTTGTTGGGACCGGAGATGGAATTGCAGTTTATGCGGTTGTTTTAGTTACGGAGAAGAATTCTTAATGAATGAGATAAGGGTCCGGTTTGCACCGAGTCCAACCGGCGAGTTGCACATTGGAAATGTTCGCACAGCGATTTTAAATTGGATTTTTGCAAAAAAACAAGGTGGGAAATTAATTCTTCGCATTGAAGATACAGATTTAGAAAGATCGACTAAAGAATCTGAAACATCTATTTTTGATAGCCTGCGTTGGTTGGGTTTGGATTGGGATGAAAGTCCTGAGAAACCAGGAGAGTATGGTCCTTATCGCCAATCTGAAAGATTAGACATCTACAAAAAGTACCTTGAGTTGCTAAAAAAAAACGGGAAAATTTACCCCTGTTATAAGTCAGGAGAAGAGTTAGACGCCATTAAAAAGGCTGCCATCGAGCGTGGAGATTCGGCACCGTATCGGCGTAAGGAATTGGAGGCCACCGAAGAAGAAGTTGAACAACATATCGCCAATGGCGAAGAACCGGCGTGGATGTTTGAAGTTGGCAGGGGAGAAATAAAATGGCAGGATCTTGTAAAAGACGAAATTATTTTTCAGAGAGAAAATGTTGGTGATTTCGTAATCTTCAGATCTAACGGCAGCCCAACCTATAATTTTGTTGTCACGATTGATGATGCTTTGATGAAAATTTCTCATGTCATTCGTGGAGATGATCATGTTTCCAATACGCCAAAACAGATTCTGATTTATCAAGCTCTGAATTTTCCGCTGCCTAAGTTTTGCCATATTCCGATGATTCTTGGGACAGACCGAACCCGGCTTTCCAAACGGCACGGCGCCACCTCGATTCAGGAATTTCAGAACAAAGGGTACTATCCCGCAGCAATGATAAATTTTTTGAGTTTGCTGAGCTGGTCATCAGAATCCGGTGACGAAATTTTGTCAATCGAGCGGTTGGTGAAAGAGATCGATTTTAACAGGATGTCCAAATCCGCTGCTGTCTTCGACGTTGTAAAATTTAACTGGATGAATGGCATGTATATTCGCGAAATGCCCTTGGCTGTTTTTGTTGATAAGGCAATGCCATTTTTAAATTCAACTCAGATTGATATTTCTGATAACCAAAAAGTTACAGAAGCACTTGCGCTAATTCAGAATCATGTTGAATACTTTGAACAGGTTTCAGAACTTGTGGAGCCACTTTTGCAAGATGTTATACAGCCTGTCGATGGCGAAGCGATAAATATTTCTTCAAAAGATTCTTCTCAAAAAATATACTGGGCTTTTCTAAGGCGTCTCAACAGACATAACAAACTGGACGCAAATGTATTTCGTCTTATAATGAAGGAAGTTCAGACTGAAACAGGAGTTATGGGGAAAGATTTGTGGATGCCGGTTAGAGTCGCATTAAGCGGAAAAATCCATGGCCCAGATTTGGGTAAAGTAGCCGAGGTTCTCGGTAAAGAAAAAATTAATCGTTTTGTGAAAAATTTAATTGATTAAATCCGATGAAACTTTATAACACGTTTACTAATCAAAAAGAAGAATTTAAGCCGGTTGAAGACGGTAAAGTTAAGTTTTATGTTTGCGGTCCAACGGTTTATAATTATATCCACATCGGAAATGCCAGGGCATTTATTGTTAATGATGTGTTACGGCGTTTTTTTGAATTTAGCGGTTATGAAGTAAACTATATTTTAAATATCACTGACATCGATGATAAGATAATTAATCAAGCTGTCACAGAGAAGGTCGACGTTGGTGAAATAACCAAAAAATATTCAGCGGCCTTTTTCGAAGATATTAAAAACTTAAATATTAAACCCGCTACTCATAATCCCCGCGCAACCGAACATATCGAAGAAATTATTGCTCTGATTGAGAGTTTAGTCGAGCAGGGCTTTGCCTATGAAAGTAAAGGCGATGTTTTATTTGATATTAGTAAATTTGATGATTATGGAAAACTTTCGGGGAAGAATCTGGATGATTTAAGGGCAGGCGCGCGTGTGGCCATCGATGAAAAAAAGAACAACCCGCTGGATTTTGTTTTGTGGAAGAAGCAAAAACCGGGCGAACCAGCCTGGGCAAGCCCCTGGGGCAAAGGTAGGCCGGGCTGGCACATTGAGTGTTCGGCTATGTCTATGAAATATCTGGGTGACACATTTGATATTCATGCCGGCGGTATAGATCTGGCCTTTCCGCACCACGAAAATGAAATTGCCCAAAGTGAATGCGCTTCAAAAAATAAATTCGTGAAGTATTGGCTGCACAATGGGTTTTTGAAAATCGACGGCGATAAAATGTCCAAGTCGCTCGGAAATTTTAGAACGGTGAAAGATATCTTAGAAAGCTACTCTTATTCGGCAATCCGGACTTTTTTCTTGCAGAAACATTATAGAAGTCCTATCGATTTGACTTCCGATGGTTTACAAGCTGCAAAAAGCGCAAGCATTAAATTGAATATTTTTTATAAAAATCTTTGCCAGGCAATCACTGGGTTTGAAAGTGATTTAGAAATCATAGAAACAGCATCTTTCTCCGAAAAAGATGCTGAATATCTAACTAATATCAAACAGTTGCGGATAGAATTTGTTAATGCTCTGAATGACGACATGAATACCCCAACTGCAATTTCTAAACTTTTTGAAATTGTCCGACATGGCAACCAGTTATTAACAAATGAACCGCTTTCTGAAAATCAAAAATTATTAGGTAAGCTTACTCAAAAATATATTGAAGATTTTGACTTGGTTTTTGGAATTCTTGATGCAAAAGGCAAAGAATTCGACTCAGGGTTGGTGGGGGATTTAATGGAGGTTCTTATGGAGATGCGAAGTGATCTCAGGACGAAAAAAGAGTGGGCGTTATCTGATAAAATCAGGGACAGTTTAGGTGGTATGGGCATCGTTCTTGAGGACAAGGAAGGTGTTACAACCTGGCGAAAAAAATGAATTTGAAATTTTTAGAAATCACTTGACAATTGGCTTTTAATTTATATATTATAAGGCTGTATTTTAGCAGAAGGTGCCTTAGCATTGACCAAGCAATTGTTTGATTTTTGAAACATTGTGCCACCATAGCTCAGCTGGTAGAGCACCTCACTTGTAATGAGGTGGTCGCGGGTTCGATCCCTGCTGGTGGCTCTTTTTATTTTGGAGGGGTACCCGAGTGGTCAAAGGGAACAGACTGTAAATCTGTCGGCTCAGCCTTCGGAGGTTCGAATCCTCCCCTCTCCACAGGGTGTTTTATGAGTGGGAAGTATCCTGAAGTTTAGGTGCGAAATTTTTAGCGGGAGTAACTCAATTGGTAGAGTCACAGCCTTCCAAGCTGTTGGTCGCGGGTTCGAGTCCCGTCTCCCGCTCATTTTTATTTTGCCCACGTAGCTCAGTAGGTAGAGCGCATCCTTGGTAAGGATGAGGTCACCGGTTCAAATCCGGTCGTGGGCTCTCAATAATTTTATTAAGCAAGTTTTCGAGGAAAAGAGATGCGTGTCTTGGTGATTTTAGAGTGTACAGATTGTAAGAATCGTAACTATACAACTAATAAAAATAAGTCATTGCATTCAGGCCGGGTTGAGTTTAAGAAATATTGCTCAACTTGTAATAAGCATACTGCTCATAAAGAAACAAGATAGTAGTAAATAAATAGGTGAGTAGCTCAACTGGCAGAGCGCTGGTCTCCAAAACCAGAGGTTGCGGGTTCAATTCCTGCCTCACCTGCTAATAAATGTCATTATAATTTAAGAAAAGCAGAGAATTATTATGAGTCTTTTAACGAAACCGACAAAGTTTTTCTCAGATGTGGGAGTGGAAATGGCTAAAGTGAGTTGGCCAACTTACGATGATTTGAAAAGTTCAACGATTATCGTTATAGTTCTTTCTTTATTATTTGTCGTATTTATATTTTCTACAGATTGGCTTTTAACTAAAACTCTTAAATTGATCTTTTAGGTGTTGTGTGAGTGAGCTTGAAAAAAAATGGTATGCCATTCATGTCCTTTCCGGGCATGAAAAGAAGGTTAAGGCTTATTTAGAGAACGAGATTGCGCATGCTGGTTTGGATGAAAAGATAACTGAAATCCTCATTCCTGCTGAAGAAGTTACAGAAATGAAGGAAGGCAAGCGTCGCGTAAAGAATAAAGTGTTTTTCCCTGGCTACATGTTAGTTGAGATGGTATTGGATAAGTCAACTCAACACATCGTCCTTGAAACGCCTGGGATAACAAATTTCGTGGGGCCAAAAAATATGCCTCAGGCGCTTCGGCAAGATGAAATAGACCGAATCTTGGGACGTGTTGAAGAGAGTGTTGGGAAGGAAGTTTTAGATGTTCCCTTTGAGGTTGGTGATCCTATAAGAGTGAACGATGGTCCTTTTACGGATTTTACAGGTTTTGTTGAAGATATAAATAAAGAAAAGAAAAAAGTTAAGGTTATGGTAAGTATTTTTGGCCGTTCAACCCCTGTTGAATTAGATTTTTTGCAAGTTGAACTGGAAAAATAGCCCGAAAGGAGATTTGATTTAATGGCCAAGAAAGTAATGTCAACAATTAAGTTGCAAATTCCCGCAGGTGCGGCTAACCCCTCGCCTCCAGTAGGTCCTGCCTTAGGCCAGGCCGGTGTAAATATTATGGAGTTCTGTAAGAATTTTAATGCGAAGACCCAAGATAAGCAAGGTTTAATTATTCCTGTTGTAATTACGGTTTATGCTGATCGTTCGTTTACGTTCATCACAAAATCTCCGCCTGCTGCCGTTTTGCTCAAAAAAGCTGCTGGACTGGAAAAAGGTTCTGGTGAACCTAATCGCAATAAAGTAGGAACAGTTACCAAAGATCAGTTGAAAGAAATAGCTGAAGTGAAAAAAGAAGATTTAAACGCAAATGATGTTGAAGCGGCTATGCTGATGATAGCAGGTACAGCAAGAAGTATGGGACTTGTTGTTGAATAAATTGTACAGGAATTAGGAAATGAAAAAAGGTAAAAGATATACAAAAGCAATTTCATTAATCGAGGCTGGTAAAGATTATAGCTTGGATGAAGCTGTTGAGTTGATAAAAAAAACGGCCGAAGCCAAGTTTGATGAATCTATTGAAGTTGCCGTGAACTTGGGCGTTGACCCACGAAAGGCTGACCAAATTGTTAGAGGTACTGTAAGCCTGCCGCATGGTATTGGGAAAACTGTACGAGTGTGCGTGTTAACCAAAGGTTCTAAAGAGGCTGAGGCAAAAGAAAAAGGCGCAGACTTTGTTGGTTTCGAGGATTTGATTGAAAAAATTAAAGGTGGCTGGTTGGACTTCGATGTAATCGTAGCAACACCAGATGCTATGGGGGAAGTTGGTAAGCTTGGTAGAGTATTGGGTCCGAGGGGTTTAATGCCTAACCCTAAAAGCGGTACTGTTACCCCGAATGTTGGAAAAGCAGTTGAAGAGCTGAAAGCCGGAAAAATTGAGTTTCGTGTAGATAAAAATGGTATTTTGCACGTTTCTGTAGGCAAGTCATCTTTTGATGCGGTTAAAATCAGAGAAAATATTGTAGCATTTTTGGAAACAGTTGTTCGATTAAAACCATCGGCATCAAAGGGTCAGTATGTTCAGGCAGTGGTTCTGTCAAATACGATGGGACCTGCTATTCGACTGGATAGAGCGATCTTGTTGAGTGAAATTAGTTAACTAATAAAATTTGGGAATATGTAATGCCTACTGCAGAAAAAGAAGCAGCTGTAGAAAGAATATCAAAACAATTGTCCGAGTCAAAAAGTGTTTATCTGACAGATTTCACCGGACTAAATGTTGAGGAAATTACTAAGCTTCGTAGAGCGTTTTCCGGCGCACAGGTGGAGTACCGGGTTGTTAAAAATACTTTGGCAAAACTCTCTGCAAAAGAGGCTGGCTGTGAAGATATTATAGAACATTTGAGCGGGCCCGTGGCCATGGCTTTTGGAGTGGATGATCCTGTAGCTCCCGCAAAAGTGATTAAAGAGTTTTCAAAGAAAAATGATAAGTTGAAGCTTAAAGCTTGTCTTTTTGAAGGCGTTCTGTTTGGTGAAGATAAACTAGACCAAATTGCAAACTTGCCCACAAGAGATGAGATTTTATCTAAAGTTTGTAATGTGTTAAATGCGCCTATATCTAATTTGGCGTTTTCATTAAATGGTGTTTTAAGCAAACTTGTTTATGCTATGAATGCTGTTAAAGAACAAAAAGAAAATCAAAGTTAGTTAAGTAATTTATTAATTTATTTATATCTCTATTTTGGGAGGCTTAAGATGGCAGAAGCTAAAGCAGTTGAAGAGAAAGCTGCAAAAAAAACAAAGTCTGGTAATGGTGTTGATTCATTGCTGACTTCAATAGAAAAAATGACTGTGTTGGAATTATCTGAGTTGGTATCAGCAATTGAAGATCGTTTTGGTGTTTCAGCCCAAGCGCCGGTAGCAGCAGTAGCAGTTGCTCCAGCTGGTGGTGGTGCAGGTGCAGAAGCGGCTGAAGAACAAACTGAATTTAATGTAGTTCTTACCGGAATTGGTGATAAAAAGATACAAGTTATTAAGGTCGTTCGTACAATAACTAGCCTTGGGTTAAAAGAAGCTAAAGATTTAGTAGATTCAGCGCCTCAACCAGTTAAAGAAGGTGTGGCAAAGGGAGAAGCTGAAGAGATTAAGAAGCAATTGGAAGAGGTTGGAGCTTCTGTAGAAATCAAATAGTTTTCTGTAATCTTAAAATTTTAGGTGGTATCCTTTATGCAAAATGGTGCAAGGAAGTCCTTCTCTAAGTTATTGCAAGTAATTGATCTGCCCGATTTGTTGGATATACAATTAAGGTCTTTTAGAGAGTTTTTACAAGACGATGTTAGACCTGAAAAACGGAAAAACGATGGATTGGAATCCGTTTTTACCGGTGTTTTTCCAATTGTAGATAGTCGGGAAAATTTTTGTCTTGAGTTTGTTGAATATTACGTTGAAAAACCAAAGTACGATTTGGTCGAGTGTCAGGAAAGAGGTGTAACATACTCGGTTCCGTTAAAAGCGAAGCTTAAACTATCAATAAAGGATGTATTTAGTGATAGTAAGGAGTTTTCTGATACAATAGAGCAGATCGTATATTTAGGTAACGTGCCGTATATGACAAATCGTGGTACTTTTGTTATTAATGGTGCTGAGCGAATAATTGTCAGTCAATTGCACCGTTCACCTGGTGTGTTTTTTGATGATTTATTTCATCCTAACGGGACAAAATTATTTTCTGCACGCATAATTCCATTACGTGGTTCATGGGTTGAATTTACCACTGATATAAATGATGTACTCTATGTTTATATCGATCGGCGTAAGAAATTTCCTGTAACTACTTTGCTGCGGGCTTTAGGTTATTCTTCAGACAGAGATTTGTTGAGTCTGTTTGGGTTACTTGAAGAAATGGATGTGAAAAGTAAAAAGTTTGCCAAGTCTGTTGGGCGTATTGCCGTCGAAGATGTTATAAACGAAGAAACTGGTGAACTTCTTGTAGAAAAGAATACTGAATTGACAGAAGAGTCCATTCAGTTGTTCAAAGATGCAGGTATTGAAAAAATTCTTCTTCTGCGCAAAGATGGTATGCTGGGACCGGAAGTCATAAGCAATACCTTGAAGAAGGATGCTGCAAGATCGGAGGCCGATGCCCTTGAGGCAATTTATCGCCATTTGCGTTCTGGTGATGCACCTGATTTGGATACGGCAAGAGGTCTGATTGAAAGGATGTTCTTTAATCCTAAACGATACGATCTCGGTCAAGTTGGACGTTATCGTGTCAATAAAAAGCTTGGTCTTGATATCTCAATCGAAACAACTGTTTTAACCAAAGAAGATATCGTTGCAATTATTAGATACCTACTTGAGTTAAGAGCAGGTAAAAGAGCTTCCGATGATATTGATCATCTCGGAAACCGCAGAATTAAAACTGTTGGTGAGCAATTATCTGCCCAGATGACTCTTGGACTTTCCAGAATGGCTCGTACGATTAAGGAAAGAATGAATTTGCGTGATAATGAAAACCTGACCCCTCAGGACTTAGTCAATGCGCGTACAATTTTTTCTGTTATAAACACATTCTTTGGCACGAGTCAATTATCACAGTTTATGGATCAAACAAATCCTTTGGCAGAGATGACGCATAAACGCCGTCTTTCCGCTTTGGGGCCAGGTGGTTTAACCAGAGAGCGTGCTGGCTTTGAGGTACGTGATGTGCATTACACTCACTACGGTCGTCTCTGTCCTATCGAAACACCTGAAGGGCCTAATATTGGTCTAATTTCATCATTGACAACATTTGCCAGAATTAATGATTTTGGTTTTATTGAAACTCCATATCGAAAAGTTTCAAAAGGCAAAGTGTCTTCTCAAATCGAGTATCTTTCTGCTGATGATGAAGATCAATTTGTTATTGCTCAGGCCAATGCGCCGATTGATAAAAAAGGCAATTTCATAAATGAGAAGGTAAAGTCGAGACTTCGTGGAGAATTCCCGATTTTAATTCCGGAAAAAGTTCATTATATGGATGTGTCGCCAACCCAAATTGTTTCTGCTGCTGCCGCGATAATTCCGTTTCTGGAACATGATGATGCGAACCGTGCCTTAATGGGTTCGAATATGCAGCGTCAGGCAGTTCCTCTGCTAAGAACAGATTCTCCTATGGTTGGAACTGGAATGGAAGCAAAAGTTGCACGTGATTCACGAGCAATGGTTCTTACGGATATCAATGGCGTTGTTGAAAAAGTAAGTGCAAACGAAATTACAATACGAAAAGAAAGCAAGTTGTCTAAAGGTGCAAATTCGGTTGAAGCGCTTTCTGACTTTGATGATTCTGAATTTGTGTCCTATCGTTTAACTAAATTTTTACGAACTAATCAGAACACTTGTATTAATCAACGTGCTATCGTTAAAAACGGCCAGAAAGTTAAATCCGGTGATGTTCTTGCCGATGGTTGCGCTACAGATCAAGGCGAACTGGCTTTAGGGAAAAATGTGCTGGTAGCATACATGCCTTGGCGTGGTTACAATTTTGAAGATGCTATTGTTCTGTCCGAACGTGTTGCTTCTGATGATATTTTTACATCTATTCATATTGAAGAGTTCGATCTGCAAGTGCGTGATACCAAACGTGGTGAAGAAGAATTGACTCGTGAGATTCCCAATGTCAGTGAGGAAACGACTAAGGATTTAGATGAAAACGGTATTATCCGAGAAGGTGCTGAAGTAAGAGCCGGTGATATTTTGGTTGGGAAAGTTACCCCAAAGGGTGAAACAGATCCTACCCCGGAAGAGAAACTGCTTAAAGCGATTTTCGGAGAAAAAGCCGGTGACGTAAAAGACGCGTCTCTGAAAGCTCCTCCCGGGATGAAAGGTGTCGTCATTAACACAAAGCTTTTTACCCGCAAGAAAAAAGATCCTAAAACAAAAAAGCAGGATAAAAAGCGGATTGAAGAAATTGAACTTTGGTACACATCGGAGTTATCTCGTGTTGAAAAGTTTAGAGATCACAAACTGGTTGCTGTTTTAACCGATACAAGTTCCGGTACGGTTCGTGATAAAAATACTGGCCAGATACTACTAAAAGCAAATACTAAACTAACTGAAGACAAACTCAAATCGCTTAATTTTGATGCTATCGAATATGGGGAAGGTCTTTCGGGGGATAGTAGTGTAAATGATAAAGTTGCTGCTATTTGGTCGGGATATCAACTTAAATTAAGTGAGCTTGAAGAAGAGTTTGAAAACAGAAAGTTCAAGGTAGAAGTTGGAGATGAGCTTCCTCCCGGAATTGTTCAGTTAGCTAAGGTTTATGTCGCTAAAAAACGCAAGCTTATGGTTGGCGATAAAATGGCAGGTCGACATGGAAATAAAGGTGTTGTATCTAGAATTGTTCCTGTGGAAGATATGCCTTATATGCCGGATGGAACTCCTGTGGATGTTATTTTAAACCCACTTGGGGTACCTTCGAGAATGAATCTTGGTCAAATATTTGAGACCAATTTGGGGTGGGCAGCAAGTGTTTTAAATAAAAAATATGCCACACCTGTTTTTGACGGCGCAAGCTATGATGAAGTGCAAGAAGAAATGAAAGAAGCCAATATTTCTTTAGACGGAAAGTCTGTTTTGTTTGATGGAAGAACTGGCGATCAAATCGATAACCCTGTTACTGTAGGTTATGTTTATATCCTCAAACTGTCACATCTGGTAGAGGATAAAATTCATGCACGTTCAATTGGACCGTACTCCCTTATTACGCAACAACCGTTGGGTGGGAAAGCCCAATTTGGTGGGCAACGTTTTGGAGAAATGGAAGTCTGGGCGCTCGAAGCATATGGCGCAGCCCATACATTGCAAGAAATTCTAACTGTTAAGTCAGATGATGTTCGTGGTAGATCTAAGGTATATGAAGCCATTGTTAAGGGTGATAATTTGCCTGAGCCAGGTTTGCCCGAATCATTTAACGTGCTTATTCGTGAACTTCAAGGCCTCGGGTTGGATATTGAGTTAATTGAAGATACCGATCTGAACGGCAACGGAAAGCATTAATAGTTGTTAATTCAAAATATATTTAGTCACCAATCTCTAAGTGGGAGGTAGACTTTGAGCTATTTCAGTAGACAAGAGTCTTCGGTAAAAAAGTCATTTAGTAAGATTTCTATTAGTCTTTCTTCATCAGATAAGATCCTAGAAAGATCTTATGGTGAAGTAACAAAACCTGAAACTATAAATTATCGCTCTTTCAAGCCGGAAAAAGATGGTTTGTTTTGCGAAAAAATCTTTGGGCCGGTTCGTGATTGGGAATGCCATTGCGGCAAATACAAAAGAATTCGGTACAAGGGCATCATTTGCGATCGCTGTGGCGTTGAAGTTACAACCAAAAGTGTTCGTCGCGAAAGAATGGGGCATATCTCATTAGCTGTGCCTGTTGTCCATATTTGGTTTTGGAAATCTCTGCCTTCCAAAATTGGATATATTTTTGGCATGAGTGCTAAAGAGTTGGAACGGGTGATTTACTACGAATCTTATATAGTCATTGAACCTGGTAATACCGGCCTTGAGCAAAAAGATTTAATTACTGAAGAAGAATATTTCCAAATTATGGCCAATGGTGATGAGCCTTCAGTTGATGAAGAAACCGGGGAAGAAGTGCCTAAGTTTTTGGCTAAGATCGGTGGCGAAGCAATCATTGATCTCTTAAAAAGAACAGATATTCATGCTGTCTCTGTCGATTTGCGTCGTAAAGTAAAAGAGGAAAAATCTGTTCAAAGAAAAACAGACGCTTTAAAAAGGCTGAGAGTCGTTGAATCTTTCAAGAAAAGTTCAAATCGACCTGAATGGATGGTACTTTCTGTCATTCCTGTGATTCCGCCAGAGTTAAGGCCTTTGGTGCCTTTAGAAGGTGGTCGTTTTGCAACCAGTGATTTAAACGATCTTTATCGTCGCGTTATTATTCGTAATAACCGGCTTAAAAAATTGATGGAAATAAAAGCACCTGAAGTCATTTTACGTAATGAAAAACGGATGCTTCAGGAAGCAGTTGACGCTTTATTTGATAATGGCAGGAAGTCAGCAGCTGTGCGTGGTGATGGTAATCGTCCTTTGAAATCACTTTCCGACATGTTGCGTGGTAAGCAAGGTCGTTTTAGACAAAACCTTCTCGGAAAACGTATTGATTATTCCGGTCGTTCGGTAATTGTTGTAGGCCCCGAATTAAAACTCCATCAGTGTGGGTTGCCTAAAGATATGGCGCTTGAACTTTTCAAGCCTTTTGTAATTCGGAAATTAGTTGAGCGTGGCCTTGTTAAAACCGTTAAAAGTGCCAAGAAGCTTGTTGATAGAAGAGGTGCAGAAGTCTGGGATATTTTGGAAGAAATTATTGATGGCCATCCGGTTCTTTTAAACCGTGCTCCTACTTTGCATCGGCTTGGAATTCAGGCTTTTCAACCTATCTTAATTGAAGGTAAGGCCATTCAGGTGCATCCGCTCGTCTGTGCAGCGTTTAATGCAGATTTTGATGGCGATCAAATGGCTGTTCATGTTCCGCTATCTTACTATGCACAAGCAGAGACAAGATTGTTAATGCTGGCAAGTCATAATATTTTATCCCCTGCGAGTGGCCGTCCATTAGCTATCCCAAGCCAGGACATTGTACTGGGTATTTATTATATGACAAAAGCTAAATCCGGAGAGCTTGGAGAGGGAACCATATTTTCTTCAACGGATGAAGCATTAATCGCCTATAACGACAATAAAGCTGCTCTTCATGCAAAAGTGACAGTCCGGATCAATGGAAAGCGCATTGAAACTACTATTGGTCGCGTTGTCCTCAACGAAGTTTTACCTGATCAAATTGATTTTATAAATGAACTTCTAACCAAAAGACGTTTAGAAGATATTATCGCTGACGTATATAAGGCCCTTGGTAATCAAAAAACAGCTTATTTTCTTGATAATCTGAAAGAACTCGGGTTTAATTATGCAATGCGTTCCGGCGCAACAGTTGGTATTGAAGATGTTCGTATACCTAAAGAGAAAGCTACACTTATTGCCACAGCTACAAAGAATGTTGCTACCATTCAAAATCAGTATGAGAACGGAGTGATTACTGACGGAGAACGGTATAACAAAATTATCGATATCTGGACACATACAACAAGTGATGTTGCGGAAAAACTTTTTTCACATTTACAAAATGAAAATGAAGGTTTTAACCCAATTTATATGATGGCCGATTCCGGAGCCCGTGGTTCAAAAGAGCAGATTCGACAATTAGCGGGAATGCGTGGATTAATGGCGAAACCTCAGAAGAAGATGACTGGACAGATGGGTGAAATCATTGAAAATCCAATTACTGCTAATTTTAGAGAGGGTCTCTCTGTACTTGAGTACTTTATCTCTACTCATGGTGCACGTAAAGGGTTGGCCGATACAGCGTTGAAAACCGCCGATGCAGGGTATCTTACCAGAAGATTGGTTGATGTTGCTCAGGATATTATTATTAATGAATATGATTGTAATACAATTTTGGGTATTAGAATCAGCGATCTTAAAGAAGGTGAAGAAATTATTGAGCCACTTCGGGATCGTATTTTGGGTCGTGTGGCAGCAGAAGATGTTTTTGATCTTGAGTCACAGGATGTTATTGTGGAAGCCAATACTTTGATTGATGAAGAAATGGCGGATAAGATTTCAAACAGTGGAATTGAATCAGTGAGAATCCGTTCTGTTTTAACCTGTGAATCAAAGCGCGGTACTTGTGTACTTTGTTATGGTCGTAACCTTGCAACCGGCAACCCTGTTGAAAATGGTGAGGCGGTAGGCGTTATGGCGGCACAATCTATTGGCGAGCCAGGTACTCAGCTTACTTTACGTACCTTTCATATTGGTGGTACTGCTTCTCGCATTGCAGCACAATCGCAAGCTGAAGCAAAACAGGGGGGTACAGTTCGGTTTACCAACATAAAGACCGTAACTCAAGCAGATGGTTCTGTAATTACGGTTGGGCGAAACGGTAAACTAGAAGTTATTGATGATAATAACCGTATGGTTGCACATTATATTGTGCCTTACGGTGCACAGATTATGGTTCCGGAAAATGAGAAAGTTGCTAAAGGTACAATTGTTTTTCAATGGGACCCTTACACAGCCAGTATCCTCTCAAATCACAGTGGAAAAATTAAATATATCGATCTCATTGAAAAAATAACATTTAGCGAAGCAGTTGATGAAACAACTGGCTTGAAGCAAAGAGTTATAATCGAGACACGAAATAGAAGTTTGAGCCCTCAAATCCATATTGTTGATGCTGAAGGGGAAAAACTGAGCAGTTATATTGTTCCTACGCGTGCCTATTTACAAGTAAAAGATGGTCAAAAAGTAACTGCTGGAGATATATTAGTTAAAATACCTCGAGAAGTTGCTAAGACTCGCGATATCACAGGTGGTTTGCCTCGTGTTGCAGAGTTGTTTGAAGCAAGGAAGCCAAAGGAACCGGCAGTTGTTTCTGAAATTGACGGGAATGTAAAGTTTGGTGAAATTCGAAGAGGCACAAGAAAAGTTGTTATTACCTCTCAAGATGCCCAGGAAGAGAAAAATTATTCAATTCCTTATGGTAAGCATGTTCTCGTGCATGACGGTGATTATGTGCAAGCCGGGGAAAAATTATGTGAGGGAAGTATTGCTCCGGAAGATATTCTTAATATTATGGGGCCAAACAAGGTTCAAGAATATCTGGTTAATGAAATTCAAGAAGTTTATCGTCTTCAGGGAGTTCGAATAAACGATAAACATATTGAAGTTATTGTGCGTCAGATGCTGCAAAAAGTAAAGGTTGAAGACCCTGGTGATACAATATATCTCGAAGATGATAAAGTTGATAAAATATCCTTCCTTGCTGAAAATGAAAAAATACAAGACAAGGTTGCCATTGAAGAAAGTGGAGATTCAAAGTACCAGGTAAATGAATTGGTAGATAAAGATGAGGTTAAGCGGGAAAATGAAAAGTTACAAGAGGCTGGAAAAGAATCTATTGTAACAAGAGCATGTCAACCCGCGACATTTTTACCTTTGCTGTTAGGCATAACAAAAGCATCGTTAACAACCGAAAGCTTTATTTCTGCAGCTTCATTTCAGGAAACTACAAGGGTCCTAACAGATGCTTCTATAGAAGGCAAAGTGGATAATCTATTGGGATTAAAGGAAAATGTAATTATGGGTAACCTTATCCCAGCTGGCACAGGATTGAATAAGTATAAAGATCTAAAAGTATATTCTGACTCCGAAGAAGACGGTGACGAGACAGAGGGAAGTAGTGAAATCGAAGATCAATATAAGACTGCAGTTTAAGAAAAAAAAGTAATAAAAAATGAGAGAAATTTGTTGATTTTTTTATTACAGTTATTTATATTGTGATTCTGTAATTTAAGGATAGAGTATTGCCAACTATAAATCAATTAGTTCGTTCTGGGAGAAAAAGAGTACTGAAGAAAGGTACTTCTCCCGCTTTAACAGGTTCTCCTCAACGCCGTGGCGTTTGTACGAGGGTTTATACAACGACACCTAAAAAGCCGAATTCTGCATTGCGGAAGGTTGCGAGGGTTCGATTGACAAATGGTTTTGAAGTAACTGCATACATACCTGGTGAAGGTCATAATTTGCAGGAACATTCAATTGTTTTGATTCGAGGTGGACGTGTCAAGGATTTACCTGGAGTGCGCTATCATATTGTTCGTGGAGTTTATGATACGAGCGGTGTTCAAGATAGGAATCAAAGTCGCTCTAAGTATGGAACGAAAAGAAAAGGTGCGTAAGTAGGTTATTATGTCGAGAAGAAAAGCTGCTGAAAAGCGAGTAGTACTACCAGATCCGAAATATAAAAGTTTGTTGGTTGCGAAGTTCATTAATAGTCTGATGGAACGCGGTAAGAAGAGTATCGCTGAAAAAGTTTTTTATGATTCGCTGGCTATTATTGAAGAGAAGATAAAGAAGGACGGGGTAGAAGTATTTGAAAAGGCTGTTGAAAATGTGAAGCCTATCTTGGAAGTTCGTTCAAGGCGTGTTGGGGGAGCTACTTATCAAGTGCCCGTTGAGGTTAGGCCTAATAGAAAGCAAGCGTTGGCTTTAAGGTGGTTGATTGGCTATTCTAAGGCAAGGCCAGGGAAGTCTATGGCAGAGAAATTGGCTGCTGAGTTGATGGCGGCCGCAAATAAAGAAGGTGGTTCGATTAAGAAGCGCGAAGACACTCATAAGATGGCTGAAGCTAACAAAGCTTTTGCTCATTTTAGGTGGTAGTTTAGTTAGTTTCTGTCCGTAACTCTTTCAATACAATTTTTATAGAGGAAGTTTCGTTGAACTTCCCTTTTTTATGTAACGAAGTTGGGTGCCCCTGTTTTAGGCGCTACTAATAGTGAGTCTGCGAGGGGTTAGTAATTTTTTGGAGTTTGTATGTCGAAGAAGTTTGCAATAGAGAAAATTAGAAATATAGGCATTATGGCGCATATCGATGCGGGTAAAACTACGACAACTGAGCGTATTTTGTTTTACACCGGTATTATTCATCGAATGGGCGAGGTTCATGATGGCGCTGCTACCATGGATTGGATGGAGCAGGAAAGAGAGAGGGGTATCACAATTACTTCGGCTGCAATTACTTGCATTTGGAGAGATTGTAGGATAAATATAATTGATACTCCCGGTCACGTTGATTTTACTGTTGAGGTCGAAAGATCTCTGAGAGTTTTGGATGGCGCTGTTGCGTTGTTTTGTGCTGTTGGTGGTGTTGAGCCTCAGTCGGAAACAGTATGGCGTCAGGCTGATAAATATAAAGTGCCTCGTATTGCTTTTGTTAACAAAATGGATCGTATCGGGGCAAATTTTTATGGCGCTGTTGGGATGATAAAGGAGCGTCTTGGGGCCAATGTGGTGCCTGTTCAGATTCCTATTGGCGAGGGAGACATGTTTACCGGGTTGATTGACTTGGTGAAAATGAAAGCCGTAATGTATGATAAGGATAACTTAGGTTCTACATGGGAAGAAATTGATATTCCTCATGACTTGGAAGAGAAAGCTACTGAATATAGGACTCATTTGTTGGAGTCAATTTCCGAGTTTGATGACACTTTGCTTGAAAAGTATCTCGATGGTGTTGAGATAAACGAAGAAGAAATTATTGATGCTATTAGGCAGGCTACAGTCAGCGTTAAGATAACTCCGGTTATGTTGGGTTCTGCATTTAAGAATAAAGGGGTTCAGAGGTTGTTGGATGCTGTGATTAATTTCTTGCCATCTCCGTCCGAGATGCCTGAGATTGTTGGAATGCATCCAAGGAATGAGGATGAGATTGTTCGTAAGCCTGATCCGAAAGAACCTTTTTCTGCCTTGGCTTTTAAGATTATTACAGACCCTTATGTTGGAAAGTTGACTTATTTTCGTGTGTACTCTGGCAGAGTTGAGGCCGGCTCTTATATATATAATTCTAATTCGAACAAAAGGGAGCGTTTAGGTCGTATCCTCCAAATGAGCGCGAATAAGCGCGAAGATATTGACTCGGTACAGGCTGGTGATATTGTGGCTGCGGTAGGATTGAAGCATACGAAAACTGGGCATACCTTATGTGCTGAAGATAAGCAGGTTATTTTGGAGTCAATGCATTTCCCTGAACCAGTTATTGCTGTTTCCATTGAGCCCAAAACTAAGAGCGATCAGGATAAGCTTGGGTTGTCTTTGGCAAAGCTTGCTGAAGAAGATCCTACTTTTAAAATTAAGTCAGATGAGGAAACCGGGCAGACAATTATTTACGGAATGGGCGAGTTGCATCTAGAGATTTTGGTTGATCGTCTTCTGCGTGAGTTTAAAGTTGGTGCTAATGTTGGACGCCCACAAGTTGCATATAAGGAGGCAATTACTAAAGCCGTGACCGCCGAAGGAAAGTTTGTGCGTCAAAGTGGTGGTCGTGGACAGTATGGGCACTGTGTTGTTGAGGTTGAGCCTGGTGAAGCTGGAAAAGGATTTGTATTCGAGAATAAAATTGTTGGTGGTTCGATACCTCGGGAGTATATCAATCCTGTAGCAGATGGCGCACGTGAGGCTGCCAGGAATGGTATTCTGGCTGGGTACCCTTTGATTGATATAAAGGTGCGCTTGATCGATGGTTCTTTTCACGATGTTGATTCGAACGAAATGGCTTTTAAGGTCTCTGGGTCTATGGCGTTAAAGAATGCTGCGAAGATAGCTTCTCCTGTTCTGATGGAGCCTGTTATGGATGTTGAGGTTATTGTCCCGGAAGAATATCTTGGGGATGTAATGGGTGACTTGAATAGTCGACGGGGTAAAATTCAAGGTATTGAGCCAAGGAAAGATGCTCAGGTTGTTAATGCCTCAGCACCGTTGAGTGAAATGTTTGGATATGCAACTTCTCTGAGATCTATTACCCAGGGTAGAGCTATTTTCACGATGCAATTCAAGGATTACGAGATTGCGCCAAAGTCTGTGGCAGAGAAAATTTTAGAAAAAGTAAATGCTGTATAAATAACTAATTTAAATATATTTTTAAGAAAATTGAACATCTAAAAAATTTTTAATTTTGGAGGCAAATCATGGCAAAGCAGAAATTTGAGAGAACTAAACCTCATGTTAATATTGGTACTATTGGTCATGTAGATCATGGTAAAACAACATTGACTTCTGCGATTACTTGTGTTTTAAATAAACAAGGTCTTTCAGAGTATCTGAGTTTTGATTCAATCGATAATGCTCCTGAAGAAAAGGCCAGAGGGATAACGATCGCAACTGCTCATGTCGAATATGAAACCGAAGGAAGGCACTATGCGCATGTTGATTGTCCTGGTCATGCGGATTATGTTAAGAACATGATTACCGGTGCTGCTCAAATGGATGGCGCGATTTTGGTTGTTAGTGCTGCTGATGGTCCTATGCCGCAAACTCGTGAGCACATTCTTTTAGCCGGGCAGGTTGGTGTTCCATATATCGTTGTCTTTTTGAACAAAGTGGATATGGTTGACGATGAGGAGTTGCTTGAGTTGGTAGAGTTGGAATTACGTGAACTCTTAAGTGCTTATGATTTCCCTGGTGATGACATTCCGATTATTCCAGGTAGCGCGTTGCAAGCTTTGAACGCTCCTGAAGATGCTGAGAAAGCTAAGTGTATTCTTGATTTGATGAAAGCTGTGGATGAGTACATTCCAACCCCTACTCGAGAGATTGATAAACCTTTTTTAATGCCTGTTGAGGATGTTTTTAGTATTACAGGCCGTGGTACCGTAGGTACTGGTCGTATTGAGAGAGGTAAAATTGCAACTGGTGATGAGGTTGAGATTGTTGGTATTCGCGATAGCAGAAAGAGTGTCTGTACCGGCGTTGAGATGTTTAGGAAATTGCTGGATAATGGCGAAGCTGGCGACAATGTTGGTTTGTTGTTGCGTGGCGTTGACAAAGAAGAGCTTGAACGTGGTATGGTTGTTGTTAAGCCTGGTTCAATTACACCTCATACAAAATTTAAAGCTGAAGTTTATGTTTTGAAAAAAGAAGAGGGTGGACGTCATACCCCATTCTTTAATGGTTATCGTCCTCAGTTCTATTTTCGTACAACCGATGTTACTGGTATTTTAAATCTTGATGAAGGTGTTGAGATGGTTATGCCTGGTGACAATGTTAACATGGTTGTTGAGTTGATTGCACCAATTGCTATGGAAGATGGTCTTCGCTTTGCGATTCGTGAAGGTGGCCGTACGGTAGGTGCTGGTGTTGTGACGAGTATAATTGAATAGTAATTTAATTTTGTTGTTCGGATTTATCATTGGTTTCAAGTTTACTGTATACTGAATAAACGGAGTTTAAGATAAGTGGTTGGTCAAAATATTAGAATTAAGTTGAAGGCTTATGATCACAGGTTGATCGATAAATCTACCGACAAGATAATTCGTACCGCTAAAGCAACGGGTGCAGCCATTTCCGGCCCCATTCCATTGCCTACTAAGCGTTCTGTTTATACGGTTTTACGTTCGCCTCATGTTGATAAAAAGTCTCGTGAGCAGTTTGAAACTAGAATTCATAAGAGGTTAATCGACATTCTTAATTCAACACCCAAAACGGTTGATGCTTTGATGAAGCTTGAATTACCTGCCGGTGTTGATGTTGAGATTAAAGTTTGATTATTCCTTTTTAATATTAGAGATTTTGTGATGGCTGGAATTATTGGAAAAAAAATAGGGATGACCCGTGTTTTTAATGAGGCGGGTAAGTCAATACCTGTAACGGTTATTGAGGCAGGCCCTTGTTTTATTACTCAAATTAAGTCTAAGAAAGTTGATGGCTACGAAGCAATTCAACTTGGGTTTGATGAGAAGAAGGAAAAGAATACTACTAAGCCATTGGCTAAACATTTTTCTAAAGCTGGTGTAAAGCCGCTTCGTATTCTCCGTGAATTTCGGAATTTTCAGGAGCAGGAGAAGTTGAGCTTGGGTGGTGAAATTACCGTTGATACTTTTGCTGAGGGTGAGGGTGTGGTCGTCTCGGGTATATCAAAGGGTAAAGGGTTTCAGGGCGTTATGAAGCGTCATGGTTTTGGTGGAGGTCAGCAAACTCATGGTCAAAGTGATAGACTTAGAGCGCCGGGTTCTATTGGGCAATCGTCTTACCCCTCTCGTGTTTTTAAAGGAATGAAGATGCCTGGTAGAATGGGGGGAGATAAAATTACCCTCAAGAAAAGACGCGTCATAAAAGTAATCCCGGAAAAGAATCTGATTTTAATTGAAGGTGCGATTCCTGGTAGCGTTTCAAGTATTGTAACTATTAAGAGATAAGTAGCAATGGATTTAGATATTTATAAAATTGATGGTGCTGCGACAGGCAGTAAGGCTAAATTACCTAAGCATGTGTTTGGTATTGAGCCAAATGAAAATGCGGTTTATCTTGCGGTGAAGCTGTACAATGCAAATCAGCGGCAAGGGAACGCTGCAACAAAAACCAGAAGCAATGTTCGTGGTGGTGGTAGGAAACCTTGGAAGCAAAAAGGTCGTGGAGCTGCTCGTGCTGGTTCCACCCGTTCACCTGTATGGGTTGGTGGTGGTCGCGTATTTGGTCCTGTCCCTCGGGATTATAATATGAAATTATCCAAAAAAATGAAAACTCTTGCAAAGCTTTCAGTTTATTCTGACAGAGCCAAAAGTAAGCAAATTAAATTGGTCGAAGACTTTAAATTAACATCACCTAAAACTAAGGAATTATATACAATTCTAAAGTCCCTTGGTGTAGAAGGCCAAAAGAATTTATTACTAATCTCTGATAGAGACTCTGATATGGTGCTTGCAGGAAGAAATATTCCGAAACTTAGCATTAAAGTCGCTAGCACTGAATCTACATATGATTTGTTGAAATGTGATAATCTTTTGATTCAAAAAGGTGCTGTTGACAAGTTATCTGGAGTCTTTAAGAAATGAAGCCATTAGAATCAGTTTTGTTGCGCCCTGTTTTAACTGAAAAAATGCTTGGGCTGCAGGAAGAAAGTTTGAAGTACGGGTTTGAGGTTGCAAAAACTTCTAATAAAATAGAAATAAAAAAAGCCGTAGAGGTCAAGTTCAGCGTGGTCGTGAAAAGTGTAAAAACACTTAATGTTAAAGGTAAGACCAAGAGAATGAACAGTCGTCAAGGTTTAACTCAGGGTAAGCGTGCCGATTGGAAAAAGGCTGTGGTTACGTTGGCTGAGGGCTATTCAATAGATTTATTCGGTGAAAATCAAGGCTAGTATAAATTATGGGTATTAAAAAATTTAGACCAACAACCCCAAGCTTAAGAAACACTGCGGGGATGACTTTTGAAGCGGTTACGAAAGTCGGTCCGGAGAAGTCTTTGCTTAGACCATTGAAAAAATCTGGTGGGCGAAATAATGATGGTCACGTTACACTTCGATTTCGGGGTGGTGGGCACAAGAGACAATATCGCCTTATTGATTTTAAAAGAAATAAAGATGGTATTCCAGCAAGGGTCGCCTCAATCGAGTACGACCCCAACAGAACCTCGAATATAGCTTTGTTGAATTATGTGGATGGTGAGAAACGTTATATCATTGCCCCGCTTGGATTGAAAGTAGGCGATCAGCTTAATTCAGGTCCTGACGCAGAAATAAGAATTGGAAACACTTTGCCTTTAAAAGGTATACCGCTGGGTACAAATATTCATAATATCGAATTGGTTGTAGATAAAGGCGCACAAGTTGCTCGTAGTGCCGGCTCCTATGCTCAGTTAGTTGCTAAAGACGGTGGTTTTGCCCAATTAAAAATGCCTTCTGGTGAAGTTCGGATTGTGAGGGAAGATTGCAAGGCAACTATTGGTCAGGTTGGAAATGGCGAACATGAAAATGTGTCTATAGGTAAAGCCGGCAGAAAACGCTGGTTAGGTCGTAGACCGCATGTTCGGGGTGTTGTAATGAATCCTGTTGATCACCCGATGGGTGGTGGTGAGGGTAAAACTTCAGGTGGTAGGCATCCATGTTCTCCTTGGGGCAAGCCAGCTAAAGGCGGTAAAACTCGTCGTAAAAAGAAGTCTGATGATTACATTGTATCAAAAAGAAAGAAAAAGTAGAGGATAATCTATGCCGAGGTCTGTAAAAAAAGGTCCGTACATTGACGAAAAGCTTTTGTCACGGATTCAAGAGATGAATAATTCAAATCAGAAGAAGGTTTTGAAGACGTGGGCAAGACGGTCCACAATCACTCCTGATTTTGTAGGACATACTCTTGCTATTCATAACGGCAATAAGTTTATACCTGTTTTTATTTCTGAAAACATGGTTGGCCATAAACTCGGTGAGTTTTCTCCGACACGGACTTTTCGGGGACACAGAGCTACTGAAAAGTCCTCCAAGGTACGTTAAATTTAGGATATTTGGTATGGAAGCAAAAGCGGTTGCAAAATATGTTCGAATGTCCCCTAGAAAAGCCAGAAGAGTTATTGATATGGTGCGGGGAATACAAGTTGATAAGGCATTGAATATTCTTCATTTTACACATAAAGCTGCATGTGTTCCGATTGAGAAAACACTTCGGTCGGCAGTTGCAAATATGTTAAATAATGAAAGTGCCTCTAAGGTTGAGCCTGATCATCTTTTTGTGAAAGAGGCGTATGTGGATATGGGATTTGGTTTTAAGCGATTTCGTGCTGCCTCGATGGGGAGGGCAATGAAAATTAAAAGACCATCGTGCCACATTACAATAGTTGTTTCAACTCAAGATAATCAATAATTGAATCGGAGGTATTTTGGGACAAAAAACACATCCAATAGGACTCAGATTAGGTATAATTAAGAACTGGGATTCTAATTGGTACGATGAACGGGGTTTTGCTGCAAAACTTAATGAAGATTTGATGTTGAGAAAATATATCAATCGTAGATTGCAAAATGCTGCTGTTTCTTCCGTTCAGATTGATCGGACACCACAAAAAATAACCTTAACGATAAATACTGCAAGACCTGGGATTGTGATTGGCCGTAAGGGATCTGAAGTTGATAAATTGAAGGAAGAAATTCAGCGCCTCTCCGACAAAGATGTTCAGCTAAATATTAATGAAGTTAAGAAACCAGAGCTTGATGCTAATTTAGTTGCCGAAAATATTGCAAATCAATTGATTGCTAAAATTCCATTTCGACGTGCAATGAAAAAAGCAGTTATGAGCACCATGAGAATGGGAGCTGAGGGGGTTAAAATTACTTGCTCAGGAAGACTTGGGGGTGCTGAAATGGCTCGTAGAGAAAACTATAAAGATGGACGAATTCCTCTGCATACCTTGCGAGCAGATATTGATTATGCTCGAGTAACTGCTCAAACTCCTTATGGCGCGATTGGTGTAAAAGTGTGGATTTGTAAAGGCGAAGTAATTGGGGCTTAAGGAGAATTTACTATGTTAATGCCAAAAAGAATTAAGTATAGAAAACAACAGCGCGGGCGCATGCGCGGTAAAGCAAATCGTGGTTCAACAGTTGCTTTTGGGGAATTTGGCTTGAAGGCGTTGGCACCTTGTTGGGTTACATCCAGGCAGATAGAGGCGGCTCGTATTGCGATGACCAGATATATCAAAAGAGGTGGTAAAGTCTGGATTAGAGTTTTCCCGCATAAGCCAGTAACACAAAAACCGGCTGAAACCAGAATGGGTAAGGGAAAAGGTTCTCCAGAGTTTTGGGTTGCGGTTGTTAAGCCAGGACGCATAATGTTTGAGTTGGCTGGTGTTCCGGAGGATGTGGCAAAAGAAGCTATGAGATTGGCATCACATAAATTGCCACTTAAAACTAAATTTGTAACTCAAAGTGAGTTTGGTGGTTAGAAATGAAGATACAAGAAATTAAAGAGCTATCAGTAGATGAGTTGGAGCTTAAGCTTGCGGATAAAGTCGAAGAGTTATATAATCTGAGATTTCAGCATGCTATGCACCAGCTGGATAACCCATTATTGCTACGTGGTGTAAGAAAAGATATTGCTCGCATAAAAACAATTTTAAAGTCGCAGACATTAAAAGTTGATGACTCTAAAGTTGAAGTAGAAAAACAATAACATATTGGGATTAATATGGAAGAACGTGGAAGAAGAAAAACAAAGATGGGCTTAGTCCTTTCTGATAAGATGGATAAAAGTATTATCGTTTCTGTTGAGAGACTGGAAAAGCATCCCCTTTATGGAAAGTTTTTCAAGAAAACATCAAAGTTTGTGGCTCATGATGAAAAGAATGAATGTCATACCGGCGATAAAGTTAAAATAATGGAAACTCGTCCCTTGAGTAAATTGAAGAGGTGGCGTATGATTGAAATTCTTGAAAAAGCTAAATAAGCGGAGCGGGAGAGAAGATGATTCAGCAATATACCAGGCTCAATGTTGCCGATAACACTGGTGCAAAAAAAGTGATGTGTATTTTAGTTCCTGGGGGAACCAGAAGGAAGTATGCATATGTTGGTGATAAAATAGTGGTCTCAGTTAAGTCTGCTATACCTGGAAGCGACGTAAAAAAAGGTGAGGTTAGCAGGGCTGTAGTGGTTCGTACGAAAAAAGAAGTGCGGAGAAAAGATGGCTCATATATTCGTTTTGATGAAAATGCAGCTGTTTTAATTAACGACCAGGATGAACCTAAGGGTACGCGTATTTTTGGACCGGTAGCACGTGAGTTAAGAGATAAACAATACATGAAGATTGTTTCTCTTGCTCCTGAGGTTCTATAAAAAGGTTTTATACTATGAGAATTAAGAAAAATGATCAAATTGTGGTTTTGTCCGGCGTAGATAAGGGCAAACGAGGTAAAGTTCTAAAGGTTATACCTTCTGAAAATCGAGTGATTGTAGAAGGAATTAATTTTATTAGCAGGCATATGCGTCCATCACAATCTATGCCTCAGGGTGGAATTGTAAAAAAAGAAGCGCCAATTCATGTTTCAAATGTAATGCTCATCGACCCAAAAACAAATGAGCCTACAAGAATTAAGTATGGATTCCTAAAAGGCGATGAAAAAAGATCTCGTCAAAAAGCACGTTTTTCAAAAAAATCCGGTGAGATGATTCCGGATCAATCATAATAGTACTGTCAAGAAGGTTTGAAAGAAATGTCTGAACAATACACACCAAGGCTGATTAATAATTACAAGAAAACGATTGTATCTGATTTGATGAAACGGTTTGCATATAAAAATGTTATGCAAGTACCCAAGGTGGAAAAAATTGTAATTAATATGGGGGTCGGCGAATCAACCCAGGATTCTAAAGTTTTGGATAATGCCGTTTCTGATTTAGAAACCATTTCCGGACAAAAAGTGATTGTAACAAAGTCTAAAAAAGCTATTTCTAATTTTAAGCTTAGAGATGGAATTAGTATTGGTTGTAAGGTAACTCTGCGCGGTATGAAGATGTATGAATTCTTGGATAGGTTGATAAATATCGATATTCCAAGAATTAGAGATTTCCGTGGGTTAAATAACAATTCGTTTGATGGTCGAGGGAATTATTCTTTAGGTATTAAAGAACAAATAATTTTTCCTGAAATTGATTACGATAAAGTTGACAAAATTAGGGGTATGGATATCAGTATTGTCACTAATGCAAAGACAGATGAGGAAGCTTATGAATTGCTTGCCGCATTTGGAATGCCTTTCAAAAAGAAAAGTTAGAAAAACGAAAAAGGGAACTTGTTTTGGCTAAAAAATCATTAATTGCAAAACAAAAAAGAACTCCAAAGTTTAAGGTTCGTGCTTATAACAGGTGTTCAAGATGTGGAAGACCGAGAGCTTACCTTAGAAAATTTGGATTGTGTAGAATTTGTTTTAGAGAACTTGCGCTGGAAGGAAAAATTCCTGGCATTACCAAGTCAAGTTGGTAAAATGAGGTTTTAAGAATTATGAGTATGACAGATACAATTGCAGATTATTTAACAAGAATTCGGAATGCTACCCGTGCAGGGCATAGCAAGGTTGACATTCCTTCATCGAACACTAAAAAGAGTCTGACGCGTATCCTTAGAGAGTACGGATATATCAAAGACTATTTGTTAATCGATGATAAAAAAAGTGGTATTATTAGGGTTTATTTGAAATATGATACTGACGGAGAAAGTGTTATTTCCGGATTAAAGAGAGTTAGCACTCCCGGACTTCGTAGGTATGTTAAATCTTCTGAAATACCAAGAGTTTATAATAACCTGGGAATGGCAATACTTTCAACGTCAAGAGGTGTCATTTCTGATAGAGATGCCAGGCAGCTTAATGTTGGTGGTGAACTCGTTTGTTTAGTTTGGTAATTGAGTATATTAGGTAGGAGAATTCGAAGTGTCTCGAGTAGGTAAAAAACCGATAGTTATACCGAGCGGTGTAGATATTAAAGTTGAAAAGAGTTTGGTTACAGTTTCTGGCACCAAAGGATCTCTATCGCAAAAAATACATGCGGACATGAAGCTAGAAAGTAAAGAGGGCGAAATTACAGTTATAAGCCCGAATAACAGTAAGTACTTTCGTTCGTTGCATGGTTTGTATCGCAGTTTAATTGCTAATATGGTCGAAGGGGTTACGAACTCTTTTGAAAAGAAATTGGAAATAGTTGGTGTTGGGTATAAAGCGGAAATGAAGAACCAAACGCTTAACCTGCAGCTCGGTTATTCACATGCCATTGTATTTCAACCACCTAAGGAGATTGAAATTAAGGCAGAAACCCCAACAAACATTTCTATAAGTGGAATTGATAAAGAATTAGTTGGACAAGTGGCTGCAAAGATTCGTTCTTTCAGGCCACCTGAACCTTACAAGGGCAAAGGCATAAAATATGCCAATGAGCAAATTCGAAGAAAAGCTGGTAAAACAGCAGCTTAATTTATAATAAGTGCAAGGTATCTCATGTCGCAAAAAACACACCCAAGAGCAATAAAAAGAGCTCATAAAAAGGTTAGAATCAGAAAAAAACTGTTCGGTACGACAGAAAGACCGCGTTTGGCAGTTTTTCGTAGTTCTAAAAATATTTATGCCCAATTAATCGATGATGTTAAAAAGATAACGGTAGTCGGTGTTTCCACCTTAACTCCAGATCTTCGTACTGATGCTGGTAAAGCTAAAAATAAATTGGATGCAGCCAAAATCGTTGGAAAAGCCATTGCAGAAAAGGCAAAATCTTTGAAGATAGAGAACGTAGTTTTTGATCGTGGTGGTTATTTGTATCATGGGCGTGTGAAAGCTCTGGCTGATGGTGCCAGAGAAAACGGATTGAAATTCTAAGTAACGGAGATTTCATTGAAAGTAGCTAAAATTAATCCTGGTGAACTTGATTTAAAGGAACGTGTGATTCATATCAATCGAGTTGCCAAAGTTGTTAAAGGTGGCCGTCGCTTTAGCTTTAATGCTATCGTTGTTGTTGGAGATGGTAATGGTCATGTTGGCACCGGTCTTGGTAAAGCGAATGAAGTTGTTAGCGCAATAGCCAAGGGCACCGAAAACGCTAAAAAGAATTTGATTCGGGTACCGATTGTCAAAGGTACTATTCCTCATGCTATTAAAGGCAAGTTTGGTGCTGGAAAAGTTTTTTTAAAACCGGCTTCCCCGGGTACGGGCGTTATAGCTGGTGGCGCTGTGCGAGCAATTGTTGAAGCTGCGGGTATTCAGGATATCCTGACAAAATCAATGGGTTCAGCAAATCCACATAATGTGGTAAAAGGTACTATGGTTGCTCTCCAAAGTTTGCTAGAGGTTGCTACTATAGCCAGGAAAAGAGGTTTGACAATTCAAGAAGTTTTTAATAAAACAATGACTGTATAAAAATGGCTAAAATTAAAAAACTTAAAATTACGCAAACTAGAAGTTTAATTGGGCGTAATTCAAAACAAAAGAAAACTATCGAAGCACTTGGTCTAAGAAGAATTCACCATTCTGTAGAGCACAATGACACGCCTCAGATAAGGGGTATGCTCAATGTTGTAGGTCACATTGTAACTATCGATGAAGTTTAGTTGAGGGAGATTATGAATTTAGGTAGCTTAAAACCTTCACCAGGTTCCATAAAGAAAAGAAAGCGTGTTGGCCGTGGGCCGGGTTCTGGACATGGCAAGACTTCTTGTCGTGGACATAAGGGTCAAAGATCACGTTCTGGTTCTAAAATAAGGCCTTGGTTTGAGGGTGGGCAAATGCCTTTGCAGAGGAGAGTCCCTAAAAGAGGCTTTACCAATATATTTAAAAAACAATTTCAGTTGGTTAATGTAAGAGATTTGGATAGAATCACCGGAAAAAAAGAAATTACTCCTGAAGTTTTGCTGAGTACTGGTCTTATAAATAAGAAAAGTATTCCAGTTAAAGTACTTGGTGATGGAGAAATAAAGAATTCTATCGAGATTTCTGCGCATGCGTTCAGTGCTTCTGCTAAAGAAAAGATTGAAAAAGCTGGCGGGAAGGTAACGATACTATGATTCAAGGCTTTCAAAGTCTATTTAAAATTCCTGAATTAAAACAAAGAATACTATTTACATTATTTATCCTCGTTGTTTATAGAATTGGTGGTCATATGCCAATTCCCGGGATTAATAGTGAAGCTCTAATCGCATTTTTCGATGAAGCAAGCCAGGGACGAGGTTTATTAAGCCTCTATGATCTGTTTGCAGGTGGTGCCTTTCGTAGGGCCACCATCTTTGCTTTGGGAATAATGCCTTATATCTCTGCATCTATTATTATTCAATTATTAGGTGCTGTAGTTCCTTATTTTCAGAAACTGCAAAAGGAAGGCCCTGAAGGTCAAAAGAAAATCACCCAGTATACCCGCTATGGCACACTTTTGATTTCGACACTCCAGGCTTATGGTGTTGCTGTGTTTTTGGAAAATATTCCAAGCACAAACCTGGGACTTCTGGTCGTACCGGATCCGGGTTGGAGTTTCCGTATTTTGACGTTAATCACTCTTGGTGCAGGTACCATTTTAATAATGTGGCTTGGTGAACAAATAACAGAACGTGGTATAGGTAATGGTATTTCGCTTATTATTTTTATCGGAATTGTTGCAACGTTCCCCAATGCTGTGTTGGATGAATTCCAACAGATTGTTAGTGGAAATCGTGCCATTTTAGTTGAAGTGATTTTAATGGGCGTAATGGCCTTGACAATCGCCGCTGTTGTAGCACTAACACAAGGAACCAGAAAAATACCTGTTCAATATGCAAAAAGAGTTGTTGGAAGAAAAGTCTATGGTGGACAGAGTACACATATTCCATTAAAGGTAAATACTGCTGGTGTTATGCCTATTATTTTCGCACAATCAATAATGTTTGTGCCACAAACGGTTTTAAACTTTTTTCCAAATAATGATTTTATGAGCCAGATGTCAAGATATTTTGATTATCAATCAATCGTATATTGGATTATTTTTGGTTTATTGATTGTATTTTTCACTTATTTTTATACAGCTATAGCCTTTAACCCTGTTGATGTCGCGGATAACATGAAGAAACACGGTGGGTTTATCCCTGGTGTAAGACCCGGTAAAAAAACTGCCGAGTTTATCGACAATATTTTAACAAGGATAACTTTACCAGGGTCAATTGGCCTGGCAATTGTTGCTGTGTTCCCTTATATCATTACTAAGTTTGTGAATGTTTCCTTTAGTTTTGCATCTTTTTTCGGAGGGACATCCCTCTTGATTATTGTTGGTGTCGCTTTGGATACTTTACAACAACTTGAGTCTCATTTGCTCATGCGTCACTATGATGGTTTTATGAAGAGCGGGAAAGTTAAGGGAAGGCGTAGATTTTAAGTTGATCAATATTCGAAGTGCAAAAGAAGTTGACTTAATACGCCAGAGCTGTACTATGGTAGTTGAGGCGTTGGATTTAGCTGAAAGTCTTATTCAGCCAGGTATAACTACTTTTGAGATTGATAAAGCTATTGAGCAGTTTATAGAATCTAAAGGTGCGAAACCCGCATTTAAGGGCTATAATGGGTTCCCTGCTAGTTCATGTATTTCTGTGGAAAATGAAGTTGTGCATGGAATACCTGGAAATAGGACGCTAAACGAGGGTGAAATTGTAAGCGTCGATGTAGGCGTTTATTTTCAGGGTTTTTTTGGTGATAGTGCAAGAACAATTGCTGTTGGTGAAATCTCTGCGGATAAACAAAAATTAATGGATGTAACACAAAGTTCTCTTCAGAAAGGACTTAATAAAGCTTCATCTGGAGCTAGACTTTCGGATATTTCACATGCGATTCAGAAAACTGTTGAAGCTGCAAATTATTCGGTGGTAAGAGATTTAGTGGGTCATGGTATAGGTCGTAAATTACATGAAGATCCCCAAATACCCAATTATGGTAACCCTAATGCTGGCCCAAGATTGAGAACGGGTATGGTGCTTGCAATTGAACCTATGGTTAATATGGGGACATATGAAGTCAAAACGCAGTCGGACGATTGGACTGTTGTAACAGCTGATGGTTTGCCTTCAGCTCATTTTGAACATACGGTAGTGGTTACTGATAACGGTCCTGAAATTTTAACCTTGGCAAATTGAGTGATATGGCGAAAGAAGCAGCAATAAAAGTCGACGGAACTATTTTAGAAACATTACCCAATGCAACTTTTCGTGTTGAATTAGAAAATGGCCATAAAGTGCTCGCGCATATTTCAGGAAAAATGAGAATGCATTTTATTAAAATTCTACCAGGAGATAAAGTAACACTTGAGCTGTCTCCGTATGATTTAAGTCGTGGAAGAATTATTTATAGATATAAGTGAGAATGGTATGAAAGTTCGTTCATCGTTAAAACGTATTTGTGATAATTGTAAAATAATTCGAAGAAAAGGTCGGGTTATCGTTATCTGTAAA
Organism: Candidatus Zhuqueibacterota bacterium; assembly: GCA_029262035.1. Classification (GTDB taxonomy): domain Bacteria; phylum Zhuqueibacterota; class Zhuqueibacteria; order Oceanimicrobiales; family Oceanimicrobiaceae; genus JAJDAE01. Next base: position 44,375 of record JAJDAE010000193.1, read on the forward strand.
AATCCTCGTCATAAGCAAAGACAAGGATAATCTTTATAAAGTTGGAGGTTTACTTTGGCCAGAATATCTGGGATTGATTTACCAAAAGAAAAGCGTGTTGTGATTGGTTTAACTTATATTTTCGGTATTGGTCTAACCAGTTCTAAAAATATTTTACGTGAAGCAAGCGTCGATGAAAGTATCCGCGTTAAAGATCTTTCCAATGATGATGTTGCTAAGATTAGAGCGATTATAATAAAGAGCTACAGAGTGGAAGGTGTGCTGCGTACGGAAGTGACTATGAATATAAAGCGTCTTATGGACATTGGATGCTACCGTGGATTAAGACATCGAAGAGGTCTACCGGTTCGTGGGCAGAGAACCCATACAAATGCTCGTACACGCAGGGGACGTAGAGCCGGCATTAGCGGTGGACGTAAATAGATTAGACAATTAAATTCAAACAAGGTTATAGAAAATGGCCACCTCAAAGAAATCTAAAACAAAAAAGAAAGAAAAAGTAGAATCCAACGGCGTTGCTCATATTAAGGCTACTTTCAACAATACTATCGTGTCATTAACAGATCAATATGGCAACGTAATTTCCTGGGCTTCTGCCGGAAAGATTGGTTTTAAGGGTTCTAGGAAAAGTACTCCTTTTGCTGCACAGCTTTCTGCGGAAACTGCTGCTAAAGAGGCTAAGGAATTAGGGTTACAAAGGGTAGAGGTTCTTATTAAGGGACCGGGTGCCGGTAGGGAATCAGCCGTGAGAGCGCTTCAGGCTGCAGGGTTAGAAATAACAGCAATAAAAGATGTTACACCCATTCCGCATAATGGTTGCCGTCCACCCAAGAGAAGAAGAGTATAATAATATTGGAGGTTTTATAATTAATGGCTAGATATACAGGCCCTGTCTGCAAACTTTGCCGCCGAGAAGGACAGAAACTATTTTTAAAGGGTTCCAAGTGTACCACACCTAAATGTCCGATTGAGAAAAAGGCTTACCCACCCGGACAACATGGTACACGTAGGCGTTTTAAGCAATCAGAATATGGCATACAGTTGCGTGAAAAACAAAAAGTTAGAAGGATGTATGGCCTCTTAGAAACCCAATTCCACAATTATTTTGTAAAGGCGGAAAATGCTAAGGGTATAACTAGTGAGGTGCTATTGCAGTTGCTCGAACGGCGTATGGATAATGTTGTTTATCGTTTGGGATTTGCTCCTTCTCGTAAAACTGCCAGACAATTGGTTTTACATAGACATTTTACGGTAAACGAAAAATCTGTTAATATTGCGTCCTATATTTTAAAGCCGGGCGATACTATTCAGGTTAAGAATAAAAGTAAAAAGCTTGATGTCATTCATAGCTCAATGAAAAAAATTCGCGATGGTAAGTTACTACCTTGGCTAGATCTGGATAAAGCTGGAATGAAAGGGACTTTATTAAGCAATCCTGCCAGAGCAGATATTCCTCTGGAAGTTAATGAATCGTTAATTGTTGAGTTGTATTCAAAGTAATTCTTTTTAATTAGTTAGTAATGGAGATTTTAGAATATGAATTGGCCTAATCTTCAAATGCCGGAAAGCATTGAAATTGATGATACTTCTTATTCCAATACTTATGGTAAGTTTGTATTACAACCTTTAGAGAGGGGATTTGGCGTTACCATTGGTAATTCACTTCGCAGGATATTATTGTCGTCATTACCAGGCGCGGCAATATCTATGTTTAAGATCGATGAAGTTTTGCACGAGTTCTCAACAATAGATGGTGTTGCCGAGGATGTTGCAGATATGGTTTTAAACTTGAAAGAAGTAAGATTTAAATTGGTTAGTAAGCGTCCTGAAAAAGTTGTCGTTCATCTTGAAGGCCCCGGGGATTTTATGGCGGGGGATATACAGAATGGTTCCACCGAATTTGAAGTTTTAAATCCGGATAAGCACATTGCAACCTTAAATAAGGATGCAAATTTTGATATTGAGTTGAGAATTTCTCGCGGACATGGCTATGTTCCTGCTGAGGAAAATAAAATTCCTGATCAACCGATTGGTGCCGTGCCTATTGATTCAATTTTTACACCTGTAAGAAAGGTAACTTACAAAATCGAGAATACCAGGTTAGGGGATCGGACTGATTACGAAAAATTGATTCTTGATGTAGAGACAGATGGCAGTATAACACCTGATGATGCGCTTACATACGCTGCAAAAATTTTGAAAGATCATATTCAGTTATTTATTAACTTTGATATTGAACCTGAAGAGGAAGAACCTGCTGAAGTTGATGAAGAGGTTTTGCAGGTTCGTAAACTGCTCAAAATGCCTGTAGATGAATTAGAACTTTCTGTCCGGTCATATAATTGCCTGATGGCAGCTAATATTAAAACTATCGGGGATCTTGTGCGACGTGATGAGCCAGAGATGTTGAAGTTTAGAAATTTTGGTAGAAAGTCTTTACAGGAATTGCACAAAATTCTTGATGAAAAGAAGCTGCAATTTGGGATGAATGTTGAAAAGTACCTCAAAGGCGATAGTGAATAAAGGAAGATAAGATGCGTCATAGAAAATCATTTAAAAAATTAGGCCGAAATCCAAGCCATAGAAAGGCGTTGGTCTCGAATGTAGCAACTGCCCTATTTGAGCACAAGAGAATTAAGACAACCACAGTGAAAGCTAAGGAAATTCGTCGTACAGTTGAAAAGTTGATCACTTTTGCAAAAAGTGGCTCTTTGGCGGATCGGCGGCAAGTGCTCAGAAAAATTCGTGACAAACGGATCGTTAAAATTCTATTTGATGAGATTGGGCCGATGTATAAAGAGCGCTCAGGTGGTTACACACGTGTTATTAAATTAGGTCGTCGTCGTGGTGACGGCGCTGAACTTGCCCTGCTTGAATTGGTTGGATTTGAAGGCGTTCTTCTTGACAGACAAAAAGAAAAAGAAGATGCTCGTGCTAAGAAGGAAGAAGATAAGGCCAAGGAAGAGGAAGAGAAAAAGGAAGAAGCTGCCGCAGAGTAGTTTTTCCTAACGCTCATATTTGATTTTAAGAGCCGATTGTCTATATATTGCAGTCGGCTTTTTTAGTATCAGGCCAAGGGGACTGATATTTTTTGACATTTTATTTTGTTTGATTGTTATTCTTAATAGCGGAACTTATTTAAAGTTTTGCAGTAGGAAAAAGCTGATTCCATTATCTTGTTACTCTTTGAGTAATGCTCAAGAAAGTGGTGGTTATTTCACACTATAAGTCAGTGTGCTGATTTCTAAAACTAAATTGAATTTAAAGTTGAGGAAAAATTTTTAAATTATGGAATGCTTTAGATTTTTGGTTGTTAATTCAATGCTGGTATTTATCCTGTTGCTTTCGGGGTGCCGCAGTGATAAATCCATTGATGGGTTTGATTTGGTTTCTAATCCAAGTGGTATTGGCAGCGTTGATAGTAAAATTATTTTAACTTCGATACAAGCAACTTTTGATGATACGGTTAGCTCGACTGGTGCAAGTCAATTTCTTGAAATAGGACAGTCAGGCAATGTTAAAACATTTAGCCTACTCAAATTTGATACAATTTCCGATACAGCCACAATACTTAATGCCAAATTAATCTTAAATACAAATACTTTATTTACAGACGGAAGCAATAAATCTACGTTTACTGCTTCCGTACATCAGATTTCAGAAAATTGGCAGGACGCAACTGTAACTTACGAAACACGTCCGGATTTTGATATGAGTGCATTGTCAAGCACAACTATCATTTCTGCAACGGCTTCTACTGGAGGAACGGATTCTCTTTTTACTGAGGTAATATCTTTTGAGTTCGAAACTGCCGGCATTGAGTTGATCGAGAGTTGGAAAGATACACTAAACGATAACTTTGGATTTTTTATTAGTCACGAAAATAGCAACTTTATAAAAGAGTTTTTTTCGGAAAATAGTGGTATTAACCAGCCGAGGCTGGAGTTAGAAATTGAAAGTTCAACTGGAAAAGACACAGTTTTAGTTGTTGCCTCTGAAGATGCATTTATCGTTGAGCAAATCTCTCCACTATCAGAAGGCCCGTTGTATCTCGACAATATTTTTACCAATGCAACTGTTTTGAAGTTTGACCTTTCTGATATTTCAAGAGAAACAGTTGTAAACGATGCCGTACTTAAGCTCGATTTTTTAGAAGATTTATCTGTCATAAAAGCCAGTGGTTTCACATATCGTATTGATCTGCTTACAGAACCGTTTACCGGAATGGAGAGTGTTGAAATTGATTCGAGTTTTTCTCCAATATTTGATATTATCAACACCACCGTAAATCCATCCACTGTTTCAATGAACAGGCTGCTTCAATTTTGGCTAACCGAAGACTTAGAAAACCATGGTATTTTAATACGCGCCCTTGCGCCGGGATCGGATATTTCCAAAGTTGCCTTGCATTCAAATAGTACCAATGCAGGTTTAGCGCCAAGAATTGAGGCTATCATTTCATCCGCTGGTCTGGGTAATTAATATAGTGAGAATGTATCAATGAAGACTACCTTGAAAAAAATAAGTATCCTTTTTATTCTAATTGTTTCGACAAATATTTGTCTTGCCCAATCGTTCTATTCGCAAAAGGGATTGGGGTTAGTAAATTATTTTGTAAGTGGTAGAAGTGAAGGCATGGGCGGCGTCGGATTGGCTTCAACAGATAAACTTTCTGTGAATTTTTTAAATCCTGCAGCGCTCACAAATTTATCAATTACATTTATTTCTGGTGAGTTTCGACATGAAGCTACCGGGTTGGATAGCGATGCGCAAGATGCCTCTTTTTCTGATACGAATGTGATGGGTGCACAATTCCATATTCCATTAAAGAATGAAAAGATGTCTCTGGCTCTCGGATTGATGCCATATAGCACGATTGATTACTCTTTTGAGAGAACCGGCTCTGTTGATGGGTTTGTTTATGATGATTTTTTGTCTGGTGATGGGGGTATCAATACAGCTTTTCTTAGTTTTGCATTCAAACCATTTAATCGCCTATCACTTGGCGCAACGGGTTTGTTTTATTTCGGATCTTTACGGTACATTGAGCGTGTTGTTTTCCCCAGTAGCGCCGGCTACGTTAATACACAGTATGAAATTTCTGATGAATTTACATCATCCAATATTAGGCTGGGTATGCAATTTAAAGCCTCGCCTTCGTGGACAATTGGCGCCGTCATTACACCATCCTTATCTTCTGAAGGTAATAAATCAGTGTTTTTAGAGAATATAGCTGATTTAGAGGACCTACAAACAGTTAAGCTTGAAATACCTTTGTCCATAGGTGTTGGCACAAATGTATTTGTAACCAAGAAGTTTTTGATTGGTTTGGATTACTACGTCCAAAAGTGGGGTAATGTTGGAGTTAACGGGTATAATAGCGATAGCCAGCGGTTAAGCTTTGGAGCTGAGTTCTCAGGTAGAGGAAATACCATAACAAGTTCTTACTGGAGCCGCGTGGCGCTGCGAGCCGGTTTTTATTATAGCAATTTAGGTCTTGAGGATCCTGTCGGTGAATCTGTTACAGAAAAGTTTGTTACTTTTGGCCTGGGTTTACCGATTAAGTGGAGTGCCGGCCGAATAGATTTATCAGTTGCGCTGGGTCAAAGGGGAACCCTTTCAAAGAATCCGTTTAAGGAAAATGTTGCACGGGTCAGTGCGACTGTAACAGTTGGTGAAAGATGGTTCTTTCGTAAGCCTGCTGGCCGATAGTTAGGTGAAATTCCCTTGCATTTTTATCAAATTATTACTATGATTTTACATCTTATTAGAAAGTCCAACCACTGAACCAGATTATCATTTTTAAGCAAACTGGTAATCCTCAAAAATCGAAATAAATTTTCCTGGGAGGGTATTTATTGTGAATCTCAAAGAGAAATGTTCAAGGTCTTCAGGTCTTAGAATGATAGTCTTGCTGGTCGTTTTACTGATGGCTTTTGGAGCGACTGCCGATCTTGCTATGGCAAAAAAGAAGAAGAAAAAGAATGATGAAGAGCAGGTTGATCCCAAAATAGCCAAACAAAAACATATTGGTTTAATGAATAGATATTGGAGTTTTGGCTGGGAAAACTATAAAAACAAACAATACGCTGGTGCAAAAAAGTATTTTTGGAAGGTTGTTGAATTAGACTCTGTTCCTGAGTTTAGCAAGGGACTCAGATATCTTGCAAAATTGCATAGATACCTTGGTGACGCATATTTTAAATTAGAGAATGTTGATAGTGCCCAAATTGTTTTTGAACTTGGAATTGAAAAGCACCCGGATGATGCTCATTTACGTAGAATGGTTGGTTTTATTCAATCCCAGCGTGAACAAATTCCGGAGGCAATTGAACAGTATGAGAAAGCTGCTGAATTGGAGCCTGATAAGAAAGATGACTGGAAACGACTTGCTTCATTATATGTGAAAGATGACAGAATTCCAGATGCTATTGATGCGTATAATAAAGTGCTGGAACTGGATCCGGACGATCTTGAGGCACAGCAGAACGTTTCAACTTTGGCCATTTCTGAAGGTGATATTGAGGGTGCTATCGAAACAAAGAAAACACTTGCAGGTAAAGATCCTCAAAACAGCCAGGTACGTTTTGATTTAGGTAAAATGTATTTTGAGCAGCAGGAATTTAATGAATCAATTAGTTGGTTTAATCAATATTTGGTTTTGTCTGTAGATGATGTAAGTGCAATTGAATACATTGGCAATAGCTACCGTAATCTTGAGCAGTATAACTCGGCGCTATCTCAGTATAAAAAAATTCTTGCCTTGCAACCTCAAAACAAAAAGATAATGTGTGAAATTAGCACTTCTTATAAAGAAATGGGGCGTTTTTCTAGTGCCAGATCCTATGCAAACAAAGCCATTGCGGTTGATAAGAGTTTCGGTTTGGGCTGGATTGCGCTTGGCGAAGCCTATGAAGCTTCGGCTGAAAAATGCGTGGATGCTAAAGATGGGAAATTGGAGTTCCGAGATAAGTTAGTTTATGACCTGGCATTGAAAAAGTTTCAACGAGCAATGAAGGATCCTGCCTATCGGGCAGATGCGGAAAGAAAAATAAGTTATGTTAAGCCCGTTGTACCTTCTGCAGATGACCTCTTTATGCACAAGGGTGAAAAAATTAGCGGCGAATGCTACACTTGGATTAACTGATTTTTAATACTTAATTGTACAGGCTGAACAATTGAATCATTTGGAAAATACAGATCCGGAAATCTACAAAGCTGTAATATCTGAAACGAAACGACAGAATGAAACACTTGAATTAATTGCATCGGAGAACTTTGTAAGTCAGGCTGTGCTGCAGGCGTGTGGTCAGGTAATGACAAACAAATACGCTGAAGGCTACCCCGGAAAGCGTTATTACGGTGGTTGTGAGTTTGTTGATATAGCCGAGGAGTTAGCGCGAGATAGAGCTAAAAAATTGTTTAATGCTGAATATGTGAATGTTCAACCTCATTCAGGCTCCCAGGCAAATATTGCTGCCTATTTTTCTGTATTGAAACCGGGTGACAAGATACTAGGAATGGATTTATCTCACGGCGGCCATTTAACTCATGGTAGTCCTGTAAATTTTTCCGGCAGGGTCTTTGACGTTAGTTTCTACGGGGTTAGCAAAGAGACCGGTACGATAGACTTAAATGAAGTAGAGGATATTGCAGGTAAGGTCAAACCTAAATTGATTATTACTGGTGCGAGTGCATATTCTCGAAAAATTGACTATAAAGGGTTTCGCGAAATTGCAGATAAGGTCGGCGCTTACCTGTTGTCAGATATCGCACATCCTGCTGGCTTAATTGCGACCGGACTGCTTCCATCTCCCGTACCGTACTGCCATTTTGTAACGACGACTACGCACAAAACTTTGCGCGGCCCACGTGGTGGCATGGTAATTATTGGTAATGATGGAGAGAATGACGTTGGCGCTAAAACTCCAAAAGGGCGGGTGAAGTTCTGGTCAGAAATCGTCAATTCAAATGTTTTTCCCGGATTTCAGGGTGGTCCGCTAATGCATATTATCGCTGCTAAAGCAGTTGCTTTTAAGGAAGCGTTAGAACCTGAATTTAAAACTTACTCTGAACAAGTTATTCAAAATGCACAAGCTTTGGCAGAGAAACTTGTGGCTTTGGGATATAATATCGTCTCCGGCGGTACGGATAATCATTTGGTGTTACTCGATTTGCGGAATAAGGATCTAACCGGAAAAGCTGCCGAAGAGCGGTTAGAGGAAACTGGCATCACAGTGAATAAAAATATGGTGCCGTTTGATACGCAGAGTCCTTTTGTTACGAGTGGCATACGGATAGGTACACCTGCCTTAACCACGCGTGGTATGAAAGAACCGGAGATGCAAGTCATAGCAACTCTAATTGATACAATTTTGTCTGATATTAACAACGATAACAAGCTTAATTCTGTACAGAACGAAATCAAAGAACTTTGCTCATTGTTTCCTCTCTATAACTGAATTTAATATATATGCGTTGTCCTTATTGTAAATTTGAAGATAGTAAAGTAATCGACTCTCGTTCCAGTGGTGAGGGCACGGTTGTACGAAGACGACGGGAATGTCTTGAATGTGGGCGTCGTTTTACCACAAAAGAACATGTTGAGGAAAATCCGCTCATGGTAGTTAAATCGGATGGTCGCAGACAGGTTTATGATCATGATAAGCTGAAGTCCAGTTTAACCATTTCTTGCAAAAAACGTCCGATTCCAACTTCAAAGATTGAAGAAACTGTGATGTTAGTGGAAAGACAAATGCGTGATATGTCGCACGATGAAATTAAATCACGTGAGATCGGTGAATTGGTAATTAAACATCTACGGAAACTTGATGAAGTGGCCTACGTTAGATTTGCATCTGTTTATAGAAATTTTCAAGACAAAGAAGAGTTTATGAGTGAGATTAAGGGACTCAAAGAATAGAATAGACAACTATTGAAATATAGAAAATTTAGAAGCAGATAGCCTGGGCTAATTTAAAGTCACTATCTGCTTTTTATTTGGGATACAGAAGTTGGAAACAATAAAAAATAAAATTGATATGGAAATGCCTTTCCTGGAGCATCTGGAAGAATTAAGGTGGCGACTGGTTAAATCTATCGCCTCTATAGTTATTACAAGCATTGTGCTTTATTTTTTTTCAGACATTATATTAAAATTGCTGGTTGCACCTTTTAATGCCGCTGTTGAGAACCTGTCCAGGCCAGAGGAGCAAAAATTGATTTTCCTCACGCCAACCGGTGGTTTTATGATAAGGATAAAATTGGCGGTTTTTTGTGGATTTTTAATTTCTCTGCCAGTTATATTTTTTCAGATATGGCAGTTTATTATGCCGGGCTTGCTGGAAAAGGAAAAAAAATACGTTCCGGTAATTGTCTTTTTTTCAACCGTCTGTTTTATGGGAGGCGCGCTTTTTTGTTATAATATTGTGTTGAAATATGGTTTGAGGTTTCTTATTGGCTTTGAAACGGAAGACCTGGTTGCTACAATTTCCGTGAATGAATACCTTCAATTTATAACTATGCTGATTATGGTTTTTGGATTGATTTTTGAGCTTCCGATACTTTCATTTTTTTTAACAAAAATTGGTTTAGTTACCCCTGCTTTTTTGAGAAATTATAGACGGCATGGCATTGTTATTATGGTAGTATTGTCAGCTGTAATAACCCCGCCGGATATTTTTACTCAATTGTTGCTGGCAGCGCCACTTGTTTTATTGTATGAAATTAGCATTTGGGTTTCGCATTTTTCTTTAAAGAAAGCGAAATCTGAAATACAAAAATGATAGATAATTAAGATGTGCATTAGGTCGGTCGAATAAAATTTAGGAGGTATGAGATATGGCCATTAAAGCAGATAAATGGATAAAAAAAATGGCTTTAGAAGAAGCTATGATCGAACCCTTTGTGGATACCCAAGTCCGAGACAATGTGATATCCTATGGCTTATCCTCTTATGGATATGATATTAGAATTTCAAATGAATATAAAATTTTTACAAACCTTAATTCGACAACCGTTGACCCCAAATTGTTTGATCCCAAATCATTCGTAGATTTTGAAGGAGATGTTTGCATCGTTCCTCCTAATTCTTTTGCTTTGGGAAGAACAGTAGAATATTTTAGAGTGCCTCGAAATGTCATGACAATCTGTGTGGGTAAATCTACCTACGCCCGATGCGGTATTATTACGAATGTGACGCCCCTTGAACCTGGTTGGGAAGGTTATGTTACTTTAGAAATATCAAATACCACACCTTTACCGGCAAGAATATATTCAGGTGAGGGAATCGCTCAGATTTTATTTTTTGAAGGAGCCGAAGAGTGTATGGCATCCTATAGCGATAAAAAAGGTAAGTACCAGGGACAGACGGGTGTTACGTTACCGAAAGTGTAAACCAATTTATGAATTCTGAAGCTACTAAAGTCGATCTGCATTTACATACAAATCACTCAGACGGCTACCATTCTCCTGTTGAAGTGGTTGACAAGGCTATTTGGCGCGGGATAGAAACCATTGCTATAACAGATCACGACGAAGTGAGTGCACTTCCTTTAGCTATAGAATATGGCTCTACAAACGGTATCGAAGTTTTACCTGGAATCGAACTAAGTGTCCGTTACAAAGGACTTGATGTCCATATTTTGGCTTATTGCTTTGATTATGAAAATGAGGAATTTATTAAATATATAAATTTATTTAAAAAACAACGTTTGAAGCGTGCGCAGCAAATTGTCGATAAACTTACTGATTTAGAGGTACATATAGAATTTGATGAGGTTTTGGATATTGCTGGTTCCGGAACTGTGGGAAGACCACATATCGCTAATTTACTTGTAGCAAAAAAGCAGGTAAATAACTTCCAGGAGGCATTTGATAAATATTTAGGTGATGGTAAGCCGGCAAATGTTGAAAAATATAGCATCGATATACAAAACGCTGTTTCAATAATCGGTAGAGCTGGCGGTATCTGTTCAATTGCGCATCCTGGTATTAATCTTCAAAACTCTGATATTTTAGATTTGATAAAATTTGGTGTACAGGGCTTGGAAGTAATTCACCCCCGGCATTCTCAGGAAAGAGTGCGGCAATACCGTAATGTCGTTGAAGAATATCAATTGGTTGAGACCGGTGGTTCGGATTTTCATGGTGGGGAGAAAGGGGAAAATAATTTAGGTAATTATACCATCACCTACCAAAGCGTAAATGAGATAAAGAGACGAACAGGATTTGAAAGAAAATAATTTAATAATAGAACGGCTCGAAGTAGGGGCTTTTGCAGAAAATTGTTATGTTGTTGGGTGCCCGTCAACGCTTGAAGGCGTTGTGTTTGATCCAGGTGATGAAGTTGAGCGAATTATAAAAAAAGTTGATGAGCTCAATTTGAAAATTAAATACATTTTGCTTACACATGGACATATAGATCATGTAAAAGAGTTGGTTGCATTTAAGAAAGGTATTGACGTTCCCGTATTTATGCATCACGAAGATCAATTTCTCCTTGATAATTTGCCAATGCAGGCGGCTGCATTTGGCTTGAGTCATGCAGGGATTCCCCAAATAGATAAATATATTACTGAATTGGATTCAATAGAATTTGGCGATCAAAAACTTCAGATATTGCATACGCCGGGACACTCACCGGGGAGTGTTACATTTGTTACGGACGGAGTCGCTTTTGTTGGAGATGTTTTGTTTGCAGGCTCCATTGGTCGAACAGATTTACCTGGCGGTAATTTTGAAACTCTCATTAACTCAATTCAGAAGAAACTTTTTCCTCTAAACGATGAGACTATTCTTTACTCTGGGCACGGTCCGGCGACATCAATAATTAATGAAAAAAAGTTTAACCCATTTTTACAGAACCTTTAATCCTTCCGCTAATCAAGGTTAGAAATCTTTAACAAGGAGCGTTAAACAATGTCAAACTTAATTACTTTGGACGATGTAAAAAAGGATTCTCAAGTAGGGGCTTATATAAAACGTGCCGATGAGAATCTCGCTGTGGTAGGCTACACCGAGCATGGACCCAGGCATTGCGGACTTGTGGCGAAAGTTGCCCGTATGACATTGCTCGAACTAAATATTTCTGAACGCGAGGCAGAATTATCGGCAATCGCCGGCTACTTACACGATATTGGAAATGTATTTAACCGGCTCAATCACCCATATACAGGTGCTGTTTTAGCTCATACACTATTACGCGATATGGGAATGGACATTGATGAAATTACCACGATAGTTTCGGCTATTGGTAATCATGATGATGATGGGTGGGAACCGGTAAATAGAGTGTCGGCAGGACTGATTTTGGCTGACAAATCGGATGTTCACAGGTCTCGCGTCCGTAACCCTGATATGATTAAATTTGATATACATGATCGGGTTAACTATGCTGTTAACCACTCAAGGCTTGATGTTAACCGGGAGAAAGCTACAATTACTCTGGCTTTAACAATTGATGTTAAAATTTCGTCTGTCATGGAGTATTTTGAAATATTTTTGAGTAGGATGTTATACTGTAAGCGTGCGGCCAATTTTTTAAAGACCCAGTTTAGCTTACATATAAATGATAATAACCTCCTGTAATCTGCTTCCAAAAATTTACTTGCAAATAACTATATTTTTGATTATTATTAAAGTCGTTTAGTCCGACGTGCGTGCTGTTCTTTGACATACTCTTTGGGATAGACTCAACATTTTCTGTACATAATGAAAATAGAGAGGAGTAGTGGTAATTTGTTGATATGAAAAAGGAAATAATTATTAATTCGTCTATTGGAGAGACAAGAATTGCCATTGTAGAAAATGGACAGTTAGTTGAGCTGTTTGTTGAACAACCTGAACATGGAAGAATGGTTGGAGATATTTACTTAGGAAAGGTAGTTAATGTAGTACAGGGTATGCAGGCCGCATTTGTTGATATTGGTCACAAACAAGATGCCTTTCTTCATTTTTCTGATATAGGCGACGAACTTGTCGAATATAAATCCCTCCTTAATCTGGGTGGAAAGAGTCAACCAAGAAAGAAAAGTGGTCAAAGACCAATTCCAAAAGAAGGCCAAGAAATATTGGTTCAAATAATAAAAGAGCCAATTAGTAAGAAAGGGGCAAGGATTACTACTGAATTGTCATTTCCAGGAAGATATATAGTACTTGTGCCTAATTCTGATACTGTAGGGGTCTCCAAAAAAATTTATCGATTAAAAGAAAAGCGTTTGTTAAAAAAAACGGTAAGTTCCATAAGGCCGGAAGGCTTTGGGATAATTGTTAGAACCGTAGCTGAAAATAAAGATGAAAGTCAATTAAAGAATGATCTTGACAATCTTCTAAAACAATGGAAAAAGATTGAAGGCAAATTAAAGAAAACAACGACGCCAGCGCTTATTTATAAAGATGTCACAATGGCATCCAGTGTAATTCGGGATTTATTTACTTCTGATGTGAATAAAGTTATACTGGATTCAAAAAAACTTTTTAAACAAACTGTTAGTTATCTAAAGGATTTAAGTTCTCCATTAGCTGGTCGGGTTGAATATTACAAAGGTAAGAAACCGATATTCGATTATTTTGGTATCGAAAGTGATTTTGAAAAAAGTCTTTCCAGAAAAGTTTGGACACCAAATGGTGGATATTTAATATTTGATCACACGGAAGCATTAGTTGCTGTTGATGTTAATAGTGGCAAGTTTATTGGTAGGAAGCAACCAGAGCAAAATATTTTAAAAGTTAACCTTGAGGCATCAAGGGAAATTGCTCGCCAGTTACGTTTGCGAGATATGGGCGGGATTATAGTCATCGATTTTATCGATATGCTAGATCCAAAAAATAAGAAAAAATTGTATGATGAGTTTGCCAAAGAGTTGAAAAAAAGTAGGGCGCAAGTTAATTTGGCTCAAGTAAGTGAATTTGGTTTGATTGAATTGACCAGAGAGCGAGTACGGCCAAGTTTATTGTATGCGTTTAGTGAGTCATGCCCAACCTGTGAAGGGTTGGGAAGAGTCATTTCAGAAAGTACTACTATAACGAAAATTGAAAGATGGATCAAAAGGTTCAAAGCCGAACGAAAAGAGTGGTTTCTGAATTTAGTTGTGCATCCAAGTATTTCCGATTCTTTAAAAAAGGGTTTTGTGAGTAATATAAAAAGACTTATGTGGAAATACCGGGTGAAAATTGACATTGTTATGGATGACTCTTTACGAAGAGATAAGTTTAAGGTGCTGCTGAAAAAAAGTGGTACCGATATTACAGAGCAGTTTTTAGTATAAAAGTAAAATAAAGTTACAAACATTTTTGATTATTCAGGAGATCTTTTAAATGTATGCAATTGTGGATATCGCCGGAAAGCAATTTAAAGTTAGTAAGGGCGACCAAATAAATGTTCCTAAACTGGATGGAAAAGCTGGTAAAGATGTTCAGCTTGATAAAATTTTATTGGTTTCTGATGGAAGTAAGGTTACAGTTGGTAATCCTTTGGTGAGTAACGCCTCTGTTAAAGCTAAGATTGAAGATTTTGGGCGCGAAAAAAAGGTGCTTATTTTCAAGAAAAAAAGACGTAAAGGCTATCAGGTAACCCGTGGTCATCGACAAGACTTTACAACTTTGACCATCAACACTATTTCTGTTGGCACAAAATCAAAACCGAAAGCAAAAGCAGGAGAAAAGAAAGATGGCGCATAAAAAAGGTGTTGGAAGTTCAAAGAACGGGCGGGATAGTAACGCTCAATTTTTAGGTGTAAAAAGATTTTCCGGACAACTAGTTACTGCTGGTAGTATAATTGTGCGCCAAAGAGGCACCAAGATTCATCCTGGGGAGAATGTTGGCAAAGGTAGCGACGACTCTTTGTTTGCCTTAACCGAAGGGGTAGTAAAGTTTGAAAGAAAAGGCAAATACAAAAAGAAAGTAAGTGTTTATTCTGCGAATTAGTCTTAAGGCCAAATTTTTTAATTTGGCCTTTTTTTATACACCGGGCGTTCGCGATAAGCGAGGGTTAGGTGAATTTGGAAGAAATGTCTCCTCCTCTTTACGGCTGAAAACTGTAGTTTTTTTAATTATTATATGCCTTTTTTCTTGGAAAGCCTTATTTTGCCAGATTGGTCATAAGTTGCAATATAAATCTCAAACCAATGAGATAATGTATGAGTTTTCGACTTATGGAGAAGGGGTGCAAGAGACAGAAGGCAGTCGTATTGTAAGTCAACGCTCAATGCGTGGCCTCGTTTCTTTTCGTTTCGTTGGCGAAACTGCACAACAACTTATGGTTGAAATGGTCTACGATTCTTTAGAAATATACGCTGTTTCAGAGTTGGAGGAAACAACAATCAAAGATCCGCCTGAAGTAATAGGACTTTTGATAAAAAAAGTGCTCGCTCGTAGCGGCGATCAGCTTTCTTCAGTGGAATTGAATGAATTTGGAATTATGCCTGCCTCAGTATCTTTTTCTACTCAAAATGAATTTTTGACTAACCTGCCTGATAAACCAATTTTTGAAAACCAGACCTTTAAAATGATAGATAGGGACACTGTTTTCATTGCTTCTGGTGCCTGTTTGAATAATATGGATCTTGAGTATAAGTTTTCTGGAAAAGAGATGGCACTTGGATACAATTGTGTGAAATTAACAGTAAATGGAAAGGCCAAAATTAGTGGCGATTTTAGTCGGCAGGGTACTCAGTTTCTTATTTCGGGGGAGGGGGCAATAATTGGTACTATTTTATTCTCACCGGAAAAAGGTCTTTTAGTCTCTTCTTCCAATGAAACCAAATTGCACCTGAATATTCTGACATCGGGGAATCAACCCATATCAATCCCGGTTATTCAGACAAGCCGTTCAGAAATTAATCTCTTTCAGTAAATAAAATTATCAAAATGAGATGGCGTCTCGCCGTGAACAAATATTTGGAATAGTCATCATTGACGATTTGTTTTCTAATATAAACACGGCACTTATATGAATATGAAATATCTCCTGATTTTCTTTGTTTTAATTTCAATACGTCAAGCGACAGCCGCATTTTATGTTCAGGATTCAGTAGCGGTCTCTAAAGAAATGACCCAAGCAAGTACAGGAGATGCTCAAGGAGATAGTTTATCTCATAATTTAAAAACGCCAGTTTTATACCAGGCCCTCAAGCTTCGACCTCTTCTGTCAGATAAATTTGGGTTAGCCCTTAAACAAACATTTAAGTACGATACAACCTGGGATAATCCTGAGACCAGGTGCTACGAGTTTAAAAGGCCTATTACGCAAAAATATCTGTTCCTTTTTAATTTCACTTCAAAACAACAGTATACGCCGACTAGCTTACCATAAATTTTGTTCCGTTCCTCTTCCAAAAGCCCCTGAATACAGAGGCTTTTCTTTTTTTAATTCATTGATTATTGCTTCCAATATTTTTATACTTTGACTGAAAATTTTATAGCAGGCGTGTGACGAATAATGAAGGAAAATATTTAAAACATGAGTAAGATTACAAAAATTGGATTTGTTGGCCTTGGGATTATGGGCAAATCGATGGCTTTGAATTTATTAAAAGCCGGTTTTAAAGTGACTGTATGGAATCGTACTCAGGAAAAGACGAAACCTCTTAAGGAAGTCGGCGCTACTGTAGCCGAAACTCTTGAGGACCTTGCCAGGGAAACTGAATTGATAATAACTATTGTTAACGACACCCCGGATGTTGAGGAAGTTATTTTTCAAAAATTAATATCGGGGCTTGTGGCTGGTAAAATTGTGGTGGATATGAGTACTATAGACCCCGGTGCCACGGTGGAGTTTTCAAAAAAATTGGCTTCACTAAAAATCGAAATGCTGGATGCCCCGGTTTCAGGTGGTGATATTGGCGCTCGCAACGGCACGTTAACAATTATGGCAGGGGGAAAGAAAGAGGTTTTCGAAAGAGTGCTTCCGGTCTTTCAGGCTATGGGGAAAAATATTGTGCATTGTGGTGGCAATGGTGATGGCCAGCGCGTCAAAATGATTAACCAGGTTTTGTGCGGCTTGCATGCAGTGGCAATGACGGAGGCGTTCTCTATCGCCAAAGATGTTGGGTTGGATCTAGATATTATGCACAAAGTTGTGACCAGCGGTGCAGCCGGTTCATGGGCGTTGGATAATCTCGGTCCTCGTCTTTTGAAGGGTGATAAAGAGCCGGGGTTTAAACTCTCTATGCAGCTAAAAGATTTACGAATCGCTCATGAAACGACCCAAAAATATAGTGAAAAATATCGTGGTACAGCACTTGCGTTTGAGCTGTTTTCAAAAGCAAATGAAAAGGGATTGGGGAACCTTGGCTCACATGGTTTGATTGAGTTATATAAATAAGTTATGAATTCAAAAATCCGAAAAGAACGATTCATCATTGTTGGCGGCAATGCTGCTGGTATGAGCGCAGCCAGTAAAGCAAAACGATTAAACCCGAAGCTGGAAGTACTCGTTTTTGAGCGTAGTTCCCATGTATCTTACAGTGCCTGTGGTATACCTTATTATATATCCGATATGGTGCACGATGTCAATGAACTGGTCACCATTACGCCGGAGGAATTTCACAGCAAACGCGATGTAACAGTTCTAACAAAATATGAAGTTGTTGATATTAAACCAGTAAAGCGGTTGGTTACAGTAATTGATCTGAATTCAGGAAAAGACGTAGAGTATGCCTACGACAAATTATTAATCGCAACAGGCAGCTCTGTAATTCCATCGTTCCCTGTGGCTCCGAATGTAACCCGTGTTTTTAGTTTACAAACCCTTGATGATGGTATTCGCGTTAAGAAATTTATTGATGAGAAACGACCCAAAAGTATTGCTATTGTTGGCGGCGGGTACATCGCTATGGAAATGGCTGAAGCCTTGTGTCAGCGCAACTTAGACGTTTTGATAATTGAAAAATCTGGACAAATTTTACCCGGCTTTGGACCAGAGATTGTCAAAGAAGTTGCCTCAAAATTGAATCAAAATAAAGTTGAGGTGTTGACTAATTCTCAAGTGGAAAAAGCTTTTTGCAGCGGCCACGATTCCGTTGTAAGCCAGCTTGAAAGTGGTGAGAAGAAAGAAGCGGACATGATGTTGGTTTGTACTGGGATTCAACCAAACAGCAAAATTGCACAACTTGCCGGTGCGAGACTTAACGCCCACAATGCCATTGCCGTGGATTGGAAAATGCAGACTACTGTGTCTAATATTTTTGCAGCGGGTGATTGCGCCGAAACCCAAAACATCGTTTCCGGGAAAAAAGATTTTCTGCCTTCCGGGCCAACGGCAAACAAACAAGGCCGGATTGCGGGGGAGAATATTGGCGGCGGCACTGCAACATTCCCCGGTGTGACCGGCACCTCGGTTTTCAAACTATTTGATTTGGAAGTTGCGCGTACAGGGCTGGATTTACAAAAAGCACAGCGACTTAATTTTGATGCAATGACCTGCTCGGTCACTGTAAAGTCTAAAGCCGGATATTATTCAGATGCTACACCTATTACAATTTCAGTAGTTTTCAATAAACGAGATGGGAGGCTGCTTGGCGCGCAAATGGTTGGTAAAAATGGAGTCAGCAAGCGCATCGACGTTTTCGCTACTGCACTTTTTAACCGCATGAAGTTAGATGAAATTGCTTCTCTCGATCTCAGTTATGCCCCGCCTTTTGCACCGGTTTGGGATCCGGTTCTGGTGGCAGTGAATGTGGCAAAGACTAAGGTGAAGTAAAAAATAATTTGATAATTAATGATATTGTTTTGAAATGTGAAGTTGGATTACTGTTCTAGAAAAAGCAGGGAGAAGAAAATGGCAAATTTAAGTTTTTTGGATGAAGAAATATCGGAATTAAAATCGCAGGGGCTTTTTAACACCATTCGTACTATTGGCTCAGCACAGGATGCCTGGATTGATGTGGATGGAAAGAAAGTACTGAATATGTGCGCCAACAATTATCTGGGCTTCGCAAACCATGATGAGTTGAAAAATGCGGCAAAGGAAGCTATCGATAAATATGGTGTTGGTCCCGCTGCAGTGCGTTCCATTGCCGGAACCATGACCTTGCATAATGAACTGGAGCAAAAGTTAGCTGATTTCAAAGGTGTGGAAGCTGCCATTTCATTTCAGTCTGGGTTTAACTCAAATGTGGCAACTGTGCCCACCATAATGGGACCCGATGATGTAATTTTTTCTGATGAACTAAATCATGCCAGCATTATCGATGCCTGCCGTTTAACCAAAGCCAAAACTGTGCGATTCAGTCATTGCAGTGCAGCCTCCTTGGAAGAAAAATTGAAAGAATTCACAAATGCCCGGCGGAAGCTGGTTATCACCGACGGCGTGTTTAGCATGGATGGGGATATTGCACCTCTACCTGAACTCGTTGAAGTGGCGCAAAAATATGATGCCATGGTCATGGTAGATGACGCCCATGGCGAAGGTGTAATGGGGAACTCCGGCCGTGGTATTGTAGACCATTTTGGCTTACATGGAAAAGTTGATATTGAAATAGGCACTATGTCCAAAGCGTTTGGCGTGGTTGGTGGGTATGTTTCCGGTAAGAAGAAAATCGTTGATTACCTGCGTCAACGCGCCCGGCCGTTTCTGTTTTCCAGCGCAGCCACGCCTGCCGATGTTGCCGCCTGCATCAAAGCTGTTGATATTTTAACAGCGTCTGGTGAGTTAGTGGAAAAACTCTGGCAGAATTCCCAATATTTTCAAACCAAATTAATACAGGCTGGTTTTGATATCGGCGTAACTGTAACTCCCATTACGCCTGTGATGATCGGCGACCCAAGCAAGGCTAAGGCATTTAGCAAAAGTTTGTTTGATAATGGCGTGTTCGGCATGGCTATCAGTTTCCCGACCGTACCAAAAGGCAAAGATCGCATCCGTGTGATGAATTCTGCCACACATTCCACCAAAGATTTGGACTTTGCGGTGGATGTGTTTTTAAAGGTTGGGAAGGATCTGGGGGTGGTCTTTTAAACGGGCCTTGTCTCTTGAAGAACGTGTCCGGCACTTTGGAAGTACCGGACACGTAGATAAATTTAAGTTCCATGAACTGATGCTTGACACGAAAGAAATCACATCAAAGTATATTTTATGGTAGCTTGAGTCGAGTGGTTAAAATCATCATGTACGGTTTTAAGGGGAGTCCGGTCAACATCCGCATATTTCCCAAAACTATCTTAGCCGCAAAAAACAGCTCGACCTATCAACTCACCTTTTTAAAACACATCTCCTTATTTCGATAAAGAATTTTTTCAAATGTTCGACATTAACAATAGAACAGGACATATCTCAGCTTATTTGTGATGTAACTTGAAATTCAAGGATAGTTGATGGAAATATTCAGAACCCATAATCGACAAATGGTAACCGCCTTGTTGCTGCTATTAGTGGTGATTCTGGGAGGTACCCTGGGTTATTCGCAACTTGAAGGGTACGGTCTGGTTGATGGTTTTTATATGACCATCATAACCATCACCACTGTTGGATTTGGAGAAATCCACCCGCTATCAACCGGCGGGCGAATATTTACTTCAATCCTGATTCTGTTCGGCTTTGCAAGTTTGGCCTTTATTGGTCAAACCTTCGCAGAAAATTTTGTCAGTAAATTGATGAGTGCAAACTCGGAGAAGAAAAAAATGTTGAAAGAAATTTCCCTGCTAAATTCTCATTATATAATTTGCGGCTTCGGAAGAGTTGGAGAGGCCGTAGCCGAAAAGCTACAAACCTGTGGCGTCCGATTCGTATTTATTGAAGCAAACCTTGACAGTTGTCAAAAATTAAAAGAAAACAACTATCTGTACATTGAGGGCGATGCCATCAACGATGCGGCACTGGAATCAGCGGGGATAAAAAAGGCCAACGGATTGCTGGCTATTTTGCCGTCCGTTCCGGATAATCTCTTTATCACGTTAACCGCACGTGAGTTGAACCCCGTTTTGCACATCATTGCGAGAGCGAATAATGCAGCCTCTGAGAAGCGACTATTGCAAGGCGGCGTGGATAGCGTTATTTCACCATATACCAGCGCCGGATATCAAATTGCCAGCAACTTGCTTGCCGCTGCTGGGAGCGTCGATATCGCACAACACTCGATTCCTGTCATAGAGGCTGTTCCGCAATGGTTCGACGTCCTGGAAGGTTCTGGCATGGTTGGGCAAACTATAGGCCAACTCTCCAAAGAAATGAAACACAAAGTTTTTGGGCTGCGCCGACTCAATCGGGATTATCTTGAGCCCGACTACAGTTGGGAAATCGAGGCTCAGGACAAATTGCTTGTGCTCGAAGATTGGGGGGATAAGGTGAACGAGCAAACGGTGCAAAAACCGAAACCACAAACCGTGGTCATCGTGGATGACAATCCGGTCATTTTAAAACTCTATACGCGGCTGCTCCACCGCGCCGGATTCGTACCACATACTGCCAAAAATGGCAGTGAAGCGGTGAAACTGATCTTGGAACTGAAGCCAGATGCTGCGGTTCTCGACTTTATGCTTCCGGTTTTATCAGGAATCGAGATCTGCAAGAAAGTGCGTACAGAGAGAACCTGCGATAATGTAAAACTGATCCTTTTCACCGGCGACGAGGAAGCAGAAACCAGAGAAAGAGCCTTGAAAGCCGGAGCCAACGCGGTCGTGGTTAAGAGTCCACAAGCCTCAGAGTTAATTGAAACGGTGATTTCTTTGCTGCAACAGAACCAGAAAAACTCCTCGCCTCAAGGAAGTAATTCGCGACCGCTGGATGGAAGCGGCACTGAAGCGAACCTAACTCCCCACGGTTTTGCGCCAGTGGAAGAACTCGGCTCTGTCACTATTGTGAGTAATGAACAAACCAACTCCTCTACCTGAACTCATCGAAGCACCACAAAAACAGGATGCCTTAGATCCACGTGTATAAGGCATGAGTAAAGGCGTAATGACCAAAGCCGGCACGACGTCAGTTTCCAGACAGTGCCGAAAGGTAAAGACAGAATCCGCGTGATGAATTCCGCCACTTACTCCACCAAAGATTTGGATTTTGCAGTTGATGTGTTTGTGAAGGTCGGGAAGGATGTTGGATAAAAATGAACGCAAATTTAAGGGTTGGCGGAAGAGGACAGAGACTTTGAGTCAACCTGTTCTGATTTACGGAAGAGCATGCGCTCTACTCATTAAAATAAAAAACCCCGGCTGAAATCAGCCGGGGTCAAAATTACGACAAGTCTAAAAATGTAATTATATTTTTGAGACGTTGTTTGCTTGCAAGCCTTTAGGGCCTTGTCCTACTTCAAATTGAACTTTATCGCCTTCATCCAACGATTTGTATCCATCGCCTTCAATAGAGTTAAAATGAACAAATACATCTTCACCTTCTTCTCTGGTGATAAAGCCATAGCCTTTAGAGCCGTTAAACCATTTGACTGTTCCTGTTTCCATTGAACCAATCCTCATGTAAAAATTTAAGTGACGTACTATTCTTTTTCAGCTTAATGTCAAAAAAAAATCGTGTTGAATAAAAGCTACTTTATTCTTCACGATATATTTTGATGTTAAAGTTTTAAATTCGAGTATAACAAAATAAACAAAAAAGCAAGAAAAACCATGTACAATTATTTAACTGTAGATTATACGGTATAGATTTTTAAGAAGCAATAAAAATTTTATATTTTTTATCGGTTTATGTATTTGGCCTGAATTCGTAATTTGTGCATAACAAAATAAACATCAGCTTGTATCTGGCAAATAGTGCACAAAACTAATCATTAAAAAGGAAAAATCCGTATCCACCCGGATCTCTAATAATAATATTATCAACTATGCCTTCTTTGTTAAAGTGGGTAATGCCCTCTGTGATTAGAATGCCCAGGTCACGGATTTTCTGAATGATGGTCGGATTGTTTTTTCCGTTAAAGAAGGTTAGGGACGGATTGAAAAATAAATGCGGGCAATTATTGGGCTGCATCAGACTAATGATTAAACCATCTTCATTTTTAAATACAACCCATCCCTGTTCCTCTGTTTTTATGAAACCAACTGTTTGCCAGATTTGACTGGATTTATCAAAGTTAGTTGTTTCTAAACTTAAGCCCATGTTGTTTCCTAAAACCGATGCTTGCACCGAACTCATATCAAAATTAAATTCGCTTTCTCCTTCGATTAAGTAAATCCAAACTCCATTTGTATCGCTGAGAAAATATCCGGTTTCGGTTTTTGTCACGGCTGTCAATTTCTCCAGCTTTTTAACTTCATTCCCCCAGTTCGCTTTATGTAGTTTTACTCCTGCCCGGGCATATCGATCGGGGTTGATCTCAATAACCACGGTGCCATCTGTAACGAGTGTAAGAGCTTGTTCAGAAATAAGTTCAAAATTCAGCTTTTTGTAGAACTCCAAACTGTTCTCTATTTTGTTTGTTGGGGTGTGAATGAATGTTTGCATCAGGTGCCTCCTGTTGGTTTGATCGAGTAAAGGGGAGATTGATTTAAGCTGGAAGAAATTCTTTTCTACGAAAAAGCGTTGCGCTGAGTAAAGTGATAAGAATGCCCACCGGTGAAATTTCAAGTAATGCTATGGCATAGCGAAAAAATGGATTTTTATACATTTCAGACCAATCTTTCAATTCTTGTAATGCGCTATCAATTTCCTCCGCTGAAGCATTTTTCTCCTGCATTTTACTAAGGGTGTGCTCAGTATATTGTTCCATGAAAAGTTTTTGAATGCCTGGTTTAGCCTGGTAGTAGATTTCCCAGGATACAACATACATGAGCGAAGCGACAAGTGTAATAAGCAACCCAACCTGAACTCCTTTACCAAAGGAAATGATGCCTTCTGCATAATTATCACGATAGGATTTTACACCGAAAAATACCATCGAAAAGGCAATGACCATGCCGGTATAACCAAGGTATTCACCATTATCCAAATTGATTATACCATTTTCCCATAAGGTCATGTTAATGATCATCAAAATGGATACAAGAGCACCGGCGATCAACCCAAAAACTAATATTGTTTTTTTCAAAATTATTCCTCCTGTTTTTTGATGAATATAAGGACTGGGCGTAAAAAAAGCATCACCCAAAAGTATGACTTTAAGTTTCTTAAAAAAATCACCCAAAAGTTCAGGGTAATATTTGATGTTCTTTTGCTCGTAAAACTGCTTGTGTACGGTTACGAGCATTTAGTTTCATGAAAAGGTTCGAAGAATGGGATTTAATTGTGTTGAGAGAAACAAATAATTTTTCAGCAATTTCACGGTTGGAAAGACCTTGTGCAATGTGTTGGAGCACTTCATATTCGCGTTTGCTGATACCAAGCCGCTCAAGGTCTTTGTCATTAAGTTGGAAGTTAGGATTGGTGAGAACCACTTTTTTTCGTGTAAGTTTGAGTCCTGCCCAAACGCCCACTCCTGTAAAAAATGTTGCAATTATACTTATATAAATTTCCAGAGACAGGTCGCGAAGGAAGTAGCGGTATTCAATAAATTTTAAAACACCGGTTAGTGCTGCCAATGTAATACCGTAAAGTAGAATTGTTCTTAGCATGTCTCGGCTTTCCGGGAATCATAAGATGTAGGATGCATTTTTAGGCCAAACGTTTTTCGTTCCATATCCTACGTACTATGCTTAACGTAGTCTATTTGTCAAAACCGATTTTAACTCTTCCCGCAATTTGAGTAAGGCGCCTTCCGTGGCTTCCCAATCAATGCAGGCGTCCGTGATGGAGATACCGTATTTTAGATCATTTAAGTTTTCGGGAATAGATTGATTGCCTGCTTGCAGGTTGCTTTCAAGCATGAGTCCGACGATGGATTTATTGCCGGTCTGAATTTGGGAAGAGACATTTTTTAATACTTCAAGTTGTTGAGGCGCTGCTTTTCCTGAGTTTGCGTGACTACAGTCGACCATAATATTGGCATCTAAATCGGCCTTTTTTAGCAAAGACTCGCAGATGGAAATATTTTCGGAACTGTAGTTCGGTTTATCCGAGCCGCCGCGCAGAACCATGTGGGTATTGGGATTGCCCTTGGTTCTGATTACAGCAACGCGGCCTTCCGGCTCGACGCTCAGAAAGTGGTTGCTGTGCGCTGCCGCGAGCATAGCATTGACAGCCACGTGCAGATTACCATTGGTGCCGTTTTTGAATCCAACTGCCGAGGTCAATCCGCTTGCCATTTTACGGTGCGACTGGGACTCCGTGGTGCGGGCACCAATCGCCGTCCAGCAGAATAAATCCTGGACATACTGCGGTGTCACCAGGTCGAGGGTTTCTCCTGCGGCAGGTATACCCATTTCGGCGATACTAAGCAGCAGCGTTCGTGCCATCTTAAGGCCATCTTCTATCGCAAAACTGTTATCCAAATGCGGATCGTTTATCAGACCTTGCCAGCCCACCTTGGTTCGTGGTTTTTCAAAATAAACCCGCATGATGAGAAAAAGACTGTCATCAACTTTTACTGCGAGTTCTTTTAACCGGGCGGCATATTCTTCCGCCGCTTTAATATCATGTACTGAGCATGGGCCTACCACCACGAAAAGTCGATGATCTTTCCGTTTTAAAATATTCCAGACTGTTTCCTGGCTTTGCTTAACGGTGGCAACAGCTTTTTCTGAAAGGGGATATTTTTGCTTGAGTTGCTCCGGCGTGAGCAAAGAGTCTTCGGAGACCACATTCAGATTTTCAATTCGTTTATCCAAAATCTATACTTCTTTAAATAATTCGTTTGCCAAAAGCGCTTTCAACCAGTTCAACGGCTACTTCAGCAGTTGTATTTTTTACGTCCAAAATTGGATTTACTTCCACTACTTCAAGAGAGCAGAGTCTTTCTGAATTTGCAATAATTTCCATGGTGGTGTGCGCTTCGCGGTAGGTTAGTCCGCCGCGTACCGGTGTACCGACTCCGGGCGCAACAATGGGGTCGAGCGCATCCACATCCAGACTTACATGTAAATAATCAGTATTTTTTGAAGCAATTTCTATTGCTTCAGACATCACGTCATAAATGCCCCGGCGGTCGATATCTGCCATGGTGAAAACCGAAATGCCTGCTTCTTTAATGAGGTTTTGCTCTTTGCCGTCCAGGTTGTGTGCGCCAACCAGAACTGAATTTTCGGGCTCAACTTTGGGTTCATCACCACCAATGCCGGTTAGTTCTTTTGCCCCTTTGCCTAAAATTGCCGCGAAAGACATTCCATGAATATTACCCGAAGGGCTTGTTTGGTGCGTGTTCATGTCACCGTGGGCATCAACCCAGATTACCCCCAGCTTTTTTTGTTGTTTTTTTAGATGCCGTGCCACGCCGCCAATTGTGCCGATGGCGATAGAATGATCGCCACCTAAAACCAGAGGGAAATCTCCTGTTTGCATAATTTCAGTTACAGAGTTTGCCAGCCGGGTTACGGATTTTGTTATTTCCGGCAAGTAACGTAGTTTTGGGTCTTCTACTTTCAGTGCTTCCGGCGTTACAACAGTAATATCCCCTTCATCGATGACTTCGTGTCCTAAATCCCGTAAGCGTTTTGCGATACCGGCAATGCGCATGGCCGATGGCCCCATGTCTACGCCCCGGCGTCCTGCACCCAAATCGAGTGGAATACCAATGATTCTAATTTTCATTTTATCGTCCTGCGAATTTTAAAATGCATCTCGAATATAACAAAAAATAGGCAGCAAGCAAGGTCGTTTTTGCCGATTTGGAGTCTTTTTGATGAAGGTTTAACTTTGCCGGATAATTAAGAGGAAACTATATCAAAGGATATTTATTAAACAGAACTCGACATGAATTTGTCGGGCGGCCGGGTTATGCTTTTGGGAGTTATAACACTCACAACATGGGTTGCCGGATAATTGTTTTCCACTTTTCCGGTGCGGCACGCCTGATATCGCTTAAGTAAATTTCATGATGTTTGCCGGCTCTGGTGCTGCTTTTTTCTTCGATAAAAGAATGCACTTTTTCGACGGTAGGACCTTCTTCAGAAAAGGGGCCGATATGCATGGTTTGCGCAGATTTTCCTTCTTTAAAAGCTTCAAACCTAACCCGTGACAAGCCAGCCGGATTTTTCTTTTGCTTAACCTGTTCAATTGCTTCAGTTATCATTGTGGGTGAAATAAACTCGGGCTGCATAATCATGAGCGTCCACTTCCAATCTTCTTTCTTTTCTACATTAAATTGAGTCATATCATCAGCCCACCACAATCCTTCGAGGGGCAAAACGCCGTAGTCAATGGCAAGCTCACCTTTCTTGACCATGAATTTCAAAGTGTATGAAAGGGCAAATAAAGTTTCTATAGCATCTTGAAAAGATTTGGAGGTGTTCGGATCGCCTTCTCCATCAATCATAAGAAAATTCATGGCAGGCACATCAATTATTTCTACTTTTTTAGGCGATGGTTTGTACAGATGTTTGAGTTTTTGTTTGTAATCGATTTTTTTCATGTCTTAACCTTTCGAGAAATTACTATGTGCTAAGTTGAGCGATTTAGCCTGAAATTAATTTGCTGTTGGGTACCAGGTGTGTAGTACACGCTTTAGCGTGGTCCCAACCACCCCAAACAAGCTTGAAGCTTGTACTACAAACCTACCCCCCAGGAGAATCGCTCAATTTAGATATGTACTAGTTGGGCCAACTTTCCGTAATTACAATCATTTTGTGTCAGACCAAACTACGAGGTTAGCCGCGCCGACACACCAGCACGAACCTATAAAAACAAACTAAACTTTGCCGACCGCCAAAACTCAAAAATTGCGCTGCTGTTTAGTCGTGATCTTCCTCCTAAAAAATGGACAGTTAATAGTTTAATCATAATTTTTCTCAAATTGTTCCGGTGACAAATAGCCAATTCCTGAATGTAGCCGTTTCGGATTGTAGAATTGATTGATGTAACTGGCAATGCCACG